>CABPWC010000082.1 GCA_902461025.1 uncultured Streptococcus sp.
GAAGTTGTGGATCAGTTTGATGATGCGACGACCTACTTTGCAGCGACTCGCCTTGGACAAATCAAACGTGTTGAACGCAAAGAATTCTCTCCATGGAGAACCTACCGTTCTAAATCTGTTAAGTTCGCTAAGTTGAAAGACGATAGTGATCAGATTGTAGCAGTAGCACCAATCAAGCTAGATGATGTCCTATTAATCAGTAAAAATGGCTATGCTCTTCGCTTTAATATCGAAGAGGTTCCAGTTGTTGGAGCCAAGGCTGCAGGTGTTAAAGCTATGAATCTGAAAGCAGATGATGAGCTTCAAGCTGCCTTTATCTGCAATACTTCATCTTTCTATCTGTTAACGCAACGTGGAAGCTTGAAACGTGTATCAACAGAGGAAATTCCAGCAACTAGTCGCGCTAAGCGTGGTCTTCAAGTTCTGAGAGAATTGAAGAGTAAACCACATTGCGTCTTCTTGGCCGGTGCTGTCTCAGAACAAGGATTTATCGGAGATCTCTTTAGTACAGAAGTAGAGGATGGAGAACAAACTCTAGTTGTTCAATCAAATAACGGAACAATTTACGAGTCAATCCTGCAAGATTTGAATCTATTAGAACGTACTAGCAACGGAAGCTTTATCTCAGATACTATTTCTGATGAAGAAGTTTTTGATGCATACATCAAAGAAGTCTTTAAAGAAGATAAAGAAAATTAAAAATCAGTCCTAGTGACTGATTTTTTATAAGCAAAATTTTCAGAAAATTACAAATAATACTTGAATTTTTAGGAGAATAGTGTAGAATAGAACACAAAGCTTGATTAGAATAAAGGAGATTGTCATGACAGTTACAATCGATTGGGAAAATCTCGGTTTTTCCTATATGAAACTACCTTATCGTTATATCGCTTATTTTAAAGATGGACAATGGACACAAGGGGAATTAACAGAAGATGCAACCTTGCATATTTCAGAATCATCTCCAAGTCTTCACTATGGACAACAAGCATTTGAAGGATTGAAAGCCTATCGTACAAAGGATGGTAGCGTACAACTCTTCCGTCCAGATGAAAATGCTAAACGTCTACAACGTACTTGTGATCGTCTTTTGATGCCTCAAGTTCCAACAGAAATGTTTGTAGAAGCATGTAAAGCAGTTGTTCGTGCTAATGAAGAATACGTACCACCTTATGGAACAGGTGGAACCCTTTACCTCCGTCCACTTTTGATTGGTGTTGGAGATATCATTGGGGTAAAACCAGCTGAGGAGTATATTTTCACTATCTTTGCTATGCCTGTTGGAAACTACTTTAAGGGTGGGTTGGTTCCAACAAACTTCTTGATTCAAGATGAGTATGACCGTGCAGCACCGAATGGAACAGGAGCTGCCAAGGTCGGTGGGAACTATGCAGCCAGTCTTTTACCGGGAAAAATGGCTAAATCCCGCCATTTCTCAGACGTTATCTACCTAGACCCGTCAACCCACACCAAGATTGAAGAAGTCGGTTCAGCAAACTTCTTTGGGATTACAGCTGATAATGAGTTTGTAACGCCATTGAGTCCATCAATCTTGCCATCCATTACCAAGTACTCATTACTTTACTTGGCAGAGCATCGTTTGGGCTTGAAACCTGTTGAGGGGGATGTACCAATTGATAGTCTGGATCGATTTGTAGAAGCAGGTGCCTGTGGTACTGCAGCAGTAATTTCACCTATTGGGGGAATCCAACACGGTGATGATTTCCATGTTTTCTACAGTGAAACAGAGGTTGGTCCAGTGACTCGTAAACTATACGATGAATTGACAGGTATCCAATTTGGTGACATTGAAGCACCAGAAGGCTGGATTGTAAAAGTAGATTAAACATTATTAAAGGAGATCTTTATGAAAACGAAAAAGTGGATGTTAACAGCAGGAGTTGTCCTGAGTACAGCAGTTCTTCTTGTGGCTTGTGGTAAAGCTGACAAGGAAGCAGACGCACCTACAACCTTCTCTTACGTCTATGGAGTAGACCCATCATCTTTGGACTACAGTATCGCAACTCGTACTTCAACAACGGATATCATTGGTAACGTTGTTGATGGTTTGTTGGAAAATGACGAATACGGAAATTTGGTTCCATCTCTAGCTGAGGATTGGAGCGTCTCACAAGATGGTTTAACTTATACTTATAAACTTCGTAAAGGAGTTAAATGGTATACTTCAGAGGGTGAAGAATACGCTGAAGTAACTGCACATGACTTTGTTACTGGGTTGAAACACGTAGCAGATGGCAAATCAGACGGTGTCACTCTTATTCAAAACTCCATCAAGGGCTTGAATGAATATATGACTGGTGAGACTAACGACTTCTCAACAGTTGGAGTTAAGGCGTTGGACGATTACACAGTCCAGTATACTCTTAACGCACCTGAAAGTTTCTGGAATTCAAAAGTGACTTCAGCAACCATGTTGCCAGTAAACGAAGAATTCCTTAAAGCTTCAGGTAAAAATTACGGAGCAGTCAGCCCATCTGGTATCCTTTATAACGGTCCGTATATCTTGAAGACATTGACTTCAAAATCTTTAATTGAATACGAAAAGAATCCAAACTATTGGGATAAAGAGAAAGTTAAAATCGAGAAGGTTAAATTGACCTACTATGATGGTTCAGACCAAGAATCATTAATCCGTAGTTTCTCTTCAGGCGTTTATACAACAGCTCGTATCTTCCCAAGTAGCTCAAATTTTGCTTCTACTTTAGAACAATACGGAGATAAAATCACCTACAGTCCACAGGATTCAACTAGTTATTACTTCACGTTTAACGTAAACCGTCAATCATACAATAAGACAGCAAAAACAAGTGAAGAACAGAAAACTTCTACAAAAGAAGCAATGCTGAACAAGGACTTCCGTCAAGCAATCAACTTTGCCTTCAACCGTCATTCATATGCTGCACAGCTTAACGGTGAAGATGGTGCGGATAAGATTATTCGTAACAGCCTAGTTCCAGATAACTTTGTACAATCTGGTGGTAAAAACTTTGGTGATATTGCTCAAGCAGAATTGGTCAACTATGGAGACCAATGGAAAGGTGTTGAACTTGTAGACGGAAAAGATACTATCTATAATCCTGATAAAGCCAAAGCTTCATTTGAAAAAGCTAAGAAAGAATTGGAAGCAAAAGGTGTAACCTTCCCAATTCATTTGGATGTGCCGGTTGAACAGACAGATACAATTGCCGTTCAACAAAGCAATTCCTTCAAACAATCAATCGAGTCAACTCTTGGTTCTGAAAATGTCGTGATTGATGTCCTTCAGATGACCGATAACGAAAAGGAAAGTATTACATCGCAAGCGCGTGTTCCAGCTCAAAAAGACTATGACTTGAACAGTACTGGATGGGCTCCAAGCTACCAAGACCCAGCAAGTTATCTTAATATCATGGATCCTAAGACTGGTTCTGCTATGAAACACCTTGGTATTACGAAAGGTAAAGACAAGGAAGTAGTAGCTCAACTTGGTCTGGACGAATATAAGAAACTCTTGGATGATGCAGTTTCTGAAACAAACGATTTGGATAAGAGATATGAAAAATATGCTAAAGCTCAAGCATGGCTCACTGATAGTTCTCTCTTGATGCCAACCGCTTCATCAGGTGGTTCACCAGTTGTCAGCAACGTCGTTCCATTCTCTAAACCATACTCACAAGTAGGTATTAAGGGTGATCCATATATCTTCAAAGGAATGAAATTGCAAAAAGAAATTGTATCTGCTAAAGAATATCAAGCAGCTCTTGAAAAATGGCAAAAAGAAAAATTGGAATCAAACAGTAAATACCAAAAAGAACTAGAAAGTCATGTCAAATAAAACTGATTAGTATTTTTGGAATAAAGGGGCCTATATGGAATGGATTAAACTAATAGGGATAGTTATCATTGTGGTTGGTTTTATCTATAAATTAGATACCATCGCAACGGTAGTCTTAGCTAGTTTAGTTACAGCTCTAATTTCCGGAGTTTCTCTTGTTGAGTTCTTGGAAATTTTAGGAAGAGAATTTAGCAATCAACGAGTTCTTACGATTTTTATGGTAACCTTGCCCTTGGTTGGTTTATCTGAAACTTTTGGACTCAAGCAACGTTCAATTGACTTGATTCAAAGGATAAAGGGGCTGACCGTAGGAAGTTTTTATACAATTTATTTCTTTTTTCGGGAACTCGACGGGTTCTTTGCCATTCGTCTAGGAGGGCAGCCGCAGTTTGTAAGGCCTCTGGTTCAACCCATGGGACAAGCAGCGGCAGAGTCACAATTAGGTAGAAAATTAACGGAGCAGGAGAGCGAAGCGCTAAAAGCGCGTGCAGCAGCAAATGATAATTTTGCAAATTTCTTTGCTCAGAACACTTTTGTTGGTGCAGGTGGTGTCCTCTTGGTGGGGGGCACTCTGGACCAATTAGGTTACGAAAGTAATTATGCAGGGATCGCTTCGGCTTCTCTTATTGTTGCAGGAGTTGCCCTACTTGTGGTAGGACTGTATAATTACTTATTTGATAGAAAATTGCTAGCGAATAAGCTTAGTAAAGGAAAAGAAGAATGACCAATCTAGCAAGACAGTTATTAGAGTTAACCTATATTGTGATTGGTTGTCAATTTCTTCACACGGCCTATTGTAGCTATAAAGACAAAGCAAACCCAGTTCGATATGGAACAGCTGGGTTTTGGGCTTTATTGGGAATCAGTTTTATTGGTGGTTCCTATCTACCATCTATCGTTATTGGAATTATCGTAGTGCTCTTAGCCCTACTAACACTCTTTAAACAGGTTCGTATCGGAACCTTGCCGTCTCTGAATGAAGTCAAGGCAAATATTGAAGCTAAACGGTTGAAGAATAAAATTTTTATTCCGGTCATGCTGATGGCTTTGATTGCTTTAGTATTAGCAAAAATGATCCCTGAGTTTAGTAAGATTGCTATCAGCCTTGCAGCATTTTTAGCAACCATTTCTCTCTTATTGATTACTAAGAGTTCTCCTAAAAGCTTGCTGGCAGAAAACAATCGCATGGTTCAGCAAGTCTCAACTAGTGGGATTGTTCCCCAACTTTTAGGAGCTTTGGGGGCTATTTTTACTGTAGCTGGAGTTGGAGACTTGATTTCTCACTTGATAAGCGGTATAGTTCCTTCGGGCAGTCGTTTTATGGGTGTGTTAGCTTATGTCCTTGGGATGGTTTTATTCTCCATGATAATGGGTAATGTTTTTGCCGCCTTTACTGTCATTACTGCTGGAATTGGTGTTCCCTTTGTATTTTCCTTGGGAGCAGATCCAATCGTGGCGGGTGCTCTTGCTATGACAGCAGGTTGTTGTGGGACTCTATTAACACCAATGGCTGCTAATTTCAATACTCTACCTGTAGCCCTTTTGGATATGAAAGATCCAAATGGTGTTATCAAAGCGCAAGTAGGAGTAGCTATTGTCATGATTGTCATACATGTATTTCTGATGTACTTTTTGGCATTTTAGTAAAGGAAATAAAATGAAAATATTAGTTACAGGATTTGATCCTTTTGGTGGTGAAAAGGTCAATCCAGCTCTAGAAGCTGTTAAATCATTACCGTCTGAAATCAATGGTGCAGAGCTCCATTGGGTAGAAATTCCAACGGTCTTTTATCAATCAGCAGAGGTTTTAGAAGCAGAAATAAAACGATACCATCCAGATGTTGTGCTTTGCATCGGACAAGCAGGAGGAAGAGCGAGTTTAACTCCTGAGAGAGTTGCTATCAATCAAGATGATGCTAGAATTCCAGATAACCAAGGAAATCAACCGATTGACACTCCCATTCGCCTAGATGGAGAAGCTGCCTACTTTAGCACACTTCCTATCAAAGCAATGGTACAAGCCATAAAAGAAGAAGGGTTACCTGCTTCAGTATCCAATACAGCTGGAACCTTTGTTTGCAACCATTTGATGTATCAGGCACTCTATTTAGCGGATAAGAAATTTCCACATATGAGAGCAGGCTTTATGCATATTCCCTATATGACAAAACAAGTGGTAAATAAGCCTAATACTGCATCCATGTGCTTAAGAGATATTGTCCGAGGTATCGAAGCTGCGATTGTTGCTATTGTGGACCATAAAGATAAAGATTTGAAATTGGTCGGAGGGACGACTCACTAATGATTCAATTTTCAAATTAAAAAATTTTCTATTTTATTCCTTAAACTCTCTGTCAAGATAAGCTTGATAGAGAGTTTTTTCTTGCTAGATTAGGGAATTTCTTGTAAAATAGAGAAAGTGAAAAGAGGTATGGTATGAGCAAAAAAGATAAAAAAATTGAGATTCAATTGTCAGATGCTAAAGTAGTAGTTGGAAAAGATAAGTACGCTGGTTACACATTAACAATTGGTAAAAAGTTAATCGGTGAAATTGCCGAACTAGATGACCAATTTGCAATCATAAAGAATGGAAATGTCGATAGTTTTTACAAGAATCTTGAAAAAGCTGTGGAAATATTGATTGAGAACTATAATTTAGCAAAATAATGCTTGTTTTTTGCAAATTTTCATGATATAATAGTTTTCGTTGATTGTCGGAGAGATAGCGAAGAGGCTAAACGCGGCGGACTGTAAATCCGCTCCTTCGGGTTCGGGGGTTCGAATCCCTCTCTCTCCATATCATCAATGGGGTATAGCCAAGCGGTAAGGCAAGGGACTTTGACTCCCTCATGCGTTGGTTC
>CABPWC010000083.1 GCA_902461025.1 uncultured Streptococcus sp.
ATCCAGCTACTATTGATGGTTATGAGTTTGTAAAAACAGAAAAAGATCGTGAAGGGAATCGTATCCACTGGTATAAAAAAGTTGAACAAACTACGACAACAACTAGTACTACAACAACCACGACAACAACAGAAGAGCCAACAACAACCCAAGAGCCAACAACAACCACGACTACAACGACAGTTGGGCAAACTACAACAACCACAACAACCCAAGAGCCAACAACCACTACAACAACAGCTGAGTCAACAACGACTACAACAACAGGTGAGACAACTCCAGGTAAATCAAGCGAAGAAACAACTTCAGGCAAAACAACTGAAGAAACAAAACCTGAAACTACGTCTACAACATCTGAACCTAAAAAGGAATTGCCAAATACTGGTTCTAAAGAATCATTGTTTGCAACAGGTGTAGCACTTTTGGTAGCTGGTCTTGGAGTCTTGGGCTTAAAGAAACAAGATAACTAAAGTGCACTATCTATTATGAAATAATAGTCAGAAGGATTAGACAACAATTTGTTGTTTAATCCTTTTTGTATCGTTCAAATTTTATCAGATAAATTAATAGCGTAAACACTGTAAAAAATACAAACTTCCACCTACAATCTGATATAATAGTAAGAGAACTCTATTGAAGGAGAAATATATGTCAGTTATAGTAAAAGAAATGATTGATAAGCTCAGATTAGACATTGTCTATGGCGAGCCAGAATTACTTGAAAAAGAAATCAATACGGGCGATATTTGTCGACCAGGTCTCGAAATGACAGGCTATTTTGATTACTATACTCCAGAACGTATCCAACTGTTGGGAATGAAGGAGTGGTCCTATCTCATTAGCATGTCTTCTCACAACCGCTACCAGGTTTTGAAGAAATTGTTCCAACCAGAAACACCTGCAGTTATTGTTGCGCGTGGTTTAGTAGTTCCAGAAGAAATGTTAAAGGCTGCTAGAGAATGTAAAATCGCTATTTTAACAAGTCGTACTGCAACCAGTCGTCTATCTGGTGAACTATCAAGTTACTTGGACTCTCGTTTGGCCGAACGTGCAAGTGTGCATGGTGTTTTAATGGATATCTATGGTATGGGTGTTCTGATTCAAGGTGATAGTGGTATCGGTAAGAGTGAAACTGGACTTGAACTTGTCAAACGTGGTCACCGTTTAGTTGCAGATGACCGTGTGGATATTTATGCTAAAGATGAGATGACACTTTGGGGAGAACCTGCCGAAATTTTGAAACATTTGATCGAAATTCGTGGAGTTGGTATCATTGATGTCATGAGTCTTTATGGAGCTAGTGCTGTTAAGGATTCTTCACAGGTTCAGTTGGCTGTCTATCTAGAAAATTACGATACAAATAAGGTCTTTGACCGCTTGGGGAA
Source organism: uncultured Streptococcus sp. (assembly GCA_902461025.1). Lineage (GTDB taxonomy): Bacteria > Bacillota > Bacilli > Lactobacillales > Streptococcaceae > Streptococcus. The sequence continues at coordinate 1,386 of CABPWC010000083.1, forward strand.
CAATGCTGAAGAGTTGGAAATTTCAGGTGTCTCTATTCCGCGTATTCGGATTCCTGTAAAAACAGGGCGCAATATTTCTGTAGTTATCGAAGCTGCTGCCATGAACTATCGTTCTAAGGAAATGGGCTTTGATGCGACACGTCTCTTTGAAGAAAGATTGACGAAATTAATTGAAAAGAACGAGGTGCAAAATGATTGATCCAGTTGCTTTTCAAATAGGTCCATTTGCCATTAGATGGTATGCACTTTGTATCGTTTCCGGCCTTATCTTAGCGGTATATTTGGCAAGTAAAGAAGCTCCTAAAAAGAAAATCTTATCAGAAGATATTCTGGATTTTATCTTAGTGGCTTTCCCTTTGTCAATCATTGGCGCGAGACTTTACTATGTTATTTTTAAATTTGACTATTATAGCCAACATTTAGGGGAGATATTTGCTGTCTGGAATGGTGGTCTTGCGATTTACGGCGGTCTAATTACCGGAGCGATTGTACTTTATATTTTCGCAGACCGTAAATTAATCAATACCTGGGATTTCTTGGATATTGCAGCTCCGAGTGTAATGATTGCTCAGAGTCTAGGACGTTGGGGGAACTTCTTTAACCAAGAAGCTTACGGAGCAGTTGTAGAAAACCTTGATTATTTACCTGGTTTTATTAAGAATCAGATGTATATTGATGGTTCTTATCGTCAACCAACCTTCTTATACGAATCTATCTGGAATCTGATTGGGTTTGCTTTAATTGTTATTTTTAGACGCCGATTAAATGGCATTCGTCGTGGTCATATCACAGCCTTTTACTTAATTTGGTATGGTTTTGGACGTATGATTATTGAGGGCATGCGTACAGATAGTCTCATGTTCTTTGGACTTCGAGTATCTCAGTGGTTGTCTGTTCTATTAATTGGACTTGGTATTTATATTATCGTTTATCAAAATCGGAAAAAAGCACCATTTTATAATGTAAAAAAGGAGAATTAAAATGTTAGAAGTTGCTTATATTATTGTGGCTATTGCCTTGATTGTATTTATTGTTTATTTGATTATTACCCTTCAAAAAGTTGGACGTGTAATTGATGAAACAGAAAATACCGTTAAAACGCTAACTTCAGATGTAAATGTTACTCTACATCACACAAACGAACTTCTTGCCAAGGTCAATGTTCTTGCTGATGATATCAATATCAAAGTTGCAACCATTGATCCACTCTTTACAGCAGTTGCAGACCTTTCTGTTTCTGTCTCTGACTTAAATGAGCAGGCTCGTGTCTTGAGTAAAAAAGCATCATCTGCAGGTTCAAAAACATTAAAGACTAGTGCAGGCTTATCTGCCGTTCGTATTGCAAGTAAGTTTTTCAAAAAATAAAAAGGAGATAACTCATGGGTAAATTATCATCAATCCTTTTAGGAACTGTTTCAGGTGTGGCTGTTGCCTTGTTTTTAACAAGTGAAAAAGGGAAACGCGTTACGAGTCAAGCACAAGACTTTATTGAAGATCTGAAAGAAGATCCTGAATACGCAAAAGAACAAGTCTGTGAAAAGCTGACTGATGTCAAAGATCAAACCAAAGAATTTGTTCTTAAAACTAAGGAACAAATCGAATCTGGGGAAATTACGATTGATACAGTCCTAGATAAAGCAAAATACCATGCTCAACAAGCGACTGAAGCTTCAAAAGAGACTTTGAACAGTCTCAAGGAACAATTGGAAGAAAAAGTAGTTGTTGAAGATCCAGAAGACGGTCAAGAAATCATCATCGAAATCGAAGAAGATTAAAATAGAAATCACCATTTTTGATTCCCTTAGAGTCGGAGATGGTGATTTTTTTCTTGAGTGAATTCTTTGTGGTATAATAAATACTATGCAGAAGAAACCAACATCAGCTTATGTGCACATTCCCTTTTGTACACAAATCTGTTATTATTGTGACTTTTCAAAGGTCTTTATTAAAAATCAACCGGTAGATAGCTATCTGGAGCATCTCTTAGAAGAGTTTGCTTCTTATGATATTCAAAAGTTGAGTACTCTCTATATTGGAGGAGGGACACCAACAGCCTTGTCTGCTTCACAATTGGAAGTTTTGTTAGATGGTTTGACTAGGAATCTGGATTTGTCTGTTTTAGAAGAATTAACCATAGAGGCCAATCCTGGTGATTTGGATGAGGACAAGATTGGAGTTTTAAAGAATTCAGCTGTCAATCGTGTTTCACTAGGTGTGCAAACATTTGATGATAAAATGCTGAAAAAAATTGGTCGAAGCCATTTGGAAAAAGATATCTATGAAAATATAGATCGTCTTAAATTAGCAGGATTTGATAATATTTCTATTGATTTAATTTACGCTCTTCCCGGTCAAACTATGGAACAAGTAAAGGATAATGTTGCCAAGGCCATCGCTTTGGATATTCCCCATATGAGTCTCTATAGTTTGATTTTGGAAAATCATACGGTCTTTATGAATCGCATGCGGCGTGGAAAGTTACCACTTCCTAAAGAAGAAGTAGAAGCTGAGATGTTCGAATATATCATTGCTGCATTAGAGCGGGCTGGTTTTGAGCATTACGAAATTTCAAATTTTTCAAAACCAGGTTTTGAAAGTCGTCATAACCTTATGTACTGGGATAATGCCGAGTATTATGGTATCGGCGCAGGAGCTTCAGGTTACGTCAATGGTGTTCGCTATAAGAATCATGGGCCTATCCGCCATTATTTGAAGGCAGTAGAAGAGGGAAATGCCCGAATTACAGAGGAACATTTAACTTTGCGAGAGCAGATGGAAGAAGAGATGTTTCTTGGCCTTCGTAAGAAGTCTGGTGTTTCTATGACACGATTTGAAGAAAAATTTGAGAGGTCTTTCGATGGACTTTATGGAGAAATTGTCAGAGATTTGGTTCAACAGGGTCTATTACAAGTAGAAGGTCAACAAATACGAATGACAAAAAAAGGTCTCTTTTTAGGAGATACAGTAGCAGAAAGATTTATATTGGAGTAGAATTATGGGCTTAACTTATCAAATGAAGATGAAAATTCCTTTTGATATGGCTGACATGAATGGCCATATCAAGCTACCAGATGTTATCTTGTTATCCTTACAGGTATCAGGGATGCAGTCAATTGAGCTGGGAGTGAGTGACAAGGATGTTTTAGAGCAGTATAATCTGGTCTGGATCATCACAGACTATGACATCGATGTGGTTCGTTTGCCTCGTTTTGCTGATGAGATTACGATTGAAACAGAAGCTTTGACTTATAACCGTCTTTTTTGCTATCGCCGATTTACCATTTACGATGAAACTGGTCAAGAAATCATCCACATGGTAGCTACCTTTGTCCTCATGGATCGTGAGAGTCGAAAGGTTCACCCTGTAGAACCAGAAATTGTTGCCCCTTATCAATCTGAGTTTTCTAAAAAACTGATCCGTGGGCCAAAATATGAGGAGCTAGAAGATGCAATCAGCAAGGACTATCATGTTCGTTTTTACGACTTGGATATGAATGGGCATGTCAATAATAGCAAATACCTAGATTGGGTCTTTGAGGTTATGGGAGCAGATTTTCTGACCAACCATATCCCTAAAAAAATCAACCTCAAATATGTCAAGGAAGTTCGACCAGGTGGAATGATTACTTCTAGTTATGATTTAAATGGGTTAGAGAGTAATCACCAAGTTACAAGTGATGGCGATATCAATGCTCAGGCAAAGATAATCTGGCAAGAAATTAACAAAGATTAGAAAGAAAATGTATGACTTATAAAGGCTATTTAATCGATTTAGACGGAACAATTTATAAGGGAAAAGACAGAATACCAGCGGGAGAAGCTTTTGTTCACGAGTTACAAAAGAGAGAGATTCCCTATCTTTTTGTAACCAACAACACGACTCGTACACCTGAAAGTGTCCAAGAGATGTTAGCCAATCAGTTTAACATCGACACACCTGTGTCAACTATCTATACTGCAACCTTGGCGACTATTGATTACATGAATGATCTAGGACTTGAAAAGACAGTCTATGTCATCGGAGAAGCAGGGCTTAAGGAAGCGATTCAAGCAGCAGGCTACGTGGAAGACAAAGAAAATCCAGCCTATGTGGTTGTTGGTCTAGACTGGCAAGTAGACTATGAAAAATTTGCTACGGCAACCCTAGCTATCCATAAAGGTGCTCACTTTATCGGTACTAACCCAGATTTAAATATTCCAACTGAACGTGGTCTTTTGCCTGGTGCTGGTTCACTGATTACTCTTCTCGAAGCAGCAACTCGCGTAAAACCAGTTTATATTGGGAAGCCAAACGCTATTATTATGGATAAGGCTGTCGAGCACTTAGGACTTGAGCGCCAAGAAATTGTCATGGTCGGGGACAATTATCTGACTGATATTCGCGCTGGTATTGACAATGGAATTCCGAGCCTTTTGGTGACGACAGGGTTTACAAAACCTGAAGAAGTAGCTGATTTACCAATCGCGCCAACCCATGTCCTCTCAAGTCTTGCGGAGTGGAATTTCGATGAAAACTAAGTTTACTTTTGGTGGGAGTCTTCTCTTTCTTCTCTCCCTTGCCATTTTATTGACCATTTATCTAGCTTGGTTGGTTTACCCTCTGGAGATTTCTTGGTTAAATCTGACCAGCCGTATTCCTTTCCAATCTCAGACCATCCAGCATAACTTTAATGTTTTGATGGATTATTTGACCAATCCATTGAATCAAGTATTGGCAATGCCGGATTTTCCATCGTCTGCTTCTGGGCTCCATCATTTTGCAGTTGTGAAGGGACTCTTCCATCTGACTCAAGGTGTAGCGATAGTTACTCTACCGATTTTTTATCTTTTTTGGAAGCAAGTCATTCAGAAAGGGTTTCTGTCTCTTTATCGCAGAGGACTTTTGATCATGCTTTCTCTACCTTTGGTTCTTGGTTTAGTTGGTGTTTTCATTGGATTTGAACAGTTCTTTACTTTATTCCATCAGATACTTTTTGTAGGTGATGATACCTGGCTGTTTGATCCTGCAAAAGATCCAGTTATTCTCATCCTACCAGAGAATTTTTTCTTGCATGCCTTTCTCCTATTTTTCTGCTTGTATGAACTGCTTTTTGGTTTCATGTATCTACTAAGTTGGAAAAAATTACCGAAAAAAGAATAAATGTATAAAATTGTTTTAAATAATTGTACGAAAAACCTATTTTTCTTTAAAAAGTAGGTTTTTTTACGGAAATAAC
>CABPWC010000084.1 GCA_902461025.1 uncultured Streptococcus sp.
CTGGATCCTCAGTGTACTTATCGTCCAGATAACGCCAAGCATACATGAGGTATTTGCCAAAACCTTTCTTGTCAATCAACTTCAGAAACTGTTTGGGAAGAATTTGGTCGGTATCGATATTGTCATTCATGAGAGGAACGGTCGTTCCCGTATAAACTGTAAATTCCTCCATATCCTCTCCTTACTGAGCTTCTGGCATTTGCCGTACATCTACGAAACGTCCTGCGATAGCTGCCGCAGCTGCCATGGCTGGACTGCAAAGATGGGTTTTAGCACCAAAGCCCTGCCGATCTTCAAAGTTACGATTGCTAGTTGAGGCACAATGAACACCATCTGGTACTTTATCAGGATTCATTCCTAGACACATAGAACACCCTGGATCTCTCCATTCGAAGCCGGCATCTAGGAATACCTTGTCCAAACCTAACTTCTCAGCAGCTCGCTTGACTGGTCGAGAACCAGGTACCACGATAGCCGTCAAATTTGGTGCGATCTTCTTCCCTTCTACAAATCGAGCCGCCAGTTGCAAATCACTAAGTCTAGCGTTTGTACAAGAACCAATAAAGACATAGCCTAGTTGGATATCTGCTGGTTTTTGACCTGGTTGCAAATCCATGTAATGATAGGCTCGTTCATCATTCATATCCGTAATTTCTGGGAAACTAGAATCAAAGTCAACACCCATAGCAGGATTAGTACCCCAAGTCACCATAGGAGCCAATTCTGAGACATCCAAACGAATAACCTTATCATAAACTGCATCTTCATCACTAACCAGTCTTTTCCAATCAGCTACTGCTGCATCAAAATCCTTGGGAACACACTCTCGACCCTTCAAATAATCATAAGTCCTCTGATCTGGATTCATAATTCCCATCTTAGAGCCAAATTCAATGGACATATTGCAGATGGTCATTCGCTCTTCCATGCTCAGTGCATCAATGGCCTGACCTCGATACTCCACCACGTAGCCAACACCACAAGCAACACCGTATTTGGCAATCAAGGCCAGAATGAAATCTTTGGCATAAACCCCTTTTTGAGGAACTCCTGTGAATTCCACTAACATTTTCTTGGGTTTAACCTGCCAAATGGTTTGGGTTGCAAAGACATGTTCGACCTCACTGGTTCCAATCCCAAAGGCAATCGCTCCAAAAGCTCCGTGTGTTGCAGTATGGCTATCACCACAGACGATAAATTTTCCTGGTTGTGTTCTTCCTGTTTCTGGACCAACCATATGAACGATACCTTGTTTTTCTGAACCGTGGGCAGCATGTTCGATTCCAAACTCTTCAACATTTTCAGCTAACTTATCAATTTGCGCCTTGGAGATTACATCTCGAATATCATATATATTGACCGTCGGAACATTGTGGTCAAAGGTACCAAATGTTAAATCTGGTCGTCTCAATCTACGTCCTGCATCCCGCAATCCTTGAAAAGCTTGAGGACTGGTCACCTCGTGAATATAGTGTTGATCTACATACATGAGTTGAGGTTGTCCCTCTTCTCCTGTAATCACATGGAGGTCCCATAATTTATCAAAAATCGATTTTCCTGCCATTCATTACCTCCATATCAAATACAAAGTTACTAGTGTAGTCACTATTCCTAGGAACCAAACCGTTTTAAAATACCATTTTCGAGTCTTGTGGTGAAAGGTAACACCTGCCAACCAAGCACCAAAACCACCACACAAGAATGCAAATGATAATAAATATTTTTCAGGGATGCGCCAAGCACCTCTTTTGGCTTTAGATTTGTCAATTCCATAGATGATAAAAGTCAAAAGATTCCATATCAATAGAGCAAAAGTAATTACTTCATTTATCTTCATAATCTTTCAATGATGGCTTCTGTCATTTCCTTGGTAGAAGCCTGTCCTCCTATATCTCTCGTTAAAATTCCTGCAGCTAAAGTTGCTTCAACTGCTTCTTCGATACGGTCAGCATCCTCAGATCGCCCAAAACTATCTCGCAACATCATAGCAACTGATAAAATCATAGAAATAGGATTAGCGATTCCTAGGGCTGCTATATCAGGCGCTGAACCATGAATGGGTTCATAGAGGCTTGGTCCATTCTCAGAGTGACTGGCTGATGGCATAACCCCAAGTGTACCAGATAGAACACTTGATTCGTCTGAGAGGATATCTCCGAAAAGATTCTCTGTCACGATAACATCAAACTTGGCTGGATTGGTAATCATGAGCATAGCAGCTGAGTCGACCAACTGGTGTTCCAGGATTACATCTGGAAAATCTTTTGCGACTTCCTCAGCCACTCTCCTCCAAAGTTTTGAGGTTGCCAAAACATTTTGCTTATCAATACTGCTTAGGATTTTTCTCCGACTTCTTGCGATTTCAAAAGCCTTACGAATAATCCGCTCTACTTCCTCATAGGTATAGTCATTGATATCACGCGCTTTTCGGTCTTTAAGGATATGATCACCAAAGTAAATCCCACCTGTCAACTCACGTACTACAACAAAGTCAACACCAGCAATTCGTTCAGGTTTGAGAGGCGATAAGTGCTTAAGACTATCAAAAATTTTAACTGGACGAATATTGGCATAAAGATTAAGTTCCTTGCGGAGTGCCAAAAGCCCTTGTTCGGGTCGAACTGTAGCATTATCATACTGAGGACTACCAATTGCAGCTAGCAGAATAGCGTCCGCTTCTCTAGCAGCTTTTAAAGTTTCATCTGGCAAAGGATGTCCTGCTGCATCAATACCTGCACCGCCAAAAGGTCGCCTATCTATCTCATAGTCAAAGCCTGTTTTTTCGGCTATAGCGGCTAGAACTTCTAAACCAGCTTCCATGATTTCTGGGCCGATTCCGTCACCTGCAAGGGCAATAATTTTCTTTGTCATGGTATTCTCCTTTAAAGACTAGGCATATCTCGGTAAGAGACATTTGGACCAATCTCGCCAGTATTCTCTTTTTGAACAAGGGTATTGGCATTAATGTATGCAATTGCTGAAGCCTTCAGTACATCAAAATCAAGTCCGGCCGCATTAAAGATTGTTTCTGTGTCTTTGTTTTCAACAGTAACTAATACTCGAGCCTGGGCATCAATACCATCCGTTACCGCATCTATTGTATAGGATACCAGACGAACCGATTGATTAAAGAACTTGTCGATAGCATTGAAGATAGCCTCCACAGAACCTTGCCCAGTAGCATTAAATTCGACCTTCTCACCATCCAGATTAGATAGGCTGACAGTTGCTTCAATATCATTTTCCGCATGAGTTTGAAGTTGCAAATCATCAAAGTGGAATCCTTCTGGATTTTCAACCATGGTTCCAGCTACCAGAGCTCTAATATCTGCGTCTGTAACTTCTTGCTTCTTATCTGCTAAGGCTTTGAACTTGGTAAAGAGTGGATTGATATCCTCATCTGTGAAGTCTAGGGCCAATTCTCTTAGTTTTTCTACAAAGGCATGGCGACCAGATAATTTACCAAGTGGCAGATTGTTACTCTTAACACCCACCAGCTCTGGTGTGATGATTTCGTAGGTAAGTGGATTTTTAAGAACGCCATCTTGGTGAATACCTGATTCGTGAGAAAAGGCATTTCCTCCGACAACTGCCTTATTTTTAGGAACTGGAATCCCTGAGAAGCGTGAAACCATTTCAGACGTATTGATGGTTTCATCTAGAACGATGCTTGTCTCTGCTTGGTAATAATCTTGGCGAATATTGAGAGCTACTGCTATCTCTTCTAGAGCAGCATTCCCAGCTCGTTCTCCGATACCGTTAATGGTTCCCTCAACACGTCCTGCCCCATTCTTAACAGCAGCAAGGCTATTTGCAACCGCCATTCCAAGGTCATCGTGACAGTGAGACGAATAGATAATCTGACGATCAGTTTTAACATTGTCAATCAAGTATTTAAAGATGCTTCCATATTCCTCTGGTGTGGTAAAACCAACCGTGTCAGGAATATTGATATAAGTCGCACCCGCATCAACCGCAGTTTGAACAACTTGTAGGAGAAAGTCCAGCTCGGTTCTAGTCGCATCTTCAGGAGAGAATTCTACTACTTCAAACTTAGAACATGCATAGGAAACATGTTCTTTAATTGCTTCCAATATTTCCTCTTTACTCTTGTTCAACTTGAACTCTCTATGAATAGGGCTAGTTGCGATAAAGAGATGGATTTGTGGATACTTAGCATCCTTCAGCGCCTCATAACACGCATCAATATCAGATTTGACAGAACGTGCTAAACCTGTCACTGCAGTTTTCTTCATGGCTTTAGCGATTTCCTGAACTGCTTTAAATGAATCTGGACTAGCTGCTGGAAAACCAGCTTCTATTGCTGAAATGCCCCATTTCTCCAGTTGTTTAGCAATAGCAACCTTTTCCTTGATTGAAAAATTAACACCTGGCGTCTGCTCACCATCTCGGAGACTAGTATCTAAAAACTCAACTACACGCATGAGAATTCTCCCTTCACATTTTCGATATAGAAAAAACATCTCGCTCGGAGTTCCAAGCGAGATGTTGATTTACTCCCGCTTGGTAAGCCAAACAGGACTAATGCTTTTTGCACTAGCCCGAGTACCTCAACAACAAAGCAAATTGATTAAACTTAGCTGTTTTCATGTTTGACTTTCTCCTTTGTTTGATGTCTTGTTTAGTATTCTAGCATAGGGAAAACTGCTTGTCAAGAAAAAATCCATTATTTTCTGAAAATTTCTTCAGTAAAGAATATTTTGGTAATTGTGCCTATTTGAAAAATCAAACATACAATTTCATTTTTTCGAAGTCAGAAAGTAACTTTTCTCAAATAATTCAAGTACCTTCTCGTCAGTCAGAGTATCATCAAGTGGTAGACTAATCCAATAGCGTTTATTCATATGAAAGCCAGGATAAATGCCTCTTTCTGCTAACAAATCAGAAACCAAATCATGTTTTAAATTCACAACTTCCACTTCTCCTTCTCGTGACTTATCCAGTTTTTCCCAAGAAATTTTCATCAGTACTGCATACCACTTCTGATTATCTTCATGGCGTAAAACAGCTGTATCAGGAGATTTTTCCCATAAGTATTCCAGTTGATTTTCATAGATTTCTTGAACTCGAGTCATGATTCTCTTGGTTTGAGGACAGATAAACTCCTGGACTTCAAAACAGGCCTTTCTGATGTTAAAAAGTTCCTCTAGGCATGCCTCTCGAACACTTCCGACAAAAGTTCCTCTCATGCTTTCCATGTGAACTTGAGGATATAGGTCACCAGTTTCCTGGTCAAAAACTTGAAACCTTAAATCACTATCCTCCACTGTAATCCTCATAAGAAAATCACCCTGCAAAATAGGCGAACTATAAGTCCATATTCCTTGATTTTCTACAAATCCATACTCTTTAGCCTTTTTAGTGTTAAATTGATAGGCTCTAAAAATTTCAAACATAGGCGAAAACTGCTACCCAAAGCTAGCAGTTCCTTTCTATTTTTTAGAAGACAACCTTGGTTCCATGTAATTGTGTCACACCCAGTTGGTCGATAAAGGTTTGACGGTTGTCCATGTCAATTCCTCCACCAGGTAGAATTTCAATTTTACCGGCTGCGTGTTCTAGAATTCTATGATAGTGAGCAAAGCGTTTCTCTAGAGAGTCACCAGATACACCAGCTCGGGTCAGGATACGTCTTACTCCAGCTTGACTGAGCCAGTCAATCGCTTCTAACTGATCTTTATCACTTAATTCATCAAAAGCCATATGGAACACAATTTCCATTCCTTTAGATGCTGCAATCAATTTTTCAAGGTTGGCTTTGTCCAACTTCTTATCTGCTGTCAATGCACCAAAGACAACCCCTTGGCTACCTGCCTGTGCAGTAAGACGAATATCGTCGAGCATGATGGCAACTTCTAAGTCATTGTAGACAAAGTCACCACCCCGTGGACGAATCATTGTCATAATGGTCGTATCGTAGTCGGATGCCAGTTCCACAGCTGCCTTGGTTACTCCGTAGCTTGGAGTTGTTCCACCAACTGCTAAATTATCACAGAGCTCAATACGGCGAGCTCCTGCCTGCATAGCTTTTTCAAGCAAGGTCAGATTTTCAGCACAAAATTCGTAAATCATTTGATACTCCTTGAAGGTTTCTTTAATGTTATTATATCATATTATTCTTAGTAACCTCTGTTTTTTATCAAGTGAATTCAAACCTTTTTAAAATTATTCTTTATCTGGTATGACCTTAAAGAGATAATAGGTTATAAATACTGTTAAGCAGCCTAAAGCAATTTTAACAGGTAAAAGTGGAGCAAAATAAATGGAAATTCCCATCAAAATATAAATCGAAACAATAATCTTCTTCTTACGTTCACGTGCAATAGACTTAGTTTCTCTAAAGTCCGCAACATAAGTTTGATAGAGCTTGGTATGATAGAGCCAATCTTCAAACCGTTTAGAAGATTTTGAAAAACAGGCAATTGACAATAAAAGAAATGGGGTCGTTGGTAATAAAGGCAAGACTACACCAACGATGGCTAAAGCTAATGAGATGAATCCAATACTGAGATAAATGATGCGCATATCTACTCCTAAGTAAGAATAATCTTCTTCTAGTTAAGCATAAAAAG
>CABPWC010000085.1 GCA_902461025.1 uncultured Streptococcus sp.
GCAAGAGCGATGTAGCTAGTGTCTTTACGAGCGTTGTCATAAACAGTCGCACAGTCACCAACAGCATATACACCTGGGATAGATGTTTCTTGTTTCTTGTCAACAAGGAAAGCACCGTTACGGAAGAGTTCGATCTTACCATCAGCAAGTGCAGTGTTTGGACGGAAACCAACTGCAAGAATAACCATATCCACATCAAATGTTTCTTTGTCAGTGATCAAGCGTTCAACTTTTCCTTCACCTTCGATAGCTTTAACAGTTTGACCAAGTGCCAAACGGATGTTGTGGTCTTCCAAGTTTTTAGCCATCATTTGTGTGAAGTCTTTGTCATAGTATCCGTTCAATACAGTGTCAACGATATCAACAAGTACAACTTCTTTTCCAAGACGTTCGAAAGCTTCAGCAAGCTCAACACCGATGTAACCACCACCTACAACAGCGATACGCTCAAGGTGTTTGCTCTTGTCAGCAAGTTTGTTGATAACTTCTTCTGCGTTTTGGTACAATTTAACGAATTGTACGTTTTCAAGAGTTGCTTTGAACTCACGGTTACCTTTAACGATTTCAACGCCTTCGATTGGTGGCAAGATTGGAGTTGAACCAGTAGCAAAAATCAATTTATCATAAGATTCTTTGTGTTCTTTACCTTCTACTTCTGCAGTTACAACTTTGTTGTCGTAGTCAATTGAAAGGACTGGTGAGTTCATGTAAACTTTAGCACCTTTCGCTTCCAATTTTTCTTTGTCAGAGTAGAACAATCCTTCAGCGCCGTCGATTTGTTCACCAATCCAAAGAGCCATTCCACATCCAAGGAATGAAATGTTTGAGTTTTGGTCAAATACAACGATTTCGTTTTCGTTTCCAAAGTTATCCAACATTGTGTTGATACATGCAGTTCCAGCGTGGTTAGCACCCACGACTACGATTTTACTCATAAGATAAATCCTACCTTTATTTTTTTATTTACCTCTCAAGTATACCATTATCTGTGAACGTTTTCAAGACTTTTAACCCGTTTGATGTTATTTAAGAAAGTTTTTGAAAGATATACTAACTAGTTTTCAAAGTGTTCTTATTGATTTGGAGCTGTTTTTAATTTTTTAAGCATATTTCTTGACTTTTTGTAAAAAATGATTTGTGAAAACGCTGACTTTATGATATTCTATTTATATGGAAATAAATTATAAATTTTAAATTTCTTATTCATTCAAGATTTGTAGCTATTTCCGAGTGATATGAAGGGAGTTGATTCTTTGCCTCTTAGTTCATCATCTGAGCGATTAATGGGAACTACGATTACTATTTCCTTAGTACATGAACAAGCCGATAATCTTCTCCGTCAAGCTTTTGATTTGCTCAAGGAACTTGAATTCCGCTTCAATGCTAACAGTACTGAATCTGAATTAATGGAAATTAACTATCAGGCAGGTATCGCTCCAGTTAAAGTCCACCCTGATTTGTTTGAGCTGATTTCATTAGGTCTAGAACACAGTCTAGCACCTAAAAGTCATCTCAATATTAGTATAGGGCCTTTGGTTCAAACCTGGCGTATTGGTTTTTCCGATGCAAAGGTTGCAAGCTCTGAAGAAATTGCTCAAACTTTACCACTAATAGACCCTCATTTTATTAAACTCGATTCAGTCAATTCTACGGTTTTCCTAGAAAAAAAGGGAATGAAAATTGACTTAGGGTGTTTAGCAAAGGGGTACAGTGCAGATAAGGTTGCAGCTTTCTTAAAAGAAAACGGCGTCACTTCTGCTCTTATCAATCTTGGAGGAAACATCCTCACAATTGGGAACAACCAAGCAAAAGATGGACGTCCGTGGCAAATCGGCATTCAAGATCCAAATAATCCACGCGGTAATCACCTGATGACCTTGTCTATTACTGGAAAAACAGTGGTTACATCTGGGATTTATGAACGGCATCTTGAAATCAATGGCAAGGATTATCATCACATTTTCGATAGTGAAACAGGCTATCCTATTGAAACGGATTTAGCTAGTTTAACCATAATATCTGACCGCTCTGTTGACGGCGAGATATGGACCACACGATTATTTGGCGAACGTAGCGCATCTATTATGTGGCAAGCCGAAAATATTGATGGTATCGAAGCCATCCTCATTGACAAAGATGGACGCTTAGCTTGTTCATCTGGTATCCAACGATAAATCATTAATAATGCAAAAAGAGAAAGGAAAGCCCATGCTTAAACTTATTGCTATTGTAGGAACTAACTCAAAACGTTCCACAAACCGCCAACTGCTTCAATATATGCAGAAACACTTTGCTGATAAAGCAGAAATCGAATTGGTAGAAATTAAAGATCTACCTGTATTTAACAAACCAGCTGACAAACAAATCCCAGCTGAAGCTACGGAAATCGCTGCTAAAATCGAAGCTGCTGATGGAGTTATTATAGGTACTCCAGAATACGACCACTCAATCCCGGCTGTTCTTATGAGCGCTCTTGCTTGGATTTCATATGGTGTATTCCCGCTTTTGAACAAACCTGTCATGATTACAGGTGCTTCATATGGTACACTCGGTTCATCACGTGCTCAATTGCAACTTCGTCAAATTCTTAATGCTCCTGAAATCAAAGCAAATGTTCTCCCAGATGAATTCTTGCTTTCACATTCTCTTCAAGCATTTGATCAAAATGGTGACTTGGTAGATCTTGATGTCATCAAGAAATTGGATGCCATCTTTGATGACTTCCGTGTCTTTGTTAAAGTTACTGAGAAATTGCGTAACGCACAAGAGCTTCTTCGCAAAGATGCTGAAGACTTTGACTGGGAAAATTTGTAAGATAGGAGATCGAAAGAATGAAATTTGTTGGACTTGTTGGATCAAACTACGATCAATCATATAACCGCAAACTCTTGGAGTTCATCCGCCGTCAGTTTAAATTTAAATTTGAACTAGAAGTTTTGGAAATCGATGAAGTTCCAATGTTTAACCAAGACGAAAAATGGGATGACAGTTTCCAGTTGCGCCTTCTTTACAACAAAATTACTCGCGCTGATGGTGTGATTATTGCTACTCCTGAGCACAACCACACTATTTCTGCTTCACTTAAGTCAGTCCTTGAGTGGCTTTCATTCGAAGTTCATCCATTTGAAAACAAACCAGTCATGATTGTGGGTGCTTCATACTATGACCAAGGAACTTCACGTGCTCAAGTTCACCTTCGTAAGATTCTTGACGCACCAGGTGTTAATGCCTACACATTGCCAGGTAATGAGTTCCTTCTTGGAAAAGCTAAAGAAGCTTTTGACGCAAATGGAAACATTATTAACGAAGGAACTGTTAAATTCCTTGAGTCTTGCTTAGATAACTTTGTCAAATACGTAGGAGTCGTTTCTAAATTGAAAAAACCAAAACCAATTGAACCAGAAGATTTGGATTGTGGAAAACCAATTGCCACAACTATTACAGAGGTCGACCCTGATGATCCAGAATGGGTTGAAAAAGTAGCAGAAATTACAGGTGCTGTTTCAGGTGATACATATGTTAAACTTGACCATGGTATCTTGACAGTTAACCAGATTGATATGTTCTTGAAAGCTATGCCTTTTGAACTAACATACGCTGACGATAACAACCAATTCCTTTACTACAACAATGCTCACCAGGATCCTGACACAATGTTTGCAAAACGTGTCCCATCTCAATCTGGTAGCCGTATGTCAACAGTTCACGGATCACTTCCACCAGCACGTATGAAAAACGTTGAGTGGGTAATCGGAACTCTTCGTAACGGAAACCAAGAATACGTACGTACAATTGTTCCTGGTTCACCTGCAGGTGTTATCAATACTCACAACTACCAAGCTATGTACTATCCTGATGGATCATATGCTGGTATCAATGAAATTGTCTTTAACTTCCAACCATGGCTTGACTGGTACTTGAAAGAAACTGGTCAACGTTTGGTAGGCGGTAGCGGACCTTTTGCTCCTGCTGCTGGAGGTCACGGAGATGCCGATGCTACTTCTGGCGCTTCTGACTCAGCCGATGGCGGCCACGGTGGTGGCGCAGATGCTACTTCTGGTGCTAGTAACTAATAACTATTAAAAAGGAACCATTTTGGGTTCCTTTTTAATAATAGAAATCTCGGTTCGCACACAAACCGAGATTTTTTTTATTTATGAATTCGGATCATCAAGACTACGGCCGTGTAAACCTTTTTCTCGTTGCACTTGACGAAGTTTTTCAGGAGTCACATCATTACCATCTTCATCTACGATTTTGATTCCTTCAATGTGGTGACGTACTGAACGACGATAGCCTTCGATATATTCTTCACGAAGTTTAGCTTGTTCTACTTTTTCTTCCGCAGTCAAGCCTTCTGTTTTTTTCTTTTTAGCAAGTTCATTAATACGAGCGATTTTTTCTGGTGTCATATTTGGACCTCCAATCTATTTTTCAATTACTATTTTGTATTAAGAAGGTTAAAAGCAGCCACTGTTTTTGCTTTATTGACAAGTTCAGCTAGAATAGCCAAACGATTATTCTTAACATCAATATCCTCTGCCATAACCATAGTATTGTCAAAGAATGCATCAATAACTGGACTAAGAGCAAATAGTTGTGTTAATTTATCGCTTGCTGAACCTTTCAATTCTAGGTTTTCTACCGCTTGAGCTAGTTCTTTTTCTTGTTCATTTTCAAAGAGACTTGCATCAACTTTAACTGAACCTTCTGCCTTTTCTGCTAGGTTAAAGGCACGAGATAATGATTCAACTGATGATTTGTAGTTTTCAGTTTTTGCTGCTTCAGTTAAGGCTTCTGCTGCTTCAATCATATCTGCAACAACAAAGTTTGAACTTGCAAGAACAGCTTCCTTAATATCTTTTGCAGTAGAACCCATCATCTTATCAACACGAGCTTTGATGAAGTTAAGCACTTCTTCTTGATTATCGTAAGTTAGGCTATCAAATGATAAAGCATAAAGGCTAGAAATCAATTCGTCCATTGGAATATTCCATCCAAAGTCTTCCAAGATACGGACAATCCCTTGTGTTGCACGACGAAGAGCATAAGGGTCATTTGAACCAGATGGAATCAAGCCAACAGAGAAGAAAGATAAGAGAGTATCTAATTTATCAGCTAGTGCAAGTATTGCTCCAACTTTAGATTCAGGAAGAGCTCCGTCTGCTGAGTCTGGAAGGTAGTGTTCTCGAATAGCTTGCGCCACTGCAGCATTTTCACCTGCAAGAAGCGCATACTTTTCACCCATGATCCCTTGAAGCTCATCAAATTCACCAACCATACCGGTTAAAAGGTCAAATTTATAAATGGCTGCAGCACGAGCAAGATCAATAGATTCATCAACTGATAGACCAGCTTTTTCTGCTAGCAGGATAGCAATTTGCCCTGTACGAATCATGTGTTCACGAAGTGAACCAATCTTTTCATGGAAGGTTACGTGTGAAAGTTTAGCAACTAAATCTTCAATCTTGAGTTTTTGGTCTTCACGCCAGAAGAATTCTCCGTCTTCCAAACGAGCAACCAAAACTTTCTCATTTCCTCGAATGACATTTTCCAAGTGTTCAGCATTTCCGTTACGAACTGAAATGAAGTTTGGTCTTAGGTTTCCATCAAGATCACGGACAACAAAATAACGTTGATGAGTTTCCATTGAAGTAACCAAAACTTCTTCTGGAACTTCTAGGTATTTAGGATCAAAATTACCCATAAAAGCAGTTGGATATTCGACCAAGTTTAAGACTTCGTTTAAAAGTCCTTCATCAATCTGTACTTGAACGCCTTGTTCTGCTTCAATTTCCTTAATTTGTTCACGAATCATATTTTCACGTTCAATGCTATCAGCAATGACATAGACTTTGCGTAAGTCTTCTTCGTAACTATCGGCATGACGAATTTCTACTTCATGACCAAGGAAACGGTGTCCGCGGCTGACTCTGCCTGAATGAATATCTAAGAAATCTAGTTCAAGAGCTTCATCATCCAAAAGCACTGTCAAAGTGTGGACTGGACGGATGTATTCAAAGGTATTGTTTGCCCAACGCATGCTAACAGGGAAACTTAAGCTAGCCAAGACTTCTGGAATTCCAGTCAGAACTTCTTCCGCTGGTTTTCCAGCTTCATGCTTGGTTACGTAGACATATTCTTCACCTTTGATTTCACGGAATTCAATGTCATCTACAGTCAAGCCTTTTCCACGGACAAACCCTTGGGCAGCTTTAGAGAAGTTTCCCTCTGCATCCAAAGCAATTTTCTTAGAAGGTCCTTTAAAATCTTCAGTCAAATCTGTTTGTTGGTCTGCTAAACCAAGTACACGAACAGCTAAACGACGTGGAGTTGAGAAGGTTTGAATCCCTTCATATGAAAGGCGGTTGTCATCCAAGAAGGCTGCCATTTTTTCGCTGAGTTGTTTTTCACTTGGTGTGACAACGTAGGCTGGTAACTCTTCAAGTCCTAGTTCTACTAATAAGTTTTTTGTCATGTTTTTTCCTTTACACAATTAATGTTCTTCAACAAGACCTTTAGTAGTGGGGGACGCAAGCAAACCTTCGGTTTCATTGCTAACTGTCAAGCCTTAAGTCTCGTC
>CABPWC010000086.1 GCA_902461025.1 uncultured Streptococcus sp.
AAGAGATTGAATTGTTGGAAAACCATTCCCATCTTTTCACGCATGGCAAAGAGGTCATTTTTCTTATCCGTAATGTCTACACCTTCAAAGATAACTTTTCCTTTTGTAGCTTCTTCGAGGAGATTCATCGAGCGAAGGAGGGTTGACTTACCGCTACCAGAAGGCCCAATAATGACCACTACTTCCCCTTTTTTGATTTCAAGATCGATTCCTTTTAAAACTTCATTTTTCCCAAAGTTTTTATGAAGGTTTTCAATTTTTATAAGTGTTTCAGTCATTATTTCTTATCTCCTTGTCCCATACGATTTTCAAAAGCTTTCAAGGCCAGTGTCAATATAGAGGTCATAATTAAGTAGTAAAAGGCTGCAAATAAGAGCGGTGTTAAAGGTAGATATGTGGTTGTTGATACTGTAGTAGCTCCATTCCACAACTCCATAACCCCGATAGCTGACAAGAGCGAGCTATCCTTGATAATGGTAATAAACTCATTCCCCAAGGCTGGTAAAATATTCTTGATAGCCTGGGGTAAAATGACATAGCGCATGGCATTCTTAGGGCGAATACCTAATGAATAAGCTGCTTCTAATTGTCCCTTTGGCACTGCATTAATCCCAGCACGAACGGTTTCTGATACATAGGCACCACTATTCATCGAAATAATCAAAATTCCTGGAATCAAGCGAGTAAGATCAACATCTAAAATCCCAATTTGAATAGTTGGAGCACTAATATGCATCAAGGCAAAGGCAATCATAATCTGCACCATCATCGGTGTCCCACGGAAGACCCAGATGTAAAGATTAGCAAACCAAACAAGTGGTTTAATCTTCGAACGTTGTGCAAAGGCCAACAACACTCCTAGAATAGTCCCTAAAAAGACCACTAAGATAGAAATGATAATGGTAACAATAGCGCCGTAGTTAAAATATGGTAGATATTTCGGTAAAAAAGAAAAATTCATGGATATTCTGCTTTCTGTTTTTAATATTTAAACTTAAAACTTGTATAAGGATAACATATTTTGCATAAAAATTCAACATTTTCTCCTAATATTTTCAATAAATTTTCAAAGATGATAGAAATAGCGAGAAATCTAAGTTTTTTCTAGTCAAGTAGAGTCTGTTTATGGTAAAATAGTAAAGATAAGAAATGGAGGAGAATCAAAATGGAATCACATTTGGTTAGAATCATCAATCGCTTAGAAGCAATGACAAAAGATGGTGGTAACTTGAAACGTAACTTTGAACGCGAAGGAGTTGTTGTCGCAGAGGTTGCTTTTAACCATGACGAAGAAAACGGACCACTCTTTACACTTCGTGATGTTGAAGCTCGTGAAACGTATACATTTGATAGCATTGACTTGATTGCAATGGAAATCTACGAACTTTTATACTAATAGTTGAATAGAGGCGGGGAAGTCTCCTGCTTTGACCAATGAAAATCCTTTTTGCATGACAAATAGGATTTTTCTTTTTATCCCTATATTTCATCTACAAAACTCTTTTATCATGAGTTCTAAGACTCAATCTTTTTACTTGCTTTCCCCTTCAATCATGATATAATGAGACTAAAGAACTTTGACTATTCTTGACCTTTCTTTTTTAGTCAAAGCCAAGAAAGAAACGAGGTAGAGGTATGCTCTGTCAAAATTGTAAAATCAATGACTCAACAATCCATCTTTACACCAATCTTAATGGACAACAAAAGCAAATTGACCTTTGTCAAAATTGCTACAAAATTATCAAAACAGATCCTAACAATAGCTTATTTAAAGGAATTACAGATTTAAACAACCGTGATTTTGATCCCTTTGGAGACTTCTTTAACGATCTGAACAACTTTAGACCTTCTTCAAATAACAATGTTCCTCCAACTCAGTCAGGTGGTGGTTATGGCGGCAATGGTGGTTATGGTTCCCAAAATCGCGGGCCAGCTCAAACACCTCCTCCTAGTCAAGAAAAAGGACTCTTGGAAGAATATGGTATCAATATAACTGAGATTGCCCGTCGTGGAAATGTCGACCCTGTTATCGGTCGTGACGAAGAAATCATCCGTGTCATTGAAATTCTCAACCGTAGAACCAAAAACAATCCCGTCCTTATCGGAGAGCCTGGTGTTGGTAAGACAGCCGTTGTCGAAGGCCTCGCTCAAAAAATTGTAGATGGAGATGTCCCTCATAAACTTCAAGGGAAAGAAGTCATCCGCTTAGACGTTGTTAGCCTTGTCCAAGGCACAGGAATTCGTGGCCAGTTTGAAGAGCGTATGCAGAAACTCATGGAAGAAATTCGTCAGCGCAAAGATGTCATTCTCTTTATCGATGAAATTCATGAGATTGTCGGTGCTGGTTCTGCTGGAGATGGTAATATGGATGCAGGAAATATCCTCAAACCTGCCCTTGCTCGTGGCGAACTTCAACTAGTTGGTGCTACTACCCTCAATGAGTACCGCATCATCGAAAAAGACGCTGCCCTTGAGCGCCGGATGCAACCTGTTAAGGTTGATGAACCAACCGTTGAAGAAACCATTATTATCCTTAAAGGTATTCAAAAGAAATACGAAGATTACCACCACGTTCATTATACCGATGCTGCTATCGAAGCTGCTGCGACTCTGTCTAACCGCTACATCCAAGATCGTTTCTTGCCAGACAAGGCTATTGACCTCCTAGATGAAGCGGGTTCTAAAATGAACTTAACCTTGAATTTTGTGGATCCCAAAGTAATCGACCAACGCTTAATCGAGGCAGAAAATCTCAAGGCCCAAGCAACTCGAGATGAAGATTTTGAGAAAGCAGCCTACTTCCGTGACCAGATTGCTAAATATAAAGAAATGCAAAAAACAAAAGTAACGGATCAGGATACTCCGATTATCAGCGAAAAGACGATTGAGCACATTATTGAGCAAAAGACTAATATTCCAGTTGGTGATTTAAAAGAAAAAGAGCAGTCTCAACTCATCAATCTAGCAAATGACCTCAAAGCTCACGTTATTGGTCAAGATGATGCAGTTGATAAGATTGCTAAGGCTATCCGTCGTAACCGTGTTGGGCTTGGAACTCCAAACCGTCCAATCGGTAGCTTCCTCTTTGTTGGTCCTACTGGTGTCGGTAAGACAGAACTTTCTAAACAACTAGCTATTGAGCTTTTTGGTTCTGCTGATAGCATGATTCGCTTTGATATGAGCGAATATATGGAAAAACATAGCGTTGCCAAACTCGTCGGTGCCCCTCCAGGTTATGTTGGCTATGATGAAGCAGGTCAATTAACTGAGAAAGTGCGTCGCAACCCCTACTCACTTATCCTCTTGGACGAGGTTGAAAAAGCCCATCCAGATGTTATGCATATGTTCCTTCAAGTATTGGATGATGGCCGTTTAACGGATGGTCAAGGTCGAACTGTTAGCTTTAAGGATGCCATCATTATCATGACCTCAAATGCAGGTACAGGCAAGGCTGAAGCTAGTGTTGGTTTTGGTGCTGCTAGAGAAGGTCGTACCAACTCTGTCCTTGGAGAATTAGGCAACTTCTTTAGCCCTGAGTTCATGAACCGCTTTGATGGTATTATTGAATTTAAGGCTCTCAGCAAGGAAAATCTCCTACAAATCGTTGACCTTATGTTGGATGATGTAAATAAACGACTCTCAAGCAATAATATCCATCTCGATGTTACAGAAAAGGTCAAAGAAAAACTTGTAGACCTTGGTTACGATCCAAAAATGGGAGCTCGTCCACTCCGTCGTACCATCCAAGACTATATCGAAGATGCCATTACAGACTACTACCTTGAAAATCCAAGTGAAAAAGACCTCAAGGCAGTCATGACAAGTAAAGGTAAAATCGTGATTAAGTCCAAAAACAAAACGGAAACAGTCGAGTCAAACGACTAGTTCCTCACATACAAAAGAATGTTCTTGCTTGACAGTGAGAGCATTCTTTACTATTATAGAAAGAAAGCGCACTCACGAAGGAGAACTTTATGGCAAATCCAACATTTGGAGAAAAAAAAGAGGGAGTAACCTACAAAAATAGATATGGCGTTTATGCAGTCATACCTGATGCAAACCATGAAAAGATTATCCTCGTACAAGCTCCAAATGGTGCATGGTTCTTACCAGGAGGTGAAATTGAAGAAGGCGAAAACCATCTCGAAGCTCTCAAACGAGAATTGATTGAAGAATTAGGATTTACAGCTGAAATCGGCACCTACTACGGGCAAGCTGATGAATATTTTTATTCTAGACATCGTGATACCTACTACTACAACCCAGCCTATCTCTACGAAGCCACTTCTTACCAAGAAATCCAAAAACCTCTCGAGGACTTCAATCACTTAGCTTGGTTCCCAATCGATGAAGCTATTGCTAACTTAAAACGCGGAAGTCACAAATGGGCGATCGAAGCTTGGAAAAAACAACATCAAATTTAAACTATCTTTACCAAATTTCCCAAAAAGTGCTATAATAGACATAGAAATACAGGAGGAAACCCTATGAAGCTTATCAATACTACAAATTCACACTCGCAACTTGTTAAAAATCAGCTAGAAAGCACCGACGCAACGCTTGTAGAGGTTTATTCTGCGGGAAATACAGATGTTATTTTTACTCAGGCTCCACTTCATTACGAAATCCTCATTTCTAATAAACATCGTGCAATCCGTGAAAAAGAAATGGAAATAATCAAAGAATTTTTCCTCAGTCGTAAAATTGATCAACAGGCTATTGATAAGGCAAATATTAAAACCCTCTATTCTGATAAATTGATTGAGATTTCAATCCCTACAAAATAGAATTAATCTACCCTACAGTTAAAACTGCGGGGTTTTTTAATACCTTTTCTTGTTTATATCTTTAAATATATTATTGTGAATAAAGCTTTTTTGTGAAAATTTCACATTTCAATCGAAAAATGTGAGAAATTTCGTTATAATAGATAGAGAGATTTTAATGAAGGAGTTTGATATGAAAGAAATAGTATACAGAGAAGCCAGGCTAGATGAATATCAAAAAATTGGAAAAGTGTTGGCTGGTGCCTTTATGGACTACCCTTTCATGACTCTTATCAAAGATGATTTAAAGAAACCAGAATATTACCCAGCATTCTTAGAATTGTTGTATAGCCTTTTGACCAGACTTTACATCAAAGGAGAGACTTGTCTAGTTGCTGAACGAGATGGGGAAATCCTGGCTATCGCACTTTTACAACAAAAGGATTTTTCCATCCTATCTTATTTGCTGAATGGTATGGTCAAACTTTTCCGTTTTATTACTCCGCGCAATCTCTTGAAATATCTTGATTTGGTGGAACGTTCCGAACAGCATTTGAAAAGATCAGGAAATTTTGACTGGTACTTGATGATGCTAGGAGTCAACTCTTCAATCCAAAACCAAGGAATCGGGAGTGCTTTTCTACAAGAAGGTGCTGAACCTTATCTTAAATCCAAAGGCTGCAAACGCTTGGGCTTGATTACTAGTACTGAAAAAAATGTTTGTTTCTATGAAAAAAACAAGTTTGAATTACTAGATTCGATGATGTTAGAATACGGAACAAAATCTATTGGAAACTGGGCTTTTGTAAAAATCCTGGATAACTAATTTTTAACATAAAAAAGATTGGTCTAAGGACCAATCTTTTTTTAGTTTACTTAACGGCTTCTTTCAAGGCTTCTACCTTATCCAAGCGTTCCCATGGAAGATCAATATCTGTACGTCCCATATGTCCATAAGCCGCTGTTTGACGGTAGATTGGACGTTTGAGGTCAAGCATTTGGATAATTCCTGCAGGACGAAGGTCAAAGATTTGACGCGCTGCTTGTTCCAACTTGCTTTCTGCTACTGTACCAGTACCGAAGGTATCGATACGCACAGATACAGGATGAGCCACCCCAATCGCATAAGCCAATTGCACTTCTGCTTTCTTTGCAAGACCTGCAGCCACAATGTTTTTAGCAATGTAGCGAGCTGCATAAGAAGCCGAACGGTCCACCTTTGTTGCATCTTTACCAGAGAAGGCTCCACCACCGTGACGTGAATAACCACCATAAGTATCTACAATGATCTTACGACCTGTCAAACCTGAGTCTCCTTGAGGTCCTCCGATAACGAAACGACCTGTTGGATTGATGAAGAATTTCGTTTCATCGTCAAGATAAGAAGCTGGAATCACTTCCTTGATCACCTTGTTAATCACATCTTCATGAATCTGTTCATTGCTGACTTCTGGATCGTGTTGGGTTGAAATAACAACAGTATCCACGCGCACTGGTTGGTCATTTTCATCATATTCAACCGTAACTTGAGATTTAGCGTCTGGACGAAGGTAGCTAATTTCACCAGACTTACGAAGCTCTGCCAAGCGACGAACCAACTTGTGGCTAAGTGAGATTGGCAATGGCATGAGTTCTTCAGTTTCATCCACTGCAAAACCAAACATGAGACCTTGATCTCCAGCTCCAATCAAGTCAAGTGGATCTTGATCCGCATTTCCACGAACTTCTAAGGCTTCATTAACCCCTTGAGCGATATCTGGTGATTGTTCTACCAAGGATGGGTGAACTCCTAC
>CABPWC010000087.1 GCA_902461025.1 uncultured Streptococcus sp.
AAACGGTTGTCAAAACGTTCTACTGTACCTGACATGATTTCTTGTTCATGCTCTTTGTAAGTATTGTAGGTAATGGCACGTGTTTGCTTACGCATTTTTTCCATGATTGTTTGTTTAGCAGATTGGGCTGCTACACGACCAAACTCTCCTGGTGCTTCTTCAAATTTGATTTTGTCACCAAGCTCATAGGCTGAATTAATAGCAAGGGCATCTTTTAAACTGATTTCCAAACGGCTATCAAATACTTCATCAACAACTTCACGGACAGTATAGACAGTAAAGTCACCTGTCTTTTCGTTGAAATCAATAGCTACACTATCAGATTGACCATAGCGTCTACGGTAAGCAGAACGAAGTGATTCTACTACTGCGTCAATGATATCCTCTTTCTTGATTCCCTTGTCTTCTTCCAAAATGCGGAAGGCCTCTAGCATTTCTTTACTCATGTTCTTTTTACTTTTGAATTCTCAAAAGCTATCCTTTCTTTCTATAATTTTACTGCTAAACGTGCTTTTGATACCAAGTTATATGGAATTTGGACTGTTTTCTTGCGAGTTTTATCCATATATTCCATAGTCAACTCATCCTCTTCAAAGGACAACAAGGTTCCTTCAAAAACCTTTTGCTTATCGATGGCTTGATAGAGCCCGACATGGATGTATTTCCCAATCGCTCCAGCGACTGCTTCCTTGGTTTTCAAAGGACGCTCCAATCCTGGACTTGTAATTTCTAGGAAATATTGTTCTGGGAAGGGATCCGGCTTGATAGCATCTAGGACAGGACTGATAATTTCAGTCAAGTCTGCTGTATCATTCAAGGTGATTCCTTCAGGCTTGTCTACAAAAATACTAAGAATCATGTCACTGCCAATCTTTCCGTACTCGATATCTACGAGTTCAAAAGGAGCTTCAATAACAGGTTCTACGACTTCTCTGACTAATTCAACGATCGTTGCGATTGCGTCCACCTCCTCATAAGCAAGAGGCGAAGATATCTCCCCGCCTCTCTTTCTTATATTCTTGATAATAGTATAGCACTTTTTAGTACTAATGTAAAGCATAAGCACTCAAATAGCCTGATTTCAAGCTTTTTCTTAAAATTCTGCTTCAACTCTATAAATGACTTGACCCTTACTTGAGAACTTTTGCTCATACTCAGTCATAACATTTCCTTCAAAGTCGCTGGCATGTAAATCTAACCAAACACCCTTAAGTTTCATGCCATATTGTGAAAAGCTCACTAAGCTATATTCAAACAAGCCACGATTATCTGTCTTGAAATGAATTTCACCATGTTCAGGCAAGATTCGTTTGAAAGTATCCAAGAAGCTCTTATAAGTCAAACGACGCTTCTCATGGCGTTTTTTAGGCCATGGATCCGAGAAATTCAAATACAAGCGATCAATTTCACCATCTTCAAAATAATTGGTCAATTCTGAACCATCAACCCATAAAAGTTTGATGTTGGGAACTCCAACTTCTAAGACCTTGTCTAATGCATAGCTTAATACAGACTTCTGAATATCAATCCCGATATAGTTGATGCCAGGATTTTGTTTGGCCATTCCTGTTACGAAAGCACCTTTACCGCTACCAACCTCTACATGGATTGGATTGTCATTGCCAAACAAATCTCGCCACTTCCCTTTAGCCTCTGCGGGATTTAAAACAACATACTGCGGATTAGCCTCTAACAGTTCTGTTGCACCTTTACGATTTCTAACTCTCATTTCTTTTTTCCATACTTATCTCGGAAGCTACGCAAAGCATAGATTTCCCGATTTACATTATCCAAATCTTGATTTTCATAGTATTTAGTAATGAGGCTCAAAAATGACAGTTGAGCGTACCAATATAACTTATTCAAGACAGTTTGATTATACTTATAGCCATAATTAGTTAGCCATTCTTGCCACTGATACTCTGGAATATAGTGACAGAGCAGATAGGCCACATCAAACATACGATCAGTCAAGCGAACGGAATCCCAATCTACTAAATAAATCAAGCCACTCTCTGTCTCAAACCAGTTGCTATGACGGACATCCCCATGGACTATGGTTGCATAGTCTTCCCTAAAGCCAGGAAGATTCTCACGCAAATCACCTAAAACCATACGTAGATACTGGTTGTTTTTTAAAGCATCCGGAGCCTTGTTTACCCATGACTGAAGTAAATCCGAAGGTGTTTCCATTGCATATCCCAATCGTGTCAACTGGGTCATTAAGGGACGTGAACAGTGTAAACGTGTCAAAATATCGATAATTTGTTTACGGTTCATATCACTTGGCGCCAAAATTTTTCCTGTCAACCATTCCTGAGCGGACATATCACGGCCGTCTGGTAAACGACGGCTCCAGAGCAATTGTGGTGCAATTTGCTCTCTAGCTAAACCAGGCAGGATTGGAGAAGTATTCATTTTTATAAAAACGCGTTTTCCATCAGGATAACTTCCCATATAAGCTTTTCCGCTCTTCCCAGATATCGGGGTTAGCGTTAGCTCAATATCACCCAAGTCCATTTCTTTCCTCCGAATAAAGTTTCCTTATTATTCTACTAATTTTTATGCTATTCGTCAACCAATCTTCTCAGTTGATACGGCAAATAAAGAAATTGCAAGACAAGACCTGCTCCCACAAGTGCTAGAACAAGAATTTTGTCCTTAAAAACAAGCAATCCTATGAGACTTTCCAAGATTAATACAAAAACCCCAATCGCTCTCAAAATTTCCTTCAAGCCTTTCTCTTTTTGCCCCTTACCTACTGGGAATAATTGCGTCAAATATTGATAGTCAAAGGCATGATAGAGGGCTAGAAGTTGGAATAACAAAAGATAATTGAATAAAATTACAATTGCGACTGCAATCCAAGATTGCTCAATGAAGATGAGAGCGGTCAAAGATATGATTATGAGTCGCAGACTAAGGGCGAATAAATCTCCATTTCTCAGATAGGAGCGGAGATAAAGATTCTGCCAGATTTTTCCTGGTACTTTCTGAACTCCCTTGAGGATAAAGTCCAGATAAGCTCGGCGCTTAACACTATTTGAAATCCCCTTGACCTGTGTAAAGAGGGCAAAGAATCGAAGCAAGAACTGCTTACGTTTACTTTCTTGCGCAATAACATAATCCCAGTTAAGTCCATTTCCAAGGAAAAAGTTGCTAGACTTTTGGCGAAAAATCACATATTTTACTATCCCCAAGACAAGGAGATAGACTCCAAAAATCGGCAAACCAAGACCCATGGCTAAGAATAAAGGCGCAAACAGGAGCAAAAAGAGAGTCTGTACACTGACCCAAAAGATGAAAGAAATCAGACTTTGCTTCTGGATGTGTTCTCTCACTTCTTCTTCAGCAACTAAAAGAAATAGTTTGTCAGGCACTTCTAGATAGGTCGCAATACCACCCCAAAGCAAAAGTAAAATAGATATCATCCCAATCAAAATTAGGATTGGAAAATGATTCTCAGGAAAGTGTTGGAGCAACTGGTTGTACTGGTAGGCCAAAAATCCTAACAACACCAACAAAAATAAGACAAAATGATCATTGAGCACATAACGGAGATAGCCCAAGCATTCCTTGCGAAATTCCTGCTTTCGTTTTAAAAACAAGTCCTTCATAGCTCCTCCTCTTTGGTCAAAGCCAAATAGATATCATTGAGACTTGCTTCTGGCATATCAAAGGCTTCTCGGAGTTGTTGGAGATTTCCTTTGGCTCTTACTTGACCTTTGTGAAGAATGACAAAAGAGTCACACATCTTTTCAGCAGAATCAAGAACGTGGGTACTCATAAGGATAGACTTTCCTTTTTTCTTTTCCGCTTCTAGCAGTTGAATCAAATCTGAAATCGCCAAAGGATCAAGACCAAGGAAAGGTTCGTCTACGATAAAGAGACTAGGATCCACGACAAAGGCACAGATAATCATAACCTTTTGCTTCATCCCTTTGGAAAAATGAACTGGAAACCAATCCAATTTTTGATCCAAACGGAACATTTTCAAAAGCGGCTCTACACGTTCAAAAGCTAGATTTTGCTCGATACCATAGGCCATAGCAACCGTCTCAATATGCTCTCTGAGAGTTAATTCCTCGTACAAACTAGGAGTTTCAGGGATATAACCAATTTTCTTGCGATAGCTCGTAGCATCCTCTCCTAGAGTCAACCCGTCAATCTTAATCTCCCCACTATAGGGCGTCAAAAGACCAATAATCTCATTGATAGTCGTAGATTTCCCCGCACCATTCAAACCTATCAAACCTACCAACTGTCCGCTCTCAACTGTAAAGGACACATCTTTCAAGACAGGGACATGAACATAGCCTCCTGTCAGATTTTTAATTTCTAACATATTTTCTCCGAATCTGGTATAATGTAGCTATATTATATCAAAATTCAATACACTAGAGGTGGTTTTTATGTCAGATTGTATTTTTTGTAAGATTTTAGCAGGAGAAATCCCTGCAGCCAAGGTTTATGAGGATGAGCAAGTCCTTGCCTTTCTTGATATTTCTCAAGTAACACCTGGTCATACCTTGGTCGTACCCAAAGAACACTATCGCAATCTTTTAGAAATGGATGCTGCGAGCGCTAGCCAACTCTTTGCTAAGGTTCCAGTCATTTCTCAAAAGGTTATGAAAGCTACCCAAGCTGAAGGCATGAATATAATCGCCAACTGCGAAGAGGTAGCTGGACAAACCGTTTTCCATACCCATGTCCACCTCGTTCCTCGTTATGGTGCCGAGGATGACCTAAAAATTGACTTTGTTGCCCATGAACCTGACTTTGACAAACTTGCCCAAGTCGCCGAAACAATCAAAAACGCTTAAGGAGTTCCTATGAAACTATCAAATTTACTACTTTTTGCTGGATCAGCAGTCGGATCTTACCTCCTCGTTAAAAATCGCGAAGTTATCACTGAAGAAGTTTCAGATACAACTGATCGCGTTGAAGCAATCAAAGGCGATTTAGATGTTATCCAAAATAGCTTACAAATTATCAATCAACAAAAAGAAGTCATCAAGGAATACCAAGAAGACCTAACCTATAAATTTAAAGCCTTAGAAAAAGATCTCCAAGCAAGGCTTGCTGTGATAAAAGAACTACGAGAAACTGAAGAAAACTAAAAAAGAAAGCATCCAACTTTCCTTATATCCCCTTAAATCCATCTTGGATTACCAGCTCCTAACAGAAAAGGGAGGGACTAAACATGAAACAGTTTTTAAAAGTCATCTTGATTATTTCCGGTTGCTTCTGTCTTTTTGTAACCCTAGCATTTCTACTTGTAGCCAATCTTTTCAAGGCCTCATCAAGTGATATTCGAGAAGGAAATGAAACCTTAAAACAAATCTTTATCTCCCTTGACCTGCCTCCTGAGAAAGTAGAATCAAATGGACACTATCATTACGAGGGTGGGGGCTTAGATTTTTATGTGACATTCTCTGATGAGGTCGTCAATAGCCACACTGTCCTTAAAGAAAGTCCAAACCTAACTAAAAACCGACTCAAAGTCTATGTCCTACAGACAGGAGATATTTCTTACTATAAAGTAGGGGATAACTTGTTCAATCATGGTTTAATACAATTTTTAGAGGAGGAAGGCGAGAAGTATTTCCGAGAAAACGGAAAGAAATCACATTCTTCTTACACAATTCTAACTTTGAATGATTCGGAAAGCATGAAAAAGGGAATCGCATTCTATGAAAAAGCGTTGACCTTGGTGGATATCCAGGATAATTCGGCGATTAAGCACATTGATACCGTAACTGTGAAACCCGGAAAAGAAGCGGAACTCAAGCAACTCATCCAGGAAATGGATAAAGCCGGCTTGCTCATTCAAAAATATCAATAGCAGATCAGTCAGAGAATCTTTTCTCCGATACTAACTACAAACAAAAAAGAGCCTTATGGCTCTTTTGTTTTATTCACCCTCGAAGGCATCTTTTATGTGGTCAAAGAAGCCTTTTTTCTTTGGATTGACTTTCAAGTCACCTGCAGCTGCGAATTCTTTCAAGGCTGCTTTTTGTCGTTCGTTCAAGCCTGTAGGCGTCACGACGTTAACAGTGATGTATTGGTCACCAACAGCACCACCACGAAGACTTGGAGCTCCCTTACCACGTAGACGGAATCGTTTACCGGTTTGAGTTCCCTCTGGAATCACCAATTCAACATCACCGTGAACGGTTGGAATATCGACAGTATCACCAAGAGTTGCTTGGACGATATTGAGGTTTAACTTGTAGAAAATAGTTGTTCCTTCACGCTCAAATTTATCGCTTGCTTCAACAGAAACGACTACATACAAGTCTCCATAAGGACCACCGTTAAAGCCTGCTTCCCCTTGACCAGCTAGACGAATTTGTTGACCAGTTTCGACACCTGCTGGAATTTTCACATGGACACTGTGGGCTTGTTTTTCATGACCTGTTCCATGACAAGTTGTACATGGATCTTTGATTTCTTTTCCGCGACCATGACAGACATCACAGGTTACTTGGCGACGCATCATACCAAGCGGTGTTTGAG
>CABPWC010000088.1 GCA_902461025.1 uncultured Streptococcus sp.
AATTGTAAAAACTAGGTTGTCAGTTTCCACTATGGAGCAGTCAGCCTAGTTTTTTTGAAAAATGGAGGTATAAGCAGTGATTGCATTAAAATCAGATTATTTACAAGTAGAGTTTCAGTCTCTAGGAGGGGCGCTATCTTCTATAAAAGATAAAGATGGTGTAGAGTATTTGTGGCAGGGAGATCCAACTTATTGGAGTGGACAAGCTCCTGTATTATTCCCAATTTGTGGCTCGGTTAGAAATGATACTGTCCTATATGATCAAGAAGATGGTAGTCAAGTAAAAGGTAAAATTCCACGTCATGGATTGGTTCGAAAAAAAGAATTTGAATTAGTGAACCAAACAGAGAATTCTGTTACATTCGCTATTGAGGATGATGAGGAAATGTATGCAAATTACCCTTATCATTTTCGCTTAGAAATTACTTACACAGTGTCAGGTAAAACCATACGAACACACTATAAGATCTATAATAAAGAATCTGAAAAGAGCATGCCATACTTTATCGGTGGACATCCTGGTTTTAACTGTCCATTACTAAATGACGAGGCATATGAAGATTACTATCTGGAATTTGAAAAGCCAGAAACATGTACAGTTCCAAAACCTTTCCCAGAAACAGGAATGTTGGATTTCAAAGATAGAAGTTCTTGGTTAAATAATCAAAAAGAAATAGACTTGAATTATGACTTCTTTAGCTACGATGCTGTGACATTAGATGAGTTGGAATCTCGCACAGTAGCTTTGCGTTCACGAAAACATGATAAAGGTTTGAAACTACATTTTAAAGAGTTTCCAAATTTAATCGTATGGTCAACTCTTAATAAAGGCCCTTTCATCGCCTTGGAACCATGGTCAGGTTTGTCTACTTCGCTCGATGAAGGAGATAGACTGGAAGATAAGAAAGATGTTAAAGTTTTGAAACCTAGCGATTTTGATCAGGTTGGATTCGATATCGAGATTTTATAAAAAATAAACAAAAACAAACATAAATTGTTGACTTTTCCAACTAATAGTAGTATATTATGTTTATAAAGAACAATTTGTGTTTATTTTAACAAGATTACTGTTCTGGCTTTTCTCTGAAGAAAGCTTATTAAGAAACGAATAAGATATTTGTTCTTAATTTAAATTATTGTCAACAAACTACTAGTAACTATTTGAGAAAGGTCTCTTTTAGGCTAGAATCAGAAAGTTTTACTGGTCTATTATTAAAAAGGAGTATACAATATGGCTATTGTTATTGGTGCAGATGCTGCAGGTTTAAGATTGAAAGAAGTTGTAAAAGACTTCTTGGAAAAAGAAAACTTCCACGTAGTGGATGTTTCAGCAGAAGGTCAAGACTTCGTTGATGTAACTCTTGCTGTTGCAGAAGAAGTTAAGAAAGAAGAACAAAACCTTGGTATCGTCATTGATGCTTATGGTGCAGGTCCGTTTATGGTAGCGACTAAGATTAAAGGAATGGTTGCTGCAGAAGTTTCTGACGAACGTTCAGCTTACATGACTCGAGGTCACAACAACTCACGTATGATTACGATGGGAGCTCAACTTGTTGGGGACGAATTGGCTAAAAACATTGCTAAAGGCTTTGTAAATGGTAAGTACGACGGAGGTCGTCACCAAATCCGTGTCGACATGTTGAACAAAATGTGTTAATTTTTATATTAAATGAAAGGTAAGATAAAATGAGAATTGCAATCGGATGTGACCACATCGTAACAAATGAAAAAATGGCGGGTTCAGAATTTTTGAAATCAAAAGGACATGAAGTCATCGACTTTGGTACTTATGACCACGCTCGTACACACTATCCTATTTTTGGTAAAAAAGTTGGTGAAGCAGTAGTCAGCGGCCAAGCTGACCTTGGTGTATGTATTTGTGGTACAGGTGTAGGTATCAATAACGCTGTTAACAAAGTTCCAGGTGTTCGTTCTGCTTTGGTTCGCGATATGACAACAGCTCTATATGCAAAAGAACAATTGAATGCCAACGTAATCGGATTTGGTGGTAAAATCACTGGTGAATTGCTCATGTGTGATATCATTGAAGCTTTCATCAACGCTGAATACAAACCATCAGAAGAAAACAAAAAATTGATTGCTAAAATCCAACACGTTGAAACTCATAACGATCATCAAACTGATGCCAACTTCTTTACAGAGTTCCTTGAAAAATGGGATCGCGGTGAATACCACGACTAAGAGGTGACTTATGATTTTAACAGTCACAATGAACCCATCCATTGATATTTCCTATCCTTTGGATGAATTGAAAATTGACACTGTCAACCGTGTTGTCGATGTTACGAAAACAGCGGGTGGTAAAGGTCTCAATGTTACAAGAGTTCTATCAGAATTTGGTGATTCTGTAGTCGCAACTGGACTTGTTGGTTGTAAACTAGGTGATTTTCTAGTAGAAAATATTGATGATAAAGTTTCGAAACGTTTCTTTTCTATCCAAGGAGAAACCCGTAACTGTATCGCAATTCTACATGGAGAAAATCAAACAGAAATCCTAGAAAAAGGTCCTGAAGTTCAAGAAAAAGAAGGACAAGATTTCTTGGCTCATTTCAAGGAACTTTTAGAAACTGTAGAGGTAGTAGCCATTTCAGGTAGTCTACCAGCAGGACTTCCTGTTGACTATTATGCTAGTCTAGTTGAACTTGCTAACCAAGCTGGTAAACCTGTTGTCTTGGACTGTTCAGGAGCTGCACTTCAGGCGGTTCTTGAATCTCCACATAAACCAACGGTTATCAAACCAAATAATGAAGAATTGTCTCAACTTTTGGGTAGAGAAATTTCTAAAGACTTGGATGAATTAAAAGAGGTTCTTCAAGAGCCCCTATTTGAAGGAATTGAGTGGATTATCGTTTCCTTAGGTGCTAATGGTGCCTTTGCAAAACACGGGAACACTTTCTATAAAGTGGATATTCCAAAAATTCAAGTTGTAAATCCAGTTGGGTCAGGTGATTCAACCGTTGCAGGTATTGCATCAGGTCTTTTCCATAAAGAAACGGATCAAGAATTGCTGACTAAGGCGAATGTCCTTGGTATGCTAAATGCTCAAGAAAAAATGACCGGTCATGTCAATATGGCTAACTATCAAGGTCTCTATGACCAATTAATTGTAAAAGAGGTATAAAATGGTTTTAACAGAAAATAAACGCGCTTGTATGCAAAAACTCTCTGATGAAAATGGTATCATCTCAGCTCTTGCTTTTGACCAACGTGGTGCTTTGAAACGTCTCATGGCTCAATACCAAACAGAAGAGCCAACAGTTGCTCAAATGGAAGAACTTAAAGTATTAGTAGCAGATGAATTGACTAAATATGCTTCATCTATGCTACTTGACCCTGAGTACGGACTTCCAGCTACAAAAGCTCTTGATCCAAATGCTGGTCTTCTCCTTGCTTATGAAAAAACAGGATACGATACAACAAGTACAAAACGCTTGCCAGACTGCTTGGACATTTGGTCTGCAAAACGTATCAAAGAACAAGGTGCAGATGCTGTTAAGTTCTTGCTTTACTATGACGTAGATAGCTCTGACGAACTCAACCAACAAAAACAAGCCTACATTGAACGTATTGGTTCTGAGTGTGTAGCTGAAGATATTCCATTCTTCCTTGAAATCTTGGCTTACGATGAAAAGATTGCTGATGCAGGTTCTGCTGAATACGCTAAAGTAAAACCACACAAAGTTATTGGTGCTATGAAAGTCTTCTCAGACCCACGCTTTAACATTGATGTTTTGAAAGTGGAAGTTCCAGTTAACGTTAAATACGTTGAAGGATTTGCTGAAGGAGAGGTTGTTCACACTCGTGAAGAAGCAGCAGCATTCTTCAAAGCACAAGACGAAGCAACAAATCTTCCTTACATCTATTTAAGTGCAGGTGTATCAGCTAAACTCTTCCAAGAAACACTTGTATTTGCCCATGAATCAGGTGCAAACTTCAATGGTGTTCTTTGTGGGCGTGCAACATGGGCTGGATCAGTTGAGGCTTACATAAAAGATGGTGAAGCAGCGGCACGCGAATGGCTTCGTACAACTGGTTTTGAAAACATCGATGAACTTAATAAAGTACTTCAAAAAACAGCAACTTCATGGACCGAACGTGTGTAAGTTTCCACCCTTTTTATGTCAAAAACCAGCTAAAAAACTTTTAAAAAAAGTTGTATGTAAAGGTTTACAAAATAAAAATCTTGTGCTATACTTAAGTCACAAGTTAATAAGAGTGAGTGTTACTAAGTAATATTAGGCATGATCACAGATGACTCAGAAATTTATTTTCAGGGTCATTTGTGGTCATTTTTTATACTCTAGCTCTTAAATGACAGAACAAGGAGGTCGACATGTATCGGATATTAAATCCAATGAACCATAATGTTTCTCTTGTACGTAACGGAAACGGTGAAGAGCTTGTAGTAATTGGGAAAGGGATTGCCTTTGGAAAAAAGAAAGGTGATTTGATTTCCGAAGAGCAAGTTGAAAAAGTTTTTCGGATGAAGACTGAAGAATCTCGAGAAAATTTTATGACTCTACTCAAGGATGTTCCGCTAGACTTTATTACCGTTACTTATGAAATTATCGATAATCTTTCAAAAAAATACCAATATCCTGTTCAAGAGTATCTCTACGTAACCTTAACAGACCATATCTATTGTTCTTATCAAGCGATTAGCCAAGGACGTTATAAGGATAGTAATTTACCTGATATTTCAAAGGAGTATCCTATTGCTTTTCAAATAGCTCAAGAGTCTTTTGAAATCTATAATAGTAAACTATCTGGTAATTTACCAAAGGATGAAATAAAAAGAATAGCCTACCACTTTATTAATGCCGAGGGTGAGAATGAGGTAGAAGTTGCAGAAGCTATTGATAAGAGAAAGGAAATCATAAAGAAGGTTGAGAGTCTTCTCAGGAGCTATAACATTCAAAGAACCCAAGAAAATAATAATTTCTACGATCGTTTTATGATTCATCTAAATTATTTCTTGGATTACCTTGATCGAAGTCGGGATGATAATCAATCCTTGCTCGATATGGAAGAACATATAAAAAATACCTATCCAGAAGCATTCGAGATTGGTAGCAAAATTTATGAAGTCATTGCTCAGGAAACTGGGGTAGACCTTTATAAAAGTGAACGAGTTTACCTTGTTCTACACATTCAACGTTTATTGTCATAATATTTAATAAAAATTATATAAGGAGAAATCTATCATGAATAGAGAAGAAGTAACATTGTTAGGTTTTGAGATTGTTGCCTATGCTGGCGATGCTCGTTCAAAACTCTTAGAAGCTCTGAAAGCTGCTGAAGCTGGTGATTTTGCTAAAGCAGATGCGTTAGTTGAAGAAGCCGGTGCTTGCATCGCAGAGGCTCACCATGCCCAAACAAGCTTGTTAACAAAGGAAGCTGCAGGTGAAGATTTAGCCTATAGCGTGACCATGATGCATGGCCAAGATCACCTGATGACAACAATCTTGCTAAAAGATTTGATGCATCATTTAATTGAACTTTATAAAAGAGGAGCTAAATAATGAATAAGTTAATTGCCTATATCGAGAAAGGAAAACCTTTCTTTGAAAAACTATCTCGTAATATCTATCTTCGTGCTATTCGTGATGGATTTATCGCAGGAATGCCAGTCATTCTATTCTCAAGTATTTTTATCTTGATTGCCTTTGTGCCTAATTCATGGGGATTCCAGTGGTCAGATGATGTAGTGGCACTATTGATGAAACCTTATAGCTATTCAATGGGTATTCTCGCACTTTTGGTTGCTGGTACAACTGCTAAATCTTTAACAGACTCTGTTAACCGTAGCATGGAAAAAACTAACCAAATCAACTATATGTCAACTCTATTAGCTGCTATTGTTGGGTTATTGATGTTGGCAGCTGACCCAATTGAAGGAGGCTTTGCAACAGGTTTCCTCGGAACAAAAGGTTTGCTTTCAGCTTTTCTAGCAGCCTTTGTGACTGTAGCAATCTATAAGGTTTGTGTGAAGAATAATGTTACTATTCGAATGCCTGACGAAGTTCCACCAAATATCTCACAGGTCTTTAAAGATGTTATTCCATTTACGCTTTCTGTCGTTTCCCTTTACGGTCTTGACTTACTTGCTCGTCATTTTGTTGGTGCAAGTGTAGCAGAATCAATCGGTAAATTCTTTGCGCCTCTATTCTCAGCAGCAGACGGTTATGTTGGTATTACGATTATTTTCGGTGCCTTTG
>CABPWC010000089.1 GCA_902461025.1 uncultured Streptococcus sp.
CTAAAAAACGCCCAACAATCAAAATATCAGCTGTATTGTAGAGTTGCTGAAAGATATTGGACAGTAAAATCGGTAATGCAAAACTAATCAGTGAAGGAAGAATGGGCCCATGAATCAAGTCCACCGTTGATTTTTTATTCATAAGGCTATTATATCAGCTTTCAAGTTGAGGAACAAGGGAGTTCCCTTAAGAAAGCGTTGCCTATATGTAAACAATCTGGTATAATCGTGACAGAAAAGGAGGGTATGTATGAGCTTAACAAGTCAGTTAATTACAGATGTATTCCCAGACCTTGAGAAAGTGGAACAATTAAACAAGGAGGCCTTCCCTGAAGAAGAACGCGTCTCTTTGGAGGAATTTTTAAGTTACCAGGATAGAGATGACGCCCACTTTTTCGCCTTTTATAATGAAGAAGAGTTTGTCGGCTTCGCTTTTGCCATTTCTAATCAAAAAGCTTTCTACATTAGCTTCTTTGCCATTATGCCCCATCTCCGCAGTCATGGGTACGGGAGAGAAATTATTGAAAAACTCATTGATTTTTACCAGCGTACCATGATTCTTGAAGCGGAGCGATTAGACGAAGACTGTGACAATCTCGAACAAAGAAAATCCCGCATGGACTTTTACTTACAAAATGGCTTTAAAACTGCCAACGCCTTCTTGGAATACGAGGGAATGAGTTTCGAAATTCTCTATCGTGGCGACCACTTTGATGAAGAGGCCTATCGGAACATCTTTCAAAAATTACAAGAAGAGAACTACTTCGACTTTCGTATCGAATACCGACGCTTTAGTGACCACTAGTCATCATGAAACAAAAAGTAGCAGTTTTACTGCTACTTTTCTTTTTATTCTTCAATTTCGATTTCAAGAGCGTCGCCCAAATCAAGTGTTACTTCTTGGTTAGAATCTGCATCAGCTGCTACTGCACTTGCTTTAGAAGCTTCTTCCTCTTCAATTAAACCATATTGAACACGAACTTGGTGGTCAATTTCATCAAAGATTTCTGGGTGATCTGCCAAGTATTTCTTAGCATTCTCAGAACCTTGTCCGATTTTTTCACCCTTGTATGAGTACCAAGCACCTGCTTTTTGGATAATATCCAAATCACTAGCAATCTTCAAGAGTTCACCAGTTCTAGAAATCCCTTCACCATACATAATTTCAACAAGAGCTTCTTTGAACGGTGGAGCCACCTTGTTTTTCACAACTTTAATCTTAGTTTCTTTACCAACGTTCGTATCTTTTTGATCACCAGTTCCCTTGATTTGTGTACTTCCACGCACATCCAAACGGACTGAAGCATAGAATTTAAGGGCGCGTCCACCAGGAGTTGTTTCTGGATTTCCAAACATAACCCCTACTTTTTCACGCAACTGGTTGATGAAGATAGCAATTGTCTTTGTCTTGTTGATAGAAGCACCGAGTTTACGCATAGCTTGGCTCATCATACGAGCTTGAAGACCAACGTGGCTATCTCCGATATCTCCATCGATTTCCGCACGAGGTACAAGAGCTGCAACTGAGTCAATAACCACAAGGTCAACCGCACCTGAGTCGATCAATTTCCCTGCAATTTCAAGACCTTGCTCACCTGAGTCTGGTTGTGACAAGAGCAATTCGTCAATGTTAACCCCAAGAGCTGCTGCATAGGCTGGGTCAAGAGCGTGTTCCGCATCGATAAAGGCTGCAATTCCACCTTCTTTTTGTGCTTGCGCTACAGCGTGAAGGGCTACTGTTGTCTTACCTGATGATTCTGGACCATAGATTTCGATGATACGCCCCTTTGGATAACCACCTGAACCGAGTGCAATATCAAGTGCCAAAGAGCCTGAACTCATCACTTGCACTTTTTGCTCTGCACGCTCACCCAAGCGCATGATTGAACCCTTACCAAAATCTTTTTCAATCAATTTAAGAGCATCATTCAAAGCTTTTTCACGATCAGCTCCAAATTTTTTCCCAATTTCATCTAATTTTTTTGTTGGTTTTTTCGCCATTTTGTTCTCCTATATTTTAATGATTCTAAGAACCTTCTTCTATTATATCAAAAGTCAGTCACTTAATAAAGCTTTGCGAACTAAGTTAAAAGCATGCATGACTGCAATTTTACGAACATCTGCTCGACTTCTTCCAGCTATATTGACCTGAACAACTTCTGTGCCTGATACTTGAGACAAACCGATAAAAACTGTGCCTGCAGGATGCCCTTCTAGACTATCCGGACCAGCCACTCCTGTCAAGCTAACTCCAAAGTCTGATTGAGTTTTAAGCCGTGCCTGATCTGCCATTTTTTCCGCCGTAAAGGCTGAAACAACTCCATGTTTTTCCAACTCTACTTGTGGAATATCTAACATCTTAGCCTTTTCTTCCAGACTATAAGTGACAAAACCACCTTTGAAGATAGCTGACACTCCCGAAAAGTCTGCCAAAGTTGCTTGAAAAAGCCCTGCTGTCAAACTTTCCGCAGCCGTTATGGTTTTATGCTGCTTTTTCAACTCCTCAACAACTACACTAGCTAGACTCGCTTCCTCACCATAACCATAGCAGATATCATTTAAAGCAACACCTTCAAAAGTCTGGCGGGCAAGAATTTGATCCTCCAGATTATCCAAAGCTTTTCTAGCCTCGCTCTCACTGCGAGCCTTTGTAGACAAGCGCAGAGTCACTTCTCCTATTTTTGCATAAGGTGCCAAAGTTGGATCAGTCTGCTCTTCAATCAAATCTGACAAAATCGTCACTAGCTGGCTCTCACCAATTCCAAAGAAACGAAGCACACGTGAGTACAACTTAGCTCCAGTTGTCAATCTCGGAAGCAATTCATTTAAAACCATGGGTTTTAGTTCGCTTGGTGGCCCTGGTAGGACAACATAGGTCACGCCAGCCACCTCAATCATGCCTCCGACTGCTAGCCCTGTTTCATTGGGTAGCGAAGTTGAACCCTCAACGATTTGAGCTTGGCGTTCATTATTTGGAGTTCGAGCATAGTCTGGGCGATGAGCAAAGAAATCATCTAATTTAGCCTGTGCTTGAGCATCAAAAGTCAAATCACGCCCTAGAAATTGTGCCAAGGTTTGTTTGGTCAAGTCATCCTCTGTTGGACCTAGTCCTCCCGTTAGGATAACTAAATCACTCCGTTTCTGAGCAATTTCCAACAAGGATAAGAGACGAGATTCATTATCTCCTACAGCCGTTTGGAAGTAGACATCAACACCGATTTCAGCCAACTTTTCAGACAAAAACTGAGCATTGGTATTGACGATTTGACCTGTTAGAATTTCTGTCCCAACAGCTATTATTTCCGCTTTCATTTTTTCCTCCTACCTATCTATTCGGATTTCTTTGAAAAAATCGCAGGAAAATTCCTACGATTTGAGTATTCATTTCTTATTGTTCTTGTAGTCCTTGTTGTTCCTGAACTGCAACAGAACCATCCGTTTGCGGCAAACGACCATAAATATTTTCATACAAGACTACATTTGTCTCCAATTCGGTAATTTCTGGTTTGTCCAATGAACGACGTAAAAGATTTTGCATCTCTAACATATGCTCAGATGTCACAATTTGGTATGATATCCCGTCAATCATTGCATCTTCTCCGCGCAATTGCTGAGAATCAATATTTTTAAAGGAATCTTGATAACCCATCAATTGAGGGATTGTTGTAGTCGTAATCTCGATATTTGTCTGCATATTGTCGCTAAGAGCCTTCAGAATTTCTTGGTAGTGACTGACACTATTCAAACTAAGGATTTTTTCGACAATCTTTTGAATGACTTCGCGCTGACGTTTCTGACGGCCGTAGTCTCCCTCTGGATCCTGATAGCGCATGCGTGAATACACCAGAGCCTCTTCACCATTTAATGTTTGCTCTCCAACCCCGATAGAAATCGTGTTAAATGGTTCCTGGTCTTGGATAGAGATTGGGAAACCTAGAGTGTTGTTTACTGTGATACCTCCGACAGCATCAACCATTCTTTGAAGACCGTGCATATTGACCATCACATAGCGGTCGATATGGATATTCATCATTTTTTGAATGGTCGAAATGGCAAGCTCTGCCCCACCATCAGCATAGGCAGCGTTGAGTTTAGCTTCTCTAACACTACCATCTGGTTGTTGGATTTGTGTCAGAATATCACGTTCCAAACTCATCATAACAACTTTCTTGGTTTTAGGATTCACTGTTACCAAGATCATTGAATCACTATTTCCTGCCCATGGGTCTGTACGTTCAACATTCCCCGTATCTACCCCCATAAGAAGGATTGTCAATGGTTCAGTTGCCTCGATAACCTTGGTTTCTTCTCCGATTTGTTTATAAGTTTTAGCTAAAGTCTGTGTACTTTGGTGGTAGATAGTATAGGCATAAGCTCCTACACCAAGCACTGTCACAAGAACAAAGCCTAAAAACATTCCGATTATTTTTTTTGCCATACATTTATTCGTCTATCAGTCGACCCATCAGGTAAACATCAAGAAACTCTCCTCCTTCTATACAAGCACCGCGTTCCTGCTGACCTTCAATGATGAAGCCCAGCTTTTTATATAGATGAACAGCTGCCAGATTTCGTTTTTGAACTGTCAGTTGTAAACGTCGAATACTTCCACTCGACTGGGCCCACTCAATAGCTTCTTCCATCAAGATACTACCAAGACCATTTCCCCAATAGGCTTTTTTGATACCCAAAAAGATATCCCCAATATGCCGCACTCGCGGACGTTGATCAGCCGTTATATTGATCACTCCTGCCAATTCTTCATT
This sequence comes from uncultured Streptococcus sp., assembly GCA_902461025.1. Classification (GTDB taxonomy): domain Bacteria; phylum Bacillota; class Bacilli; order Lactobacillales; family Streptococcaceae; genus Streptococcus. The sequence goes on from CABPWC010000089.1 coordinate 4,767, forward strand.
CAAATAAGCTAGTAAAGTAATCTGATTATCCGACTGGGCCTGCTTATCAATAAAACGCTGCATTTCGGATTCACTCATTGCAATTCCATTTTCATCCAGACTGGTAAAACTAGACTCATGACCAATCTGATCCAAAAGTGCAATAAGTTCTGTAGCATCCTCAACTTCTGCTTCACGAATTAATAAATCATACTCCATTCGTAAGCCTCTTCAAAAGTTCTGTCGCTCGTTGACCATGAGCATGAAAGACAACTTCACGGCCCTCACCATCTTTAAGAATTTCTAATTCCAGATAGTCGGCTGGAAGAGCCTCACCTAATAGGTGTCCCCACTCAATAACCGTCACACCTGAACCAAAAAGAAATTCATCAAGGTCGATTGAATCTGCATCTCCTTCGATGCGGTAAACATCCAAGTGATATAAGGGTAGGCGTCCTTCATATTCTCGAACAATGGTATAAGTAGGACTTTTGATCATTTGATGAATCCCTAGTCCTTTAGCTAGACCTTTTGTTAATGTGGTTTTTCCAGCACCTAATTCACCAGTCAAAATCAATACATCATTTTTTTCAAGTAGACTACCCAACTCTTGTCCAAGAGCAATGAGTTCATCTTCATTTTTTGTGTGCATGCTACTATTATACCAAAAAGTTTTCTTTTGTGATATCTCCACTAATAAAAAAAGAGGAGTTCCCTCCATCTTTTTTTAGGTTTAATCATTAGTTAAGAGCCATGCTAATGTAGTTCAAGATGAACAAAGCATCCAAAATCCAAATCATGACATGCACTTCTTTGATTTGACCTTTAACAATCTTTGTCAAAGTATAAGTCAAGAAACCAACGGCAATCCCTTGTGTGATTGAGTAGCTGAATCCCATAAAGATAGAAGTGAAGAAGGCTGGAACTGCTTCTGACATATCGTCCCAAGGGATATTTTTCAAGTTAGAGAGCATCATAATTCCGACAATAATCAAAATTGGTGCTGTCGCAGCTGAAGGAACAATCGCTAGAAGTGGGCTAAAGAAGCTTGATAGGGCAAAACAGATAGCAACAACTAAGGCTGTCAATCCAGTACGTCCACCAGCACCGATCCCTGCTGCTGACTCAATATAAGTTGTAACGTTTGAAGTACCTGCAATGGCACCAACTGATGTCGCCACCAAGTCAGAGTAAAGAGCTTTATCTAATTTAGCTGATTCATTGTTTTCACCACTTGTAGCGATGATACCAACTTTTTCACCTGTACCGATAAGAGTACCAATAGTATCAAAAATATCTGTCAATGAGAAGGCAAGAATGGCCATCAAGGTTTCTGGTAAGCGAGACGTGTTTGAAATCAAAGATCCTAAACCTTCTGATCCAAGAGCAGCACCAAACAAAGTTCCTAGGTCGTTAACTGCTGCTGAAAGATTGTTGCTAGCAAAATCGATTCCTGACAAATTAACAAGACCAACCGCAAT
>CABPWC010000090.1 GCA_902461025.1 uncultured Streptococcus sp.
TGGCTGAAAAGGGACTATAATGTATAAAAAGTCAAAAAGGAGTTTATTATGAAATTTTCAAAAGTAATGGCCCTAGCAGGAGTGACTCTGTTAGCGTCAGGTGTTTTGGCAGCTTGTTCGGGTTCGGGCTCTAGTGCAAAAGGTGAGAAAACTTTTTCTTACGTTTATGAAACTGACCCAGACAACCTCAACTATTTGACAACTGGTAAAGCTGCAACTGCTAATATCACTAGTAACGTCATTGATGGTTTGATGGAAAATGACCGCTATGGGAACTTTGTGCCATCAATGGCAGAAGACTGGTCTGTATCTCAAGACGGTTTGACTTACACTTACAAAATCCGTAAAGATGCTAAGTGGTACACTTCTGAGGGTGAAGAGTATGCTGCTGTGAAAGCTCAAGACTTTGTAACAGGTCTTAAGTATGCAGCAGACAATAAGTCAGAAGCCCTTTATCTCGTCCAAGATTCTATTAAGGGTCTTGATGCTTATGTGAAAGGTGAAGTAAAAGACTTTTCTGAAGTTGGAATCAAGGCAATTGATGATCAGACAGTTCAATACACTTTGAACAAACCAGAAAGCTTCTGGAACTCTAAAACAACTATGGGTGTTCTCGCACCGGTAAATGAAGAGTTCCTTACTTCTAAAGGAAGTGACTTTGCCAAAGCGACAGATCCAAGCAGTATCCTTTATAATGGTCCTTTCTTGTTGAAATCATTGGTAGCTAAATCTTCAGTAGAATTTGAAAAGAATCCAAACTACTGGGATAAGGACAATGTTCATATTGATAAAGTAAAACTTTCATTCTGGGATGGTCAAGACAATAACAAACTTGCAGAAACCTTTAAAGATGGTGGTTTCTCAATGGCTCGTCTCTTCCCAACAAGTGCAAGTTATCCTGAACTTGAAAAAGAATTTAAAGACAATATTGTTTATACACCTCAAGATTCTTCAACTTACTTAATTGGTACCAATATTGATCGTCAGTCTTACAAGTACACTTCTAAGACTACAGATGAACAAAAGACATCAACTAAAAAAGCTCTCCTTAACAAAGACTTCCGTCAAGCCCTTGCTTTTGGTTTTGACAGAACAGCTTATGCTTCTCAAGTAAACGGAGAAAGTGGAGCAACAAAACTTCTTCGTAATTTGTTCGTACCACCAACATTTGTTCAAGCAGATGGTAAAAACTTTGGTGATTTAGTCAAAGAAAAATTGGTAACTTATGGTGACGAGTGGAAAGATGTCAATCTGGATGACGCTCAAGACGGTCTTTACAACCCTGAAAAAGCAAAAGCAGAATTTGCTAAAGCTAAGACAGCTCTCCAAGCAGAAGGTGTTCAATTCCCAATTCACTTGGATATGCCTGTTGACCAGACAAGTACTACAAAAGTACAACGCGTTCAATCATTGAAACAATCACTTGAAGCAACATTAGGAGCTGACAACGTAGTTGTTGATGTCCAACAACTTCAAAAAGATGAAGTTCTCAATGTTACCTACTTTGCTGAAACAGCTGCTGGAGAAGATTGGGATCTTTCAGATAACGTTGGTTGGTCACCAGACTATATCGACCCATCTACTTACCTTGATATCATCAAACCGTCTGTAGGTGAAAATACTAAGACTTATCTAGGATTTGATTCTGGTACAAACAACGCCGCTGCCAAACAAGTTGGTTTGGAAGATTACGAAAAGATGGTTGTTGAAGCTGGAAATGAAAACACTGACGTTTCAAAACGTTATGATAAATATGCTGCAGCTCAAGCTTGGTTGACAGATAGCGCTTTGATTATTCCAACAACTTCTCAAACTGGACGTCCAATGTTGTCTAAGATGGTGCCATTCACCCTTCCATTTGCATACTCAGGTAACAAGGGTATGAGTGAAGCCCTCTTGTACAAGTACCTTGAACTTCAAGATAAACCAGTAACTGCTGATGAATATCAAAAAGCTCAAGATAAATGGAAGAAAGAAAAAGAAGAATCCAATAAAAAAGCGCAAGAAGATCTTGCAAACCATGTCAAATAAAAGAAAGTGGAGTTAGTGATTAACTCCACTTTTTTACGCTAAAAAACCTAGGAAACTATTCCTAGGTCTTTTTTGATTATTGTTGTCCTTGAGGATTTGGATTTTGTTGAGGATTTGTATTTGGAGCAGTTGGGTTCTGTGCGGTATTTGGATTAGTCGTTTCAACAACTGAAGTTGGATTTTCGGTCGTTGTAGTAGCAGCTTCTGTTGTGGCTTGTTGGGTAGTTTGAGGAATCCAGTTGCTACGAGCTCCATTTTTGAATATATAGTCACCACTACGGTATAGCCCATCAGGCATTGTCCAATCACCTGGGTTATCATCCTCTGAGAGATATGCCATCATTGAGCGGTAGATGTTTGCAGCTACTCTAAATCCATCTCCTACGATTGGAGTGAGACGGTTTGAATAACCGGTCCAAACGGCCATTGAATATTTACGGGTATATCCTACAAAATTTTCATCAGGTGTGACATAATCGTATCTCTTAATGTAATTTTCAATTTCATCATCTGTATAGTTTGATGTACCTGTCTTACCTGCTTGAGGAAGCCATGAAATATAAGCATCTCGACCTATACCAGAGTATAATACTGTTTTCATCATTTCTGTCATCATATAGGCAGTTGTTTCTTTCATAGCGCGAGTACCTTGATCAGAGAACTCTTTTGAACTACCGTCACTGAAGACAATTTTATTGATGTACATTGGTTTATAATAGATACCACCGTTAGCGAAAGCAGCATAGGCAGCAGCCATTTTCTCACTACTTGCACCGTACTGTTTACCTGATTCGGTCGTATTACTTGAAATTGCGTTTGCGTATACCATGGTTGGATAATCAATGCCTAAACCATTTAGGAAACCTTTTGCTTTATCGAGTCCAACTCTATCGAGAGTTTCAACGGCTGGTACGTTACGAGATTGTTGGATAGCAGTTTGAAGGGTAATATTACCATAATACCCCCTATCCCAGTTATAAACAGGAATGTTAGTGCCTGGATAGTTGTACGGAACATCCTTCAGCATGTAGGCAGTAGAGTCATAAATGCCATATTCTAATGCAGGGGCATAGTCTGTGATTGGTTTCATGGTAGAACCCCAGTCACGGTTGGTTTCAACGGCTTGGTTAATACCAAAAGATACGTTGCTGGCTTGGTGGCGAGAGCCGAGTTGAGCAATAACCTTACCATTTGATACATCAATAATAGTAGAAGCTGCTTGGATTTCATCATCTGGATAGTTTACATATTCATCCGTGTTGTATACATCCCAAAGTCGTTTTTGAACGTCTTGGTCGACGTTGGTATAGACTTCCATACCAGTAGTCAAGAGGTTGTAACCTGTTTCATTTTCAACTTGTTCAATGACTTCTTTGAGGTAATTGTCTAAGTAAGGAGGGTAGCTGTTACTTCCTTTGAGGCTTTGTAAACCATCAGTAATCGGTGTGTTAATAGCTGTTTCGTATTGCTCGGATGTGAGATAGCCTTGATTTTGCATCTCTGATAGGACTAGATTGCGACGTTCAGTGGCTTCTTCTGGGTGAGAATAAGGGTCGTATTGGTTCGGTGCTTGAGGCATGCCAGCGAGAAGTGCAAGTTGTGGAATAGATAAGTCTTTTAAATCTTTACCATAGTAGTTTTGCGCAGCAGTCTGCATACCATAGTTACCATTTGACATGTATACTTTATTGATGTAATATGTCAAAATTTCTTGTTTGGTTGCAGTTCTTTCTAGCTGGATGGCTAACCATGCTTCTTGGGCCTTACGAGAGATAGTTTGATCTGACGAAGATGTTGAGAAATATGTTAATTTAATCAACTGCTGGGTCAAGGTTGAACCACCTTGAAGACCGTTGCTTCGAAGATTTCGTAAGAAGGCGCCCATGATACGGATGCTATCAATCCCTCTGTGGTTGAAAAAACGATGGTCTTCAATAGAGACAATTGCATTAACAAGATTTGTTGGAATTTCACTACTTTGAGCATTTACACGACGCTCCGCACCTAAGTCTGCAATCAATTCATTTTTACTGTCGTAAATTTTACTTGAAGTTGTTGCGACTAGTTTGCTTTCCGTAAGTTCAGGCGCTTTAGATGCATAATAGAAGAAGACACTTCCACCGATTAGTATCGAAGCGATAAAGGCAGCTAAGATTCCAATTCCTAGATATTTAGCAATGCGCCAGATAAGTTGTTTATTCATTTGTTTTACCACCTAGTAAATGTTGTTTGACGATATCGAGATAAGGTATTTGAGGAAAGGCTTGTTGTTCAATTACAAAACCGTGCTCTCGAATATAATCAAGCGGCATTGATTTTTTCCCCATATCCTGACGATAAAAACGGATGAGGTCAATTGCCGGTAATAAATACGTTTCCTGATAAGAAGAAAAATGGATTAAGACGAAGCAAATTCCTTTTTGTTCAAGGACCTGTTCCATATGCTGAATCTGATGAGAATGAAAGTTCTTCATCGGAAAAGCTCTTTTTTGTTTAGTTTCCTTGGCTTCGAAATCGATATAAAATCCTTCATAAACCCCCGAGTAGTCAGTGGTTGAGGCCTGTCTAAAATAGGCTTCGACAATTTTAGCACGACTACGCTGAGGATAGTCGACTCGTACAATTTGAATCGGGGTTGGCTTTTTATGAATGACTGCCATTCCATGTGATAGATAGTAGTCATTGGTAGCATTAATCATCTTTTCAAAGCTCATACCTCGATTTGCGAAATTTTTAGTTTGAGGTAGAGAAGTTTTGCTTGGTTTAGATGAAAGTTTATGTGGATAGTTGACCATAGTCCTCCTTATTGGTACAATAACATCACTCTATTATACCACAAAGGTCAACAGAAAGGGTGAAAAAATGCATACAGCCTTGGTTTTGGGATACTCAGCTTTTGATTTGGGATTATTTAATGAAAAGGATGTTCGTTTAAAAATTATCAAAAAAGCTATTCGTAGAGATTTGGAAAGAATGGTTGAGGAAGGCCTGAAATGGCTCGTTTTTACGGGGACTCTTGGTTTTGAACATTGGGTTTTAGAAGTCGCCAAGGAAATGAAAGAAGACTATGGATTTCAACTAGCGACTATTTTTGACTTTGAGACACATGGTTCGAATTGGAATGAAGCTAATCAGATCAAATTGAGTGATTTTAAACAGGTCGATTTTGTCAAATATGCCTATCCAACTTATGAGCACAAAGGCCAATTGAGAGATTATCAGATTTTTTTACTCGAAAATACGGATGGCGCCTATATTTTTTACGACGAAGATAACGAAACAAAAATGAGATTTTTTTACGAACTGATGAAAAAGAAAGACAACTATATGACAAAAATATTAACATTTGAGGATTTAAATGAAGTGGCCGAAAATTTTTCCGAAAATTGAGGCTTTGACCTTGCTTTTTGTTTGCTTTTTTTTATATAATAATACTAGTAACTGAGAATGGAGAGAGACATGGCAAGTATTATTTTTACAGCAAAGGATATTTTTGAGCAGGATTTCGGAAGAGAAGTACGTGGATACAGTAAAGCAGAGGTAGATGAATTCTTAGATGACGTTATCAAGGACTATGAAACCTATGCAGCGTTGGTTAAATCACTACGTTTGGAAGTCGCAGAATTGAAAGAGCAATTGGCGAACAAACCTCAGGCGGCACCTGTATCTGTAACGTCTGAACCTGCTGAGCTTGGAAGTACGACTTCTATGACTAATTTTGATATCCTGAAACGCTTGAATCGTCTTGAAAAAGAAGTATTTGGCAAACAAATCGTAGAAAATTCTGATTTCTAAGAATCATACAGTTGTGCAATTTTTGGATAATCGCGTGGAGAGTTTATCTTTTCATGAGGAAAGTCCATGCTAGCACAGGCTGTGATGCCTGTAGTGTTTGT
>CABPWC010000091.1 GCA_902461025.1 uncultured Streptococcus sp.
CAATCTTTTCAAGATAATCCACGGCAGCTGCAAGTCCAATAGCACCAGCCATATTAGGAGTTCCAGCCTCGAATTTCCAAGGCAATTCCTTCCAACTAGCAGATTGCTCATAGACGAAATCAATCATTTCGCCGCCGAACTCTACTGGTGACATTTGTTCCAGATACTTTTCTTTACCGTAAAGAACACCGATACCAGTCGGACCAGCCATCTTGTGACCTGAAAAGGCAAAGAAGTCCACATCCAAATCCTGTACATCAATCTTCATATGAGGCGTGGACTGAGCACCATCCACCACCATAATAGCTCCAACTTGGTGAGCCATTTGTGTGATTTCTTTGATAGGATTAACCACTCCAAGAACGTTTGATGCGTGAGCTAGTGAAACAAATTTAACTTTGTCAGTCAATTTAGAACGCAAGTCATCCATATCCAGAGCTCCATCTTTGAGATAGACATAAACAAGCTCTGCCCCAGTCTTTCGGCAAGCTTCCTGCCATGGAATAATATTGGAATGGTGTTCCATGACTGAAATCAAGACCTGGTCTCCCTCAGTCAAGATTTCCTCAGCGAAACGTGCCACCCAGTTGAGACTGGTCGTAGTTCCTCTCGTAAAGAGTACTTCCTTTGTCGAACCTGCATTGATAAACTTACCAATGGTTTCACGAGCGGCTTCATATGATGTTGTCGCTCTCTCAGCCAAGGTATGAACACCGCGGTGGACATTGGCATTGTCCTGCTCATAGTAGCGATTAATGGCCTCCAGAACAGCTAGTGGTTTTTGTGTCGTCGCAGCATTATCCAAATAAACCAGAGGTTCGTCATTAACAATCTGATCTAAAATTGGAAAATCCTTGCGAATAGCTTCTGCATCTAACATAGGCTTCCCCTTAGCGTTTTGACAATTTTTCTTCGATGGTTGCAATCATTTCATCACGAACTTCTTTGACTGGAATCTCAACGATTACTGATCCAAGGAAGCCACGAACAACCAAACGTTCTGCAGTTGCCTTATCCAATCCACGGCTCATGAGGTAGTACATGTCTTCTGGATCAACTTGACCAATAGAAGCCGCGTGACCTGCAGTGACATCATTTTCATCAATCAAAAGAATTGGGTTGGCATCGGAACGTGCTTGATCAGAAAGCATAAGAACACGGCTTTCTTGTTGGGCATCTGCTCCCTTAGCTCCCTTAATAATGTGGCCAATACCATTGAAGGTCAAAGTTGCTTTTTCAAGAATAACCCCATGTTGAAGGATATTACCGATAGAGTTGCAACCATAGTTAGTTACTCGAGTATCAATCCCTTGCACCTGACGACCACTTGAAAGAGCTACGACCTTGAGGTCTGCATGGCTACCATTTCCAAGTAGGTCACTATCAAAGTCAGCAACAACATTTCCTTCGTTCATGACACCGATTGCCCAGTCAATACTTGCATCGTTGCCTAATTTACCACGACGGCTAATGTAAGCAGTGACGTTTTCACCTAGACGGTCAATCGCAGCAAACTTCACTTGTGCGCCTGAACGTGCAATGACTTCTACTGTGATATTGGCAGTTGCCTTAGCACTACCTTCACCACGTGACTCCAGACGTTCAAGGTAGCTAATCTTACTGTTCTTACCAGCGATAATAAGGATATGCTTGTTAAATGGCACATCGCTATCGCTGTCTTGGTAGAAAATACCTTCAATTGGTTCTGTGATTTCTACGTTATCTGGAATGTAGAGAACAGCACCACTGTTAAAGTAAGCAGTGTGATAAGCTGCCAACTTGTCATCATCGTACTTAACAGATGACATGAAGAATTCTTCTACAAGTTCTGGGATTTCTTCTAAAGCTGAATGGAAGTCTGTAAAGACCACTCCTTGTTCAGCCAACTCAACTGGAATTTGTTCGAAAACAGTTTGAGTTCCAACCTGCACCAATTTCAAGTGATTATCTAAAGCAGTGAAATCAGGTACATTTGCTGACGGTTCACTTTCTGTGATGGTACCATCACCAAGATTCCAACGGTGAAATTTGACACGCTCAATGACTGGCAATTCCAAACTCTCAATCTTATCAAAGGCTTTTTGACGGAGGTCTGACAACCAGCTTGGTTCAGCGTGCATTTCTGAAAAAAGTTTAATAGTTTCTTTAGTCATTTACTTCTCCTAAAAGATACGAGGGAATTACAATTCTTCCTTGTAGTCATAGCCAAGTTCTTCAGCTAGTTTCGCGTATCCTTCACGTTCCAAACGTGCTGCCAATTCAGGACCACCAGAAAGTACTACACGACCTTCCATCATAACGTGTACCACATCTGGTGTGATATAGTTCAAGAGACGTTGGTAGTGAGTAATGATCATAGCACCAAAACCTTCACCACGCATAGCATTGACACCTTTAGAGACAACTTTAAGAGCATCAATATCAAGACCTGAGTCAATCTCATCCAAGAGGGCAAAAGTTGGTTCCAACATCAAAAGTTGAAGAATTTCGTTACGTTTTTTCTCACCCCCTGAGAAACCTTCGTTGAGGTAACGCTCTGCCATTTCTTCTTTCATGTTGAGCAATTCCATTTTTTCATCTAGCTTAGTGATAAACTCACGAACTGAAATCTTCTCATCGTCTTCTTTACCAGCATTCATAGCTGCACGAAGAAACTCAGCATTGGTAATCCCAGGAATTTCTGATGGATATTGCATGGCAAGGAAAAGTCCCATACGCGCACGCTCATCCACTTCCAATTCAAGGATGTTTACACCGTCAAACAAGACTTCACCTTTAGTGACTTCATAGTTTGGGTTCCCCATAATAGCAGCTGAAAGAGTAGACTTACCGGTACCATTTGGTCCCATGATGGCTGCAATTTCCCCTGTTTTAAGAGTCAGATTGACCCCTTTTAAAATTTCTTTTCCTTCAATTTCAACGTGAAGATCTTTGATCTCTAATACTGACATGATTGTTCCTTTCTTTTCATCCTTTTTACTGTATTTACCTGAAATTTAACCTTTTTAAATCCCTAAAAAAACACAGTAAAATGTCAATAAATATACCTTAATAGTATAACAAAAAAAAGCCTAAAAGGCTTTGATTTTGTCTAGAAGCTAGGAGCTACTTCTTCCCTTGAAAATGATCATCTATAGCGCTCACAATTTTACCCATGATATAACTCACGCGAAAATTTCTCAGGATCAAAATAGCCCAAAGCAAGGCCACGATATACCGTTGCTCCATGATGGATTCATTAAAGAAATAAGTCTCAGCAGCAGTAAATAAGGCCATGATAATAAATTGTTGTCTGTTCATAGTCTTTTACCACCAATTCCCTTTAATCTTCAGCTATAGTCACTTTATCTGCTAAAAATTCAAAGCCTTGAGGAAGAATTGACTCCTCAGTCTCATCCTTCACGACTTGTCCTTGAGAACCTTTAGCTCTGCTTGAAAATGCAGCTCGAACTTCCTTCCATTCTTCCATAGAAATAGCAAGAATCTCTGGAGAAAATCCAGCAGCGCGACTAAGAATATTGCCAAACATAGTGTTTAGATTGTCTCGTTTCATGGTTTGACCAGCATTGAAATTCGATTCAAAAGCCAAAATCGCATGATGTTCATTAGCAGCAACTGGTTTAGAACCAGCCAAGAGTGCCTTATCTGGACCAGATAAGCTTTCAATGACTTCTCCCCAAGCATTCTGAAGACGGATTAAGTTTTGACGGGCTAAGTCTGGATTTTCTACTGCTTCTTGAAGAATAGACTGTACCTTATTTCGATCTACACGATAGATTGATTTACTGTTAGTCGGACGACTTGGTGTAGAAACAGTTTGTTTGGGATTAGAACCAACATTGGCAAGAGCTTGTTTCAATCGTACAACTTCTTCTCGAAGAGAAGACAATTCCTCAGCCACTTCACCTGAAAGTTCTGGTTGAGAATCAATTTCTGCTAAACGAATAGTCATCATTTCGGCATAAATTTTAGGTTGTAGGCTAGCCTTAATATCAGCTAGACTTTTAGTAGCAAGACTAATCATCTCAAACAAGACATCCTGCGGAAGAGCTAAGTTTCTCTCAAATGCATCACTATGATGTGTATTTTCTCCGCCTGCTTGAACAATTAAGATATCACGGAGATATTGCAGCAAATCGACTACAAAACGTGTCATGCTCTTTCCATTCTCAAAAATCAAATCAAGATTTTGAAGGGCTCCCGGTACATCCTTTTGAGCTAAAGCAGCTACGTAATGATCCAAGGCACTTAAACTAATGGTACCAGTGATTTCTTCTGAGACTGCAGTTGTCAATGTAGCTTCTTGGGTTAAGCTTAATGCTTGGTCTAGAATTGACAAGGCATCCCGCATCCCACCTTCAGCTCGTCGAGCAATAATTTCAACAGCTTCTGTTTCGTAAGCAATCCCTTCTTTTTCTAAAATCTGGAAGATATGATCTCGAATATCCTGAGTCTTAATGGACTTGAACTCAAATCGTTGAACACGAGACAAAATAGTTGCAGGAATTTTATGAAGCTCAGTCGTTGCCAAAATAAAGACTACATTTGGAGTTGGTTCTTCCAGTGTTTTCAAAAGGGCATTAAAGGCACCTGTCGAAAGCATATGAACCTCATCAATGATATAAACCTTATACTGAGCTATACTTGGAGCATAAGTTGATTTATCACGAATATCACGAATTTCATCAACCCCATTATTAGAAGCAGCATCCATTTCGATAACATCTTCTAAACTTCCATCCGTAACAGCTTGACAGATGTAACAGTTATTACAAGGTTCTCCCCCTACTTGATTAGGGCAGTTCATAGCCTTAGCAAAAATCTTAGCCACACTAGTCTTACCAGTTCCACGAGGCCCTGAAAAGAGGTAGGCGTGACTAATCTTATCCTGTTCCACAGCCTGTTTAAGAGTTCTAGCAACAACTTCCTGGCCCACTAACTGTGAAAAATTTTGACTTCTATATTTTCGATAAAGCGCCTGATACATTATGCTTTCTCCTCAAACATTGAAAATTTCCATTCTGTCTTATCTAGTAAAATGGACACAAACTCTTCTAAATAGCGTTGATCAATTTCATCATAATCATCAACATGAGATGAGTCCAAATCCAATACACCCAGAAGCTGTCCGTTTTTTACCATTGGAAGTACGATCTCGCTACGAGCACTACTATCACAAGAAATATAATTTGGATAAGTCTTGACATCACCAACGATAACTGTTTGACAGCTAGCCGCTGACTCACCACAAACTCCTTTTCCGAGCGCAATTCTAACACATGAGACTCCACCCTGAAAAGGGCCTAAAATAAGCTCATTTCCGTCATATAAATAGAAACCTGCAAAGACAGTACGAGGAAAGTTCATTTTTAAGAGAGCACTGGCATTTGATAGATTAGCCAACACATTGGTCTCACCTTCTAAAAGACTAGAGAGTTGTTCATTTACAATTTGATAAATTGATTCTTTTTCGGAATGTAACATAAATCCATTATATCAAAAAATACTAGTTGAAAAAAGAAAAATCCCTTGTTTTACAACAAAGGATTTATAATTAGTTCTGATTGATTAAAGTTCGATGTCTCCGAACAAGTCAGCCATTGAGAATCCTGTTTGAGTTTCAGGAAGTTCAAAGTCACGTTTTTCTTGACGTTTTGGACGACGTGGACGTGGAGCACGTTTTTCTTCGTTTTGTCCTTCTTCTTGAGCTGGACGCTCTTCAAGAGCTTTGATAGAAAGTGATACACGTTCTGCATCAGCATTAACATCAAGAACTTTAACAGTAACTTCTTGACCAACTGTAAGAGCTTCTTTTGGATTTTCAATACGTTTGTGTGAAATTTGTGATACGTGAACAAGTCCATCGATACCTGGCAATACTTCAACAAATGCACCAAAGTCAGTC
>CABPWC010000092.1 GCA_902461025.1 uncultured Streptococcus sp.
AGTTTGAACGTGCAGCGGAATACCGTGATTTGATTCAGGCCATTGGCACCCTTCGGACTAAGCAACGGGTTATGGCTAAGGATCTCCAAAACCGCGATGTCTTTGGTTATTATGTGGATAAGGGCTGGATGTGTGTTCAGGTTTTCTTTGTCCGTCAAGGTAAACTAATTGAACGCGACGTCAATCTCTTTCCATACTACAACGATCCAGACGAGGATTTCTTGACCTATGTGGGGCAGTTTTATCAAGAAAAATCTCACTTGGTACCTAATGAAATCTTGATTCCTCAGGATATTGATGAAGAAGCTGTTAAGGCTTTGGTGGATACCAAAATTCTCAAGCCCCAACGTGGTGAGAAGAAGCAACTGGTCAATCTCGCCATAAAAAATGCTCGTGTCAGTCTGGAGCAGAAGTTTAATCTATTAGAGAAATCAGTTGAAAAGACTCAAGGGGCCATTGAAAATTTAGGACGTCTGCTTAAGATTCCAACACCAGTCCGTATCGAATCCTTCGATAACTCCAATATCATGGGAACCAGTCCTGTCTCTGCTATGGTAGTTTTTGTCAACGGGAAACCTAGTAAGAAGGATTATCGAAAGTATAAGATTAAGACAGTTGTTGGTCCAGATGACTATGCTAGTATGCGTGAGGTCATCCGCAGACGCTATGGGCGCGTCCAACGTGATGGTTTGATGCCACCTGACTTAATCGTCATTGATGGTGGTCAGGGACAGGTTAACATTGCTAAGCAAGTTATCCAAGAAGAGTTAGGCTTAGATATTCCAATCGCAGGTCTGCAAAAGAATGACAAGCACCAAACCCATGAATTGCTCTTTGGCGATCCTCTCCAAGTCATCGAACTCTCACGGACCTCACAGGAATTTTTCCTCCTGCAACGCATTCAGGATGAAGTCCACCGCTTTGCAATCACCTTCCACCGTCAACTACGTTCTAAAAATTCCTTCTCCTCTCAATTAGATGGGATTGAGGGCTTGGGTCCAAAACGCAAGCAGAATTTGATGAAATATTTCAAATCTCTGGCAAAAATTAAGGAAGCCAGCATAGATGAGATTGTCGCAGTTGGTATCCCAAGAGCAGTGGCAGAGGCAGTTCATCATCACCTGAATCCAGAAGTAGACTCAGCGTTAGCTCAAGTAGCTGAGAAGCCAGTTGAATATAAGGAATAAACCAGCAGAGGAATGTTTTAGCTTTAGTGGGTGCAAGCTAGTCAGATTTGTGGTAAAATAGATAAGATATGACAAAAGAATTTCATCATGTAACGGTCATGCTCCATGAGACTATTGATATGCTAGATGTGAAACCTGATGGTATTTACGTTGATGCGACCTTGGGAGGAGCAGGGCACAGCGAGTATTTATTAAGTAAGTTAAGCGAGAAAGGGCATCTCTATGCCTTTGACCAAGATCAGAATGCCATTGATAATGCGCAAAAACGTTTGGCACCCTATATCGAAAAGGGAATGGTCACCTTCATCAAGGATAATTTCCGTCATTTGAAGGACCGCTTAAATGACTTAGGTGTGACTGAAATTGATGGAATTTGTTATGACTTAGGTGTGTCAAGTCCGCAGTTAGATCAACGTGAACGTGGTTTTTCTTATAAAAAAGATGCCCCACTTGATATGCGAATGAATCAAGAAGCTAGCTTGACTGCTTATGAGGTGGTTAATCACTACGACTATCATGATTTGGTAAGAATCTTTTTCAAATATGGAGAAGACAAGTTTTCCAAACAGATTGCTCGAAAAATTGAACAGGCGCGTGAGCTTAAACCAATCGAGACAACGACCGAGTTGGCAGAGATTATCAAATCTGCCAAACCGGCTAAGGAGCTCAAGAAAAAAGGTCACCCAGCCAAACAAATTTTCCAAGCTATCCGTATAGAGGTCAATGATGAACTGGGTGCTGCAGATGAATCAATCCAGCAGGCTATGGATATGCTGGCTCTAGATGGCAGAATATCAGTGATTACCTTCCATTCGCTGGAGGACCGCTTGACTAAACAGTTATTTAAGGAAGCTTCCACAGTTGAAGTTCCTAAAGGTTTGCCTTTCATCCCAGACGATCTCAAGCCCAAAATGGAATTGGTATCTCGAAAACCGATTTTACCAAGCAAGGAAGAATTGGAAGCCAATAATCGTTCCCACTCAGCCAAGCTTCGAGTGGCAAGAAAAATTCACAAGTAAGAGGAAATAATGGCAGAAAACAGAGGAACAACGAGCCAATTGCTACAAGCTCGTATAAAAAAATTTTCACGTGTTGAAAAGGCCTTTTACCTTTCAATTGCCATCACAGCCCTTGTCTTAGCGACCAGTGTAGTCTATATGCAGACAAAACTTTTTCAGGTTCAGAGTGATTTGACAAGAGTCAATGCACAAATCGAGGAAAAAAAGACAGAGCTGGATGATGCTAAACAAGAAGTTAATGAATTGATCCGATCAGAACGTTTGACCGAAATTGCAAATTCACAAGACTTGCAATTGAATAATGAAAATATTCGATCGGCGGAGTAGTAGATGAAAACTATGAAAGAAAGAATCATACGCTTTGCCATTAAGAATCGTAAATCTCCAATGGAAAACCGCAGACGAGTGGGGAAGAGTCTGAGCCTCTTGGCCGTCTTTCTCTTTGCTGTTTTTTTGGTTAATTTTGCGGTGATTATTGGTACAGGCACAAAATTTGGGGTCAATCTGGTTAAAGAAGCAAATAAAGTTCATCAAACGACTCTGACTGTTCCTGCAAAACGAGGAACTATTTATGATCGTAATGGAACTCCCATAGCAGAAGATGCGACCTCTTATAATGTTTATGCTGTAATAGATAAAGAATATAAGTCCGCTAATGGTGATGTTCTTTATGTAGAAGAATCTCAGTACAACAAAGTGGCAGAAATTTTTCATAAATACTTAGATATGGAGGAGACTTACGTCAAAAATCAACTCTCTCAACCAAATCTCAAACAGGTTTCTTTTGGTGCTAAAGGGAATGGGATTACCTATGCTAATATGATGTCCATTAAACAGGACTTAGAATCTGCTAAGGTTGAGGGTATTAATTTTACGACTAGTCCAAATCGAAGTTATCCAAATGGAAAATTTGCCTCATCCTTTATTGGTTTAGCACAGTTACATGAAAATGAAGATGGCACGAAAAGTCTAATTGGGACATCGGGTATCGAGAGTTCCTTAAATAGTTTATTGGCAGGGACAGATGGTATTATTACTTATGAAAAAGACCGTCTAGGTAATATTGTTCCTGGTACAGAACAAGTCACCCAACAGACCGTAAACGGGAAAGACGTCTATACGACCCTATCTAGTCCTTTGCAGTCCTTTATGGAAAGTCAAATGGATGCCTTCCAAGAAAAACTAAAAGGCAAGTATATGACTGCGACCTTGGTTAGTGCCAAGACAGGAGAGATTCTCGCTACAACTCAAAGACCAACCTTTGATGCTGATACCAAAGAAGGGATTACAGAGGACTTTGTCTGGCGTGATATCCTTTACCAAAGTAACTATGAACCAGGTTCAACCATGAAGGTGATTACTTTAGCTTCAGCAATTGACAATAATACCTTCCCTGGAGGAGAATATTTCAACAGTAGCGAATTGAAGGTAGCTGATGCGACTATCAGAGACTGGGATGTTAATGATGGCTTATCAGCTGGAAGTATAATGACTTACTTACAAGGGTTTGCTCACTCAAGTAATGTGGGTATGACCTTGCTCCAACAAAAGATGGGGGATGCTACTTGGTTGGATTATCTCAATCGCTTTAAGTTTGGGGTGCCGACGCGTTTTGGTCTGACTGATGAGTATTCAGGTCAATTGCCTGCAGATAATATTGTCGATATTGCCATGAGTGCATTTGGTCAGGGGATTTCTGTAACGCAGACCCAGATGCTACGTGCTTTTACAGCCATTGCGAATGACGGAGTTATGTTAGAACCAAAGTTTATTAGCGCCCTTTATGATCCAAATGATCAGTCAGTTCGGAAGTCGCAAAAAGAAGTTGTGGGTAATCCTGTTTCTAAAGAAACGGCTAGTTTGACTAGGGAAAACATGATTTTGGTTGGTACAGACCCTATTTATGGGACCATGTATAATCGTAATGATAATAAACCAGTAATTACTGTTCCTGGTCAGAATGTTTCTGTCAAATCTGGAACAGCTCAAATTGCCGATGAGCAAAACGGAGGATATTTAGTTGGGAAAACCAATTATATCTTTTCTGTAGTAACCATGCATCCTTCTGAAAATCCAGACTTTATTCTTTACGTGACAGTTCAACAACCAGAACACTTTTCTACCCCTTGGTTTGGAGAGTTTGCTAATCCTATTCTTGAACGAGCTTCTGCCATGAAAGAATCTCTTAATCTTCAGTCTACAGCTAAAAATCTGGATCAAGTTACAACAACAACTAGTTATGCAATGCCAGCGACCAAGGACTATAGTCCGGGAGATATGGCAGAGGAACTGAGACGCAATCTTGTTCAACCAATCGTTATCGGTTCAGGAACAAAAATCAAGGACAGTTCAGTGGCAGAAGGAACAAATCTAGACGCTAATGAGCAAATCTTACTCCTTTCAGACAAGGTAGAAGAGATGCCTGACTTATATGGCTGGTCTAAGAAAAATGTTGAAACCTTTGCCAAATGGTTGAATCTTGAAGTTGAATTTGAAGGTACAGGAGAAATTGTTAAAAAACAAAGTGTTCGTTCTAATACAGCTTTAAAAGATTTACAGAAAATAAAAATAACATTAGGAGATTAGAATGCTAGTTTCTATCTTTCCTGGGATCCTTACTTTTGTTCTTACAGTGGTGGGAATTCCAGCCTTTATCCGTTTTTACCACAAAGCACAAATTACCGGTCAGCAGATGCACGAGGATGTGAAACAACACCAGGCAAAAGCTGGGACACCGACAATGGGAGGGATCGTCTTTCTTATAACAGGCGTTTTAGTTAGTTTAGTTCTTGCTCTTTTGACCAATCAACTAACGAATAATGTAGGAATGATCCTCTTTATCCTAGTCTTATATGGTTTGGTTGGTTTCTTAGATGATTTCCTCAAAGTTTTCCGTAAAATCAACGAAGGGCTCAATCCTAAACAAAAACTCTTGCTTCAGTTAGTAGGAGGAGTTATCTTCTATTTCTTTTATGAAAGAGGAGGAGATATCTTAAATGTGTTTGGGTATCCATTGCACTTAGGATTTCTTTATATATTCTTTGCTCTCTTCTGGTTGGTTGGTTTTTCGAATGCGGTTAACTTGACTGACGGGATTGATGGCTTGGCAAGTATTTCAGTAGTGATTAGCTTATCTGCTTATGGAGTCATTGCTTATGTCCAAAACCAGTTGGATATCTTGCTAGTCATTACAGCTATGATTGGTGGTCTTCTCGGTTTCTTTGTCTTTAACCGTAAACCAGCAAGAGTATTCATGGGAGATGTGGGAAGCCTTGCTCTTGGAGGGATGTTGGCTGCAATTTCTATGGCGCTGCACCAAGAATGGACACTTCTCTTTATCGGTCTTGTTTATGTCTTTGAAACCACATCGGTTATGATGCAAGTTAGCTACTTTAAGTTGAGTGGTGGCAAACGTATCTTCCGAATGACACCAGTTCATCACCATTTTGAGTTGGGTGGCTTTTCTGGTAACGGTCAAGCCTGGAGTGAGTGGAAAGTCGATTTCTTCTTTTGGGGAGTGGGCTTGCTTGCTAGTCTCGTCACCTTGGCTTTCATGTATTTATTCTAAAATAGAATATTGGAATATAAAAGAGAAGGATTTATACCCTTCTCTTTTTAGTTCCTATTTTCTTCAGTTGAGGAATCCTTTTCTCAAAAAAGTAAAATTATGATAAAATGGAAAAAAAGAAA
>CABPWC010000093.1 GCA_902461025.1 uncultured Streptococcus sp.
ATTTTTGGTCCTCCATATGTATCTATTATAGCATGATTTCAGGTAAAAACCTCGTACTAACTACTCTGTGCCCTTCTTTGAAGGTGCTAATTTGGAAGACCTAGCAGTCTCTTTTTTGATCCCTTCTTCTGTTTTCTCCTCATTTCCTTCTTTGGGCTTGTCTTCTGTTTTCTCAGACTTTTGACCGGTCCTTTTTAAAGGAGAAAAGTGAAATTCAAACTGATTTTTTCCTGTGTCAATAGTCGTTGTGAAGAATTTTTCGTCATTTCGATAAGTTGACTTCCCTACATTAAATGACTGCTCTCCATTTTCAGAAGTAGCTTTTTCATAGGTTCTCTTAGCCATAGCAAATGCAAGAAGTTTTTCTTTATTTAAGGCATAATCCTGATGATGTGCTAGTTGCCGATTTAGATAAAACTGCAACAAAAGACTAAAAATTCCAGCAATAGTGACAGCGTATAGGAGAACTCCTGCTCTAACTTTTTTCTTTTTCAACACGATAGATAAATTCCCTCTCTAGTCCCTTTTCAAACTGAAAGTGAAAGTGCAACTCCTGCCCTTTTTCTTGAATTCGAGCTGATTTTAGGCCGTAGACCATGGGTTGATAACCACGTCCACTAGCATCTGTTTTCCGGAAATCATTTGACTTTGATTTACCCATGGAAATGGGTTTGCCTTCCTGTTTGAGGTAAAGCCTATCATTCTCCACTTTTTCAAATTGGGCTCGATTCAGCTCTGTTTCTAGCTGATCCACAAATAAGAGCCATTCTTTTTGCTCACTTCTCTGCTGGTAGCGAACCTCTGAAACCAAGAGCTGACTCATAGCTTGAAAGAGGAGTAAGCTACCACTAATAACGATAAGGGCAACCAAGGATTCTAAAAGTGTGAAAGCTCTGACCCTACTTGTCTTGAATCGCCAGTAATTTCTCCGTTCCATGGTATACCTCCAAACCTCGCTCATTCGAGACAACATGAACCGTAAGACCGTTGACAGTCAACTGTTTTTGCCCAGTCTGCAAAGCCATTCGAGCCACTCGCAAAACTTCTTCCTGTTCTATGAGTCTTGCTTCCTGTCGTCTACTTTCTTGAATCTGTCCTAGCAAGAGGGTTGCAATACTGGCAAAAATAGCGAGTGAAATCACTGCCTCCAGTAGAATGACCGCCTTAATTTTTTGCTTCTTGAATACGTTTAATCTTTCCATTTCCTAGATATAGTTGGTAGCGAACCACTTCTTTCTTCGTTTGAAATCTCACGCTCGCCAGAGATGAATTCCCACCAGCCTTATCAAAGGTGATTGACTGAGTGGACTGCAATTGTATTCCTTTCGGAATAGCTAATTTCTGATAGCCATTGCCAATGCTTCTCTCTTCTAAAATTAAGTTCATTTTTTGTTGACTAGCCAGACTACGCTTCTGGGTTTCTCGATAAAGTTCCTCAAACTCCATAAAGAAAATTTGCTCTTCCACAGCTGCAAAAGTGGACTGGACTGAACTGGACAAACCCAAGGCAAGCAGGCTGACTATTCCTAACACCAATAAACTTTCTAACATGGTAAAAGCCCTAATCCGCAACTGTTTGACTTGTCTTTTGTTTTGCATGGTATTCTTTGTAGGCTTTGGCTTGCTCAGCAGTGATACGTCCATCTGCCTGTAATTTGCTTAGACTGGCATCTTCATTTTTATCCAGACTATAGAGTTCTGCTTGACTTTCTACCACCTTGACAACCGCTGCTTTACCCTTGTCATTCACTGCATCCTTTTGCTTAGTTAGATTTGGTACAAAAAGCAAGAGTAGGACGCTAATGATAAGCAACACCACTAACATTTCGACCAGTGTAAAAGCTTTTGCCTTCGCTTCTTTGAACTTCATCATCATTTTTTTCATCTAAAAATTCACCTCCATATTTTGATACATGGGCAGCAACATAGCTGCGTACAATAAAACGATTAGTAGGGCTACAAAAATAAATACCATGGGTTGTACTAGATTCATAGTCCGATTGACTCGGGTAAAGAAGGATTCCCACGTTTTTTCCGCATAGATTTCCAATTCGCTTCCCAACTTGGATTTAACCTCTCCATATTCAATGATTAATCCCAACTCCCTTCTAAAGAAGGGATAGATCTGAACAACCTTAGAAAATTCATGCCCATTTTGCAAAGACTGATCTAAATCGTATCCAATTTCCTTAAAAAGAGGATTCCCTTGCTCTTGCATCATCTGGAAAATCTGTGCCAACTCTAAACCTTGTCCAATCATATTGCCCCATTCTCGAGCATAATAGGCAGTTAGAAAATACTGAACAAACACACCTAGAAAGGGAATCCTAGCCAGATAAGAAAAGACCTGTATCTTCCTAGATTTCCTGTAGAATATCAGTCCTGTTAAAAATGCGAGACCTAGCGTCAGAGCAAACCCAAGAAAAATCTGTGGCAGGTTACTAATCACTAAGGTAGCTATGTTGCTACTATCCAGTTGGGGCAAAAGATAATTCCGCAAACCCAACATAATAAGCAGTAAGAAAACTAACAAAATGACTGGATAGGTCGCAACTTCAATTAACTTTTTCTTAACCTTAGCTAGATTATCCAGATATTCTTCAATTTTCCCCAAACTCAAATGGAGATTCCCATGAACTTCAGCCAGCGAAAGTTGCGTGACAATCGCACTCGAAAAACCTAAATTCCCCATCATTTCCGAGAAAGACTTCCCTTGCGATAGCCCTAGGCGCATCTGCGATACATATTCCTTTTCCAACAAGAGACTTCTATCTAGAAAGGAAATGATTTCTACCAAGTGAAAACCACTCGAGAACAAATTGTTAAAGAGAGTGATGATTTTCTTCTGTTTACTGGTAGCTAATTTTCTCCGTTTCAGCTTGAAGGGCAGTGATATGCCCATCTTTAAAAAGTTGATCAATTTGCTCATTCCACTTGTTTGCTTGGTGTTCTTGATAATTTTGGTTTGCAAAATCAATAATTCCTCCTCCCCCGATTAGCCTCTGGTAGCAAACACCTTGTAAAACAACTGCCAGTTCATCTTCGCTGACACCAAGTTCTAAAAGACGCTCATAAACTCCACGAATACTTTTGGCATGAATGGTTGAAAATACTGTGGCACCTGTCAAACTAGCTCGTACAACTGCACGGGCTGTTTCGCTATCTCGAATTTCCCCAATAATCAACAGATCTGGTCGATGACGAAGGGATAGTTTTATCAGATTTTCATAACTCAATCCAATAGCTTCATTGAGTTGTAATTGCAGCATCTCTTCTTGCTTTATCTCGACCGGGTCTTCAATGGACATGACCTGTTGCCCCTTAAACAATGACTTAGCTAATTCATGCATCAGGGTTGTCTTACCACTTCCTACAGGACCTGCAAAAAGGTAAAGACCTCTTTGTCTAAATCCCTTTTCTAATTCATGAATATCTTGAAACCAGAAACGTAGCTCTTGTTCTTCATCGTGCAAAAGGCGGATAACTAAACTCTCATGGCCACGATAATCTCCTACAGTTGACAAACGTAGTGAAGAAATCTTGCCATCATGCTGATAATCACAGGAACCCAGCTGACTACGACGCTTTTCGCCAACGTTCATCCCCGCAATAAACTTAAAGTGACTAATGACAGCACCCAACTTTTCAAAATCATAGGTGTCAATTAGACGTCTTTCATCTCCAATTCGCATATGTAGCTCATAGATCTGATTCTTGGGAACAAAATAAATATCCTGAGCTCCATTCCTTTTTGCGAGACTAATCAATTCTTGTGCAAGTGCTTGTACCATATCTCCTCCTCAGTTTATTATTCGAAGAAAATATAAAAAAAGAACAACTTTATTAAAAAGTTGTTCCATCTTTTTTGATACGACAAGTTCGGTGGATTTCTATACCCGTTTGTTTTTCATAACCCGGTCTGAATTTTTCGTCTGGGATAACTTGACCATCTTCTAGTAAAGCCAGCGAATGATATTGTTGCAAGAATTCATCACATTCCTCACACCAACGTTTATCATCTGGATCCCAAAATATGGTCATCAAGTCCCCACGACTTTTGTAAAGTGGAATTTTCTTTTCCAACTCAAACCAACAAGATTTATAATACTTCAAGGCGTCATAGTAATTTTCAAATTTCTTACTCCTAGTGACGTCTTCTTCCCATCCATCTATGAACCACCAAGGTTCAAAATCTCCATACATTTCTATAACACGATACATAGTTTCATTTCCTTTGTACCGTATATTATAGCGAAATTTCGAGAACAATGAAAGAAATCTGCTCGTTTTCAGTAACTACCTTAGAATATTTCTCATTGATTCAATCACCCTTTAAAACTTTCTAAAACTAAAAAGCAGCAACTAAGATTAGTCACTACTTTATGATTTTATGCTTGATAACGTTTTTCACCATCAAGATAAGTTGCTACCAATTCCAAATCTTTATCAAGAACGATAAAGTCAGCATCGTAGCCTTCACGGATTTGTCCACAGACATCGTCAATATGAACAGATTTTGCCGGGTTAAGACTGGCCATCATGACTGCTTCATGAGGATTTGCAATTCCCCATTCAACAACATTTTTTAAACCATCTTTCAGTTTGAGAATAGAACCTGCCAAGTTCCCAGTAGATTTGAGACGCGCAGTTCCATTTGCAACCACGACCGGGAATTCACCTAGCATGTAGTCACCATCTTGCAAACCACCCGCTGTCATACAGTCAGTGATAAGGGCAATATTTTCAGTTCCTTTTTGTTTAAGTAGGATATCACAAGCCTTAGGATCAACGTGATGACCATCACAAATCAATTCAGCATAGGTATGTGGTAACTCATACATAGCACCAACCATACCAAGCTCACGGTGAGTTAAGCCACGCATACCATTATAAGCATGAACCCAAACACTTGCTCCGGCATCAACAGCTTTTTTAGCTTCATCAAATGTTGCATTCGAATGACCGAGAGCAACGGTAACTCCTTCTCCAGTAATAGTACGTACAAAGTCTTCTACACCTTCACGTTCTGGAGCAAGCGCAATCTTATTAAGAAGACCATTAGCAGCCTTCTGCCAAGCACGAAACTCATCCATTCGAGGATCCTTCATGTAAGCTGGATTTTGAGCTCCCTTATACTTTTCAGTAAAATAAGGACCTTCAAAATAAATACCACGAATCTTAGCACCGGTAGCTTCTTGGTAACGAGCCCCAATATTTTCAGTTACTGCTAATAACTGCTCATATGAAGATGTCAAAGTTGTTGGTAAAAAGCTTGTAACACCTGTACTAAGAAGCCCTTCACTCATAGTATGAAGCGTTCCTTCAATGTTATTATCCATAACATCGACTCCACCAAAACCATGAATATGAGTATCAACAAGACCAGGTGCGATACTATAACCACTATAGTCAATAACTTCAGCCCCATCAGAAACTTGATCTACATGTTTACCAAACTTCCCATCGACAACTTCTAAGTAACCACCACGACGAACTCCATGAGGATAGAAAAATTGGTCCGCTTTAATATATTTAGGCATAATGATAACCTCCGTAAATGAATTTTTCTAATATTTATTATGTCAATTACATTATAAACCTTTATTAGAAATTTGTAAATGGTATAGACCTGTTATAGTTAAAAATAACAAGAAATAAATTAAGATTTAGTAAAAATAAAGTAAAAAGCAGAGAACAAAACATTGTACATAAATCATTATGAAATATAAAAAGTAATTTTAAGTAACTCTGAAAGAAAAAATAAAAAGACAAGGCTCGAAACCTTGTCTTTAATACTATACCGGCGGCCGGGGTCGAACCGGCACGTCCTTGC
>CABPWC010000094.1 GCA_902461025.1 uncultured Streptococcus sp.
CTTCAAGCTCACGTGCCTTGGCACCTGAAATTGTTGGAGAAGAGCACTATGCAGTAGCTGCTGAAGTGAAACGTGTGCTTCAACGTTACCATGAGTTGCAAGATATCATCGCCATCCTTGGTATGGATGAACTTTCTGACGAAGAAAAGACTTTGGTTGCTCGTGCACGTCGTATTCAGTTCTTCTTGTCACAAAACTTCAACGTTGCGGAACAATTTACAGGTCAACCAGGATCTTATGTTCCAGTAGCTGAAACTGTTCGTGGCTTCAAGGAAATTCTCGACGGTAAATACGATCACCTTCCAGAAGATGCCTTCCGTGGAGTAGGTTCAATCGAAGATGTTATTGCTAAGGCTGAAAAAATGGGATTTTAAGAGGTGATCTATGGCACATTTAACTGTCCAGATCGTGACACCAGATGGCCTCGTCTATGATCACCATGCCAGCTTTGTATCGGTACGAACTCTGGATGGTGAGATGGGGATCTTGCCACGACATGAAAATATGATTGCGGTTCTAGCAGTTGATGAAGTAAAGGTTAAACGCATCGATGATGATACTCATGTGAACTGGATTGCAGTAAACGGAGGAATCATTGAGATTGCTAATAATGTCATTACCATTATTGCTGACTCAGCTGAACGTGCGCGCGATATTGATGTTAGTCGTGCAGAACGTGCTAAACTTCGTGCAGAACGTGAAATCGAAGAAGCACAAGACAAACACTTAATCGACCAAGAGCGCCGTGCTAAAATTGCATTGCAACGTGCTATTAACCGTATCAATGTCGGAAATAAATTATAAAATAAAAAATGAACTTGTTAAATCAAGTTCATTTTTTATTATTTCTTATTTAGTGAAACTTATGCAGACTGCTTCAGGAACATGAAATTCATTAGAGAGTTCTGCCAGTCTACCAGTTTCAGGATTGCGCTTAAAGACTGTCGCGTTATCAGAATCCTGGTGAACAGCGATAAGGAATTCTTGGTCAGGCGACAAATCAAAATCACGTGGATTTTTCCCATTGGTTGGAACAATCTCTAATAATTCCAAGCTTCCATCTGCTAAAATGCTATAAACAGCGATAGAATCATGGCCTCGATTAGAAGCGTAGAGGAATTTGCCATCTTTAGAAAGACGAATAGCCGCAGTACCATTAAAGCCACTATAGTCATCTGGTAAGGTTGAAATGACCTGCATTTGTTCAAATTCTCCAACACCATCGTAAATCAATACTTCAATCGTACTGTTGAGTTCACAGATGAGATAAGCAATCTTGTAGTGGTGGTGGAAAACAAGGTGACGAGCACCAGCGCCGGGATTACAATTATAAGTTGCTAGTTTAGTCAACTTTCCTTCTAGATTGACATCATAGGTAGTGACTTCGTCAGTACCCAAGTCACAAGTTACCAAATATTGGTCTGGTGTTAAATCGGTGTAGTGTACGTGGGGAGAAGCTTGGTTTTCATGTGGACCATGGCCAGTGTGTTGAACTTTGTCTGCCAATTCAAGACGGCCATCTTCTTTACGTTTATAGACTAGAACTTGACCTTTATGATAGTTAGCGCCATAGACAAGACTCCGTGTCTCATCGACTGCAACATAGCAGTGAGGAGCACCTTCTTCAACGACGTGATTCAGGAGGACACCATCAGTTTTGTAAGCTGCGATTCCACCTTTGTCATCATGGCTTCCGACAGTATAGAGATGCTGATGCTGATCAAAGGCTAGGTAGGTTGGACTTGGCTCGGTTGCAAATAGTTCTAGATTTGAGAGTTTGCCAGTCTCAGTATCAAAATCAGCCTTGTAAATCCCTTGAGAAATACGTCGTGTATAGGTTCCAAAATATACTATTTCTTTCATATTCATACCTCTAGAAAAAGATAATTCAATTATAACATAAAAAGGGCTGCTAGATGAAAAATCTAAGTCAGAAAAAATAGCTCTTCCCTTGTCAAGAATACAAATTTATCCCTTGCTAAAAGATTATAAAAAAACCTTATTTTTCTTAAAACATGGTATAATGTTAGGACAAAGGAAAGGAAGAAAAAATGGAACAAAAAGAGAAACACTTTACCTTATCTTGGTTTTTTAAATGGTTTTTAGACAATAAAGCGATCACTGTTTTCTTGGTGACCTTGTTATTAGGTCTCAATATTTTTATTCTCAGTAAAATTAGCTTTTTATTTTTCCCAGTTATAGACTTTTTATCAGTAGTGATGTTGCCGGTTATCTTATCGGGTCTACTTTTTTACCTCTTGAATCCACTAGTAGATCTGATGGAGAAGTACAGGATTAACCGTGTCTTAGCCATTAGTATTATCTTCGTCATTATTGCAATACTCTTGATTATTGGACTAGCCGTTGCAATTCCAAACCTTCAACGTCAAGTAGTAATTTTTGCGCAAAATGTCCCAAGTTATCTCGAGGATGCTGATAGAGTCATTAATGACCTTGTAACCAAGCGTTTGCCAGATGACTTTAGACCCCAACTGGAGCAAGTTTTAGCTAATTTTTCAACACAAGCAACTGCTTGGGCAAGTAATATTTCTTCTAAAGCTGTTAACTGGGTAAGTGCTCTTATCAGTGGAACGTCACAGGTCATTGTCGCTCTGATCATCATGCCATTTATGCTCTTTTATCTCCTTCGAGATGGAAAAGGACTTAGAGACTATATTACTCAATTCTTACCAAATAAATTGAGAGAACCAGTAGGTAAGGTTCTATCAGATGTGAACCAACAACTTGCTAACTACGTTAGAGGACAAATTACGGTCGCTGTAATCGTAGCTATCATGTTTATTATCTTCTTTAAGATAATTGGGCTTCGATATGCAGTAGCGCTTGGTGTTACTGCAGGTATTCTCAATTTAGTTCCTTATCTAGGTAGTTTTCTTGCAATGATTCCAGCCCTTGTTTTGGGTTTGATTGCTGGTCCTGTTATGCTCTTAAAAGTTATTATCGTTTTCATTGTAGAGCAAACTATTGAAGGACGTTTTGTTTCTCCACTGATTTTGGGTAGTCAATTAAATATTCACCCAATTACCATTCTTTTTGTACTATTAACTTCAGGATCCATGTTTGGTATTTGGGGTGTATTGCTAGGTATTCCAATCTACGCTTCCGCAAAAGTAGTCATCTCAGAAATTTTTGATTGGTACAAAGAAATTAGTGGACTTTATGAACCGGTAGAGGAGACTGATAGTGAACAATAGTCAACAAATGCTCGAAGCTTTAGAACAACAAGATTTATCAAAAGCAGAATCTTTTTTCCAAAAAGCTTTAGAAGAAGATTCAGATGAAGTTCTTCTTGAACTATCTGCATATCTCGAAGGGATTGGTTTCTATCCACAGGCTGCACAAATCTATGAGAAACTAGCACCGAAATTTCCAGAAGTCTACATCAATCTAGCTGCAATAGCTGGTGAGGATGGACTTATCGAGGAAGCTTTTGATTATTTAGAGAAGATTGGTCCAGAAAGTGAATGGTACGTATCAGCTCTTGCCTTAAAAGCAGATTTATATCAGATGGAAGGATTGACAGATGTTGCGCGTGAGAAGCTCTTAGAAGCTCGTAGCTACTCTGATGACCCTCTCCTGATATTTGGACTAGCCGAGCTAGATAGTGAGCTAGGAAACGATTTAGAAGCCATTAAGGGCTATGCTCAATTAGATAATCGAGTTATCTACGATCAAACTGGAATTTCGACCTATCAGAGAATTGGTCTTGCTTATGCACGTTTAGGTAAGTTTGAATCTGCAATAGAATTTTTAGAAAAAGCCTTAGAATTAGAATATGATGACCAAACAGCCTTTGAGCTTGCAAGTCTCTATTTTGATCAAGAGGACTACCAGAAAGCCGTACTATACTTCAAACAACTAGACACTATTTCTCCAGATTTTGAGGGTTATGAATATGGTTATAGTCAAGCACTGCATAAGGAGCATCAGACAGAAGAGGCTCTTAAAATAGCTCAACAGGGCTTGTCAAAAAATCCTTTTGAAACTCGGCTCTTACTCCTTGCATCTCAGCTATCTTATGAGTTGCATCAACCTGAGCAAGCAGAAGTTTATCTGATTCAAGCACAAGAAAATGCTGATGACCAGGAAGAAATCTTGATACGCTTAGCTACCATCTACCAAGAACAAGAAAGATACGAAGATATTCTAGCTTTAGTAGTCTATGAACCTGAAAACCTCTTGACTAAATGGATGATTGCTCGAAGCTATCAAGAGACTGAAGAATTAGATGCAGCCTATGATCTCTATAAGGAACTTGCTACTGAACTCAAGGATAATCCAGAGTTTTTGGAACAGTTTATTTATTTGTTAAGAGAGTTAGGTAAGCTAGAAGAAGCAAAAGACTACATTCAATCCTATCTACATTTAGTACCCGATGATTTACAAATGCAAGATTTGTATGATTATTTATCTTAAGTACAAAAGATAATCACCAAGCAATGGTGATTTTCTTTTTTAATTAAAAAGAAGTATAAATTGCTTTAAATTTAGGTGGATTGAGTATGAACTTTTAGTATTTTTTTGATATAATTGTTATAGTTATAAGTTGAATAATCAACAATAGTAAAAATAGAAAGATTGGCAAAATGACAAAAGTAAAAATTGTGACGGATTCTTCGGTTACTATTGAACCGGAAGTGGTTAAAGAATTTGATATTACTGTTGTTCCACTATCTGTAATGATTGATAGTGTCCTTTATTCAGATGCAGATCTTGAAGAAGGAGAATTTCTTCGCTTGATGCAAGCTAGTAAAAATCTTCCTAAGACTAGTCAACCACCAGTGGGACTCTTTGCAGAAATTTTTGATGATTTGGGTAAGGATGGTAGTCAAATTCTAGCTATTCACATGTCCCATGCTTTATCAGGAACTGTTGAAGCGGCTCGTCAAGGAGCAAGTTTGTCAACAGCAGATGTCACTGTTTTGGATAGTTCATTCACAGATCAGG
Organism: uncultured Streptococcus sp.; assembly: GCA_902461025.1. GTDB lineage: Bacteria > Bacillota > Bacilli > Lactobacillales > Streptococcaceae > Streptococcus. The sequence continues at coordinate 4,969 of CABPWC010000094.1, forward strand.
CCTTGAAGTTCCAAGTTGTGGAAGCTGCCAAACTAGCTCAAGAAGGAAAAGACCTTGAAACTATTCTAACCCATGTAGAGGACGTAAAAAATCACACTGAACTCTACATCGGTGTTTCAACTTTAGAAAACCTTGTAAAAGGTGGTCGCATTGGCCGTGTTACTGGTTTGCTGAGCTCTTTACTGAATATTCGAGTAGTTATGCAAATGAAAGACCATGAGCTTCAACCGATTGTCAAAGGACGTGGTTCAAAAACCTTTAAGAAATGGTTGGATGAGTTAGTAGCCACTCTTTCAAATCGTTCAGTAGCTGAGATTGGTATTTCTTATGCAGGTACAAATGAATTTGCAAACGAGATGAAAGCTGTTCTACAACCTTACGTTGAAAAACCAATTTCAGTCCTAGAAACAGGCTCAATCATCCAAACTCACACCGGAGAAAATGCCTGGGCGATCTTAATTCGCTATAATTCCTAAAAAAATTGAGAAAAATCAATAAAAACGTGTTTTTGACTTGACCTAAAAGGAATTTTAGGTTATGATTATAAGTGTTAATTAGAAATAATTTTGGAGGATTCATTAACATGGCAAACAAACAAGATTTGATCGCTAAAGTAGCAGAAGCTACAGAATTGACTAAGAAAGATTCAGCAGCAGCAGTTGACGCTGTATTCGCAGCTGTAACCGAATTCCTTTCAGCTGGTGAAAAAGTTCAATTGATCGGTTTTGGTAACTTCGAAGTTCGTAAACGTGCAGCTCGTAAAGGTCGCAACCCACAAACTGGTAAAGAAATCAAAATCAAAGCTTCTAAAGTTCCAGCATTCAAAGCTGGTAAAGCTCT
>CABPWC010000095.1 GCA_902461025.1 uncultured Streptococcus sp.
ATGCGCATATCTACTCCTAAGTAAGAATAATCTTCTTCTAGTTAAGCATAAAAAGATAAAATCTGTCAAGTTTAAATTAAAAAGAGCTGAAATTATCATTTCAGCCCTAATTATTTTTATTTAATCTTTTCTTCTTCGTAGTCACCATTGCTACATACAATCTGTTTCCCGCCACCACGGATTTTTTTCTCCATGAGGAAGTGACCACACTTAGGACAATCACGTCCAATAGGTTTATCCCAAGAAGTAAAATCACATTCTGGATAACGATTACATCCATAGAATATACGATTACGCTTGGTTTTGCGTTCGATGATTTGCCCTTGATGGCATTTTGGACATGTGACACCAACTTCTTTAACAATGGCCTGCGTATGTCGACAATCTGGGAAATTACTACATGCATAAAACTTACCGAAGCGTCCAATCTTAATCACCATCGGACTACCACAAACTTCACAGTCAAATCCTGCTGGTTCGTCCTTGATTTGAATTTTTTCCATCTCTGCTTCAGCTTTTGCGACCTCTTTAGAGAATGGTTTGTAAAATTCATCAATAACTCGTTGCCACTCTTCTTTTCCGACCTCGACATCGTCCAGTTTACCTTCCATTTCAGCGGTAAATTTCACGTTAACAATGTCTGGGAAATATTCAACAATCAGCTTGTTAACGACTCGTCCTAAATCAGTTGGTTCAAAGCGTTTAGATACTAATCTTACATAGTAACGTTTTTGGATTGTTTCAATCGTTGGAGCATAAGTAGATGGACGTCCAACTCCGTTTTCTTCTAAAGTTTTAATCAGTGTTGCTTCTGAATATCGTGCAGGCGGTTGTGTGAAATGCTGTTCAGGTTTGCTGTTGACCTGTTTGACCACATCTCCTACTTTCATATCAGGCAGCATCTTATTTTTATCAGAATCGTTGTAAATGGCTAAATAACCATCAAACTTAACCTGACTACCATTCGCCGCGAATTGAACACCATTTTGCGAAAGTTTAACAGCCATGGTATCAAAAATTGCACCAGTCATTTGACTCGCTACAAAGCGGTTCCAAATAAGTGTATAAAGTTTTAGCTGGTCTTTATCCAAATACTTAGCAATTTTCTCAGGTGTATTAAAGACACTTGAAGGACGAATAGCTTCGTGGGCGTCTTGAGCGCCAGAGGCATTTTTCACCTTGCTACCATGTTTAGAATACTTACTACCAAAACGTTCATTGATGTAGCTAGCGGCTTCATTCTGAGCAACTGGACTGATACGAGTAGAATCCGTACGCATATAGGTGATCAAACCTTGGACACCTGTACCAATATTGATTCCTTCATAGAGTTGCTGAGCAACCATCATCGTCTTTCGAGTACGGAAGTTGATCTTATTTGCCGCATCCATCTGCATGGTTGATGTTGTATAAGGTAGCGGAGCGTTACGCTTGCGTTCTTTTTTATCAACCTGCTCCACTGTGAAGTCTTTGCTGGTCAGATGAGATAAAACTTCTTTTACCTTTTCATTCGTAGCAAGCTTCATCTTCTTCCCGTTCATACCATAGAAAGAAGCTTGGAATTGCTTAGTCCCCTTTTTGAAGACCCCATCAATCGTCCAATATTCTTCAGGTTGAAAGGCATTAATCTCATTTTCACGGTCAATGATTAGCTTAAGTGCGACAGACTGCACGCGCCCAGCTGATAATCCCTTCTTGACCTTCTTCCAAAGAATTGGTGAAATAGAATAACCTACCAAGCGGTCCAAAACACGACGTGCTTGCTGGGCATCGACCAAATCCATATTGATTTTACGAGGTTCTTTAAAGGCATTCTTAACCGCATCTTTGGTAATCTCGTTGAAAACAACACGATTAGCATCATGCTCATCCAATTCGAGAATATGCGCTAAATGCCAAGAAATAGCTTCTCCTTCACGGTCCGGGTCACTCGCTAAAAAGACTTTATTTGCTTTCTTAGCTTCTTTTTTCAAATCATTGATGAGAGGACCTTTCCCACGAATATTGATATATTGCGGTTCGTAATTATTTTCCACGTCGACTGACATACTTGACTTTTTCAAATCTCGAATATGTCCCACGCTGGCCAAAACCTTATAATTGCGTCCTAGATATTTTTCAATCGTTTTCGCCTTAGCAGGCGACTCTACGATTACAAGATTTCTTTTACTTGTTGATTTTTTCTTTTTGGTTGCCGTTACCACAGTATCACACCTTTTCAAAGTAATAAACTTTATAAAGTGTAAACCATTTTTAAAAACCTGTCAAGACATAACACCCATATAATAGAAGAAAAGTTTGATAAATGAAATCATATTATTCATTAAAACTCAAACTCAGCAAGAATATCTTGCCCACAAGTTGCTAACTTCGCTCCTTCTTGGATCAAATGATGACAACCATCTGAACGCCCATCTAAAATAGAACCAGGAATTGCAAAGACATCTCTACCTTCCTCCATGGCACGCTCACAAGTGATTAAGCTACCAGATCTCATTTTAGCTTCTGCAACGATAACTCCTCGACACAATCCTGCAATAATGCGATTTCTGGCAGGAAAGTGATATTTCAAAGGTTCTTCTCCTGGACCGTACTCGCTTAGAAGCAAATGATGTTCTCCAATATATTCTTGAAGGCGTTTATTGGAGCGTGGATAATAGACATCTAAACCAGTCCCAATAATTCCAATCGTTTTGCCCCCAGTTTGTAGAATAGACATATGGGCTGCTGTATCAATTCCTCTAGCAAGTCCACTCACCACAACTAATTCATTTTCCAGTTCCTCAATGACTTTACGGACTGACTTTGTTCCTGTTTGGCTACAAGAGCGACTACCAACAACGGCAATCTTGGGTAGTTTTAAAAGATTGAGATCTCCTTTGTAAAAAAGCAATACTGGAGCATCATAAATTTCACTGAGTGAAATGGGATAAACATCGTCCAAAATCGAAAATGATGGGAACTTTTCAAAATCTTTCTGCAGGCGTTCCATGCTTTCAAAAGTCAGTTTATGATACCGCTCCATAAAAACGACTGGATTACGACACTCCGAAGCTTCAGCGATTGTCTCTAAACTCAATTCCTGATCATAAATTTCTCCGTATTGAAGTACTTTTAGAACCTGCTGATTGCTTAAGCCTGCTTGCTTTAACTTATAAATCTCAAAATTATCAATCTTAATTTTCATGATCGACTCCTTTTTTCTCTCTCTATTTATATATTCGTAGAAAAAGAAAAAAACTCCCAACAATTTTACTTGTTAGGAAGTTTCTATCTATGTTTATGATGTTAGTAATCAGGACGAAGAACTCCAGTGACAGTCGCTTTAGTCGCTTCATAGTCTCCGTCAATAACAACCTTGATAATGCGTTTAGCATCCTCTTCAGGCGCAGGAACCAATGGGAGGCGAGTTGGACCAGCTTCAAATCCCATATAGTTGAGGACTGCCTTAACAGGTGCAGGACTTGGGTATGAGAAGAGAGCATTAACCTTGGGAATAAACTTACGTTGAATAGCTGCCGCTTTCTTCATATCACTCTCTTCAATCGCAGTGAACATTTCATACATTTCGTCACCATTGGTATGAGAAGCAACAGAGATAACCCCGTCAGCACCAAGGTTCATTGCATGGAAAGCATCTCCATCTTCACCAGTGTAGATCAAGAATTCTTCTGGTTTATGCTCAATCAAATAGGCCATATTCGCAAGACTGGTACATTCTTTGACACCAATGATGTTTGGATGTTCTGCTAGGCGAAGCAAGGTCTCAGGCGTCAATTCAACTACTACACGACCCGGAATATTATAGATAATAATTGGTAAATCAGAAGCGTCTGCAATAGCTTTAAAGTGCTGGTACATACCTTCTTGGGATGGTTTATTATAGTAAGGAACAATAGCAAGACCAGCTGCAAAACCGCCAAATTCTGCCACTTCTTTGACGAACTCAATAGAGTCGCGTGTATCATTAGTACCAACACCAGCGATTAAGGGAACACGTCCATTAACAACCTTCTGAACAGCTGCAAACAACTGTAACTCCTCATCGTGAGTAAGAGTCGGACTTTCAGCTGTCGTACCCGCCAAGAGTATTCCGTCTGTATGATGTGCCAATAAATGTTCAATCAATTTTGGAATGGCATCAAAATTAATAGAGCCATCTTCATGAAAAGGAGTAATAAAGGCCGTAATAATTTTACAATCTTTTAAATCTTGATAAGACATTGGAAAACCTTTCTCTATAAGAAAGAGGCTGGGGCATACTTGCCTTTGCCTCCTGTTCTGTAAGTAAAATAAGTAGATTCGTTAGATAGCTAAGGTGAAATCAAACTCTTCGAGTTACTGATTTCTGAATCGTAACGCAGTGGTTGATTGGAACTACTCATGTTTACAACATTCCTACTTCCTAATCAACTGTGCGGGGGCAAAACTACGAAATCAAACTCTTCGAGTTACTGATTTCTGTTTTGCTCCCTATTTCAATTCAAATTTTAATTCTGCAGTTGGACGAACCAAGCCACGTTCATGTAAAGTCTCAGCAATTTGTACTGAGTTCCATGCTGCACCTTTAAGAAGGTTATCAGAGACTACCCACATATGGATCCCTTTTTCTGCATCCAAGTCTTTACGGATACGTCCAACAAATGTATCACGTGAACCGACAGCATTAACAGCTTGTGGGTAAATTTGGTGGGCAACATCGTCTTCTAGAACAGCTCCTGGGAAGGCCGCAATGGCTGCTTTTACTTCTTCGATTGGTGCTACTTCTTTTGTTTCGATATAAACTGACTCAGAGTGGGCTGACAAAACAGGAATACGAACACATGTTGCTGAAACTGCAATGCTATCATCTTCCATGATTTTCTTAGTTTCCTTAGTCATCTTCATCTCTTCGTAAGTGTAGTCATTATCAGTGAAGACATCAATTTGAGGAAGAGCATTAAAAGCAATTGGATAGTGTTTCTTATCGCCACCTGATGGTAAGATTTCCGCATGCAAATCACGTGGATTTACGCCGTCATTCAAGACTTCACGAAGTTCACGTTGGGTTTCAAGAATAGCACCCATACCAGCTCCTGAAACAGCCTGGTAAGTTGAAACGATGATACGGTCCAAGCCCCATTTTTGACGAACGGGTTCAAGAGCCACCATCATTTGGATGGTTGAACAGTTAGGGCAGGCGATGATTCCATTATGGGTATCAAGCGCATGTGCATTGACCTCGGGTACAACCAAAGGTACATCTTGGTTTTGACGGAAATAAGAAGTGTTATCTACTACTACTGCTCCTGCTTTAACAGCATAAGGTGCGTATTTTGCAGAAGTTGAACCACCAGCTGAGAAGAGAGCAATATCAACTCCTTCAAAAGCATCTTCTGTGGTTTCTTCAATAGTCACATCTCGGCCCTTGAATTGCAAGACCTTTCCTGCAGAACGTGCAGACGCAAGGTAGCGAATCTTATCGATTGGAAGAGTAGATTCTTCCAACATTTTGATCATTTGAGCACCAACGGCACCTGTAGCACCGACAACAGCAACTGTATATCCCATAACAAACCTCTTT
>CABPWC010000096.1 GCA_902461025.1 uncultured Streptococcus sp.
ACGGAAATGCAAGGGACAAGAAAGATTACTTGAACTTGATGCCGTTTTCTTTTAATTTCTTGATCGTAGCTGGACCGATTCCTTTCAAAGCAAGGAGTTCTTTTTCTGTCCAGTTTTTGAAGTCAGCAGCAGACTTGATTCCTTCATCGTAGAAAGTCTTGGCACGGTCTACTGAAAGTCCACCTAGGTTGGCTGCGAATTCTTCTACTGAGCTTGTAACTTTTTGAGCTTGCTCTTTAGTTGCTTCTACAGTTTTTTCAACTTGCTTAGAAACGGCTTTACCAGCATTGTTTGCTGCTTTTTCAGCGTGTTTCACAACTTTTTTTGTTTCTTCGACGACCTTGTTCACAGCATTTGAAAGTGCACCTGAACGACGAAGGCTATTTCTTAATTGTTTTTTACGTTGTAGTTTTTTTGACATGATAAGATCCTTTCAATAAAAAACCCCTGTGATTGAACAAGGATAAATCTTTATGTTTTATTGTATCAACTTTCTTTGGGAAATGCAAGGCTTGTTCGTTTGGAAAGATAGGAGTTCTATAGGGAATTCCGCCGTAGAATAAGAGAATATGATAGAAGAAAAGCGAAAAATATGGTATAATGAAACGATAGATTTTTGAATAGGAATACAATCATGTTTGGATTTTTAAAAAAAGATAAAGTAACAGAAACACCAGCAGTGGTGCCAGCACATATCGGAGTTATCATGGATGGCAATGGTCGTTGGGCTAAAAAAAGGATGCAACCACGTGTCTTTGGTCATAAGGCTGGGATGGATGCTTTAAGAACGGTAGCGATTGCTGCTAGCGATATGGGTGTCAAGGCTATGACTGTTTATGCCTTCTCGACTGAAAACTGGACACGACCAGATCAGGAAGTCAAGTTTATCATGAACCTACCTGTTGAATTTTATGATAAGTATGTCCCCGAATTGCACCAAAAGAACATGAAGATCCAAATGATTGGGGAAACTGATCGCTTGCCTAAACAAACTTTTGAAGCTTTGAAAAAAGCAGAGGAGTTGACCAAGTTGAACACAGGCTTGATTCTTAACTTTGCCCTCAATTATGGTGGACGAGCTGAGATTACACAAGCAGTCAAGTTGATTGCGCAGGATGTTTTGGATGCTAAGGTGAATCCAGATGATATTAGCGAAGAGTTGATTGGGGAATATCTCTTTACTGGACATTTGCCGAAAACTTTGCGTGATCCGGACTTAATCATTCGAACGAGTGGGGAGCTTCGCTTGAGCAATTTCTTGCCTTGGCAAGCAGCTTATAGTGAACTTTATTTCACAGATGTTTTGTGGCCTGACTTTGATGAGGAAGCTTTGAAAGAGGCTATTGCAGAGTATAATCGCCGCAATCGTCGATTTGGAGGAGTTTAGGAAGAAGTTATGAAAAAGGATTTTTTAAAGAGAACGATATTTGCCGGTTTGGCTTTAGCAATCTTTATCCCGCTCTTGATGATTGGTGGGCTTTGGTTACAGATTGCTATGGGAATTTTAGCCATGCTTGGGGTTCGTGAATTGCTCCAGATGAAGGGGTTAAATACTATGACTCCTGAGGGCTTGCTGACCTTATTAGCGACTTTCGCACTGACAATCCCCCTAGAAAATTACTTGACATTTTTGCCTGTAGATGGGAATGTTGTCGCATACAGTGTCGTGATTTTTGTCATGCTGGGAGCGACTGTCTTCAGTAAAAACTACACGATTGAAGATGCTGCCTACCCGATTGCCATGAGTTTCTATGTTGGTTTTGGATTCAATGCTTTAGTGGATGCTCGAATCGCAGGCTTGGATAAAGCACTCTTGGCCCTCTGTATCGTATGGGCAACAGATAGTGGTGCCTACTTGGTAGGGATGAATTTCGGTAAGAGAAGATTGGCTCCGAGAGTCTCTCCAAACAAATCAATCGAGGGAGCCTTTGGTGGAATCGTCGGTGCCATGCTTGTCACTCTTATCTTTATGTTAGTGGATAGTACGGTTGCCCTTCCTTACGGGATTTACAAAATGATGCTCTTTGCTATTTTCTTTAGTATTGCAGGTCAATTGGGTGACTTGATTGAGAGTGCCATAAAACGCCATTTTGGAGTCAAGGACTCAGGGTTCTTTATCCCAGGGCATGGTGGAGTGATGGATCGCTTTGACTCTATGTTAGCCGTTTTCCCTATTATGCACCTCTTTGGCTTATTTTAAGGAAAGGTGAACAGATATTAAATGTTAGGATTATTAACCTTTATCCTTGTCTTTGGAATTATCGTGGTGGTCCACGAGTTCGGCCATTTCTACTTTGCTAAGAAGTCTGGAATTCTGGTTCGTGAATTTGCCATTGGTATGGGGCCAAAGATTTTTGCCCATATTGGAAAAGACGGGACTGCTTACACGATTCGTCTCTTGCCGCTTGGTGGTTATGTCCGTATGGCAGGTTGGGGCGAGGATGCTACAGAGATTAAGACAGGAACTCCTGTGAGTTTGACTTTGGCTGAAGATGGCAAGGTTAAGCGCATCAATCTTTCTGGTAAGAAGGTCGACCAAACGGCTCTTCCTATGCAGGTAACCCAGTTTGACTTTGAGGATAAACTCTTTATCACAGGTCTGGTTTTGGAAGAGGAAAAAACTTTCTCAGTAGACCATGATGCGACTATTGTAGAAGCTGATGGGACGGAAGTTCGTATCGCTCCGCTAGATGTTCAGTATCAAAATGCGACTGTCTGGGGCAAGCTTATTACCAACTTTGCAGGACCTATGAACAACTTCATTTTAGGTGTTATCGTCTTTTGGATCTTGATTTTCATGCAAGGTGGCGTTCGTGATACGCAAACGAATAACTTCAGTATTCTTCCCGATAGTGCATTAACCAAGGTCGGTATTGAAAATACGGCACAAATCACTAAAGTCGGTTCACACGAAATCAGTAACTGGCAAGATTTGATTCAGGCTGTTGAAGCAGAGACCAAAGATAAAACAGCACCTGTATTGGATGTCACAGTCTCTGAAAATGGAACTGAAAAACAGGTCAGTGTGTCACCTGTTGAGAACCAAGGACGTTATATTCTAGGGGTTCAACCGAGACTCAAATCCGATACCTGGTCTATGTTTGTAGGTGGATTTACCAGTGCGGCTGACTCAGCCTTGCGCATTCTCAATGCTTTGAAAAGCTTGATCTTCCAACCTGATTTGAATAAATTAGGTGGTCCTGTTGCTATCTTTAAGGCAAGTAGTGATGCCGCTAAAAATGGTCTGGAGAATGTTTTGTTCTTCTTGGCTATGATTTCCATCAATATCGGGATTTTCAACTTGATTCCTATCCCGGCACTAGATGGTGGAAAAATCGTGCTCAATATCATCGAGGCTATTCGCCGCAAACCACTGAAACAAGAAATTGAAACCTATGTTACTCTAGTTGGAGTTGTGATTATGGTTGTCTTGATGATCGCCGTGACTTGGAACGACATCATGCGTACCTTCTTTTAAGAATTAGAGGAAAAATATGAAACAAAGTAAAATGCTTATTCCAACGCTTCGCGAAATGCCAAGCGATGCTCAAGTTATCAGCCACGCCCTTATGTTGCGTGCTGGTTATGTTCGCCAAGTATCAGCAGGAGTCTATTCTTACCTGCCACTTGCTAACCGTGTAATCGAAAAAGCCAAGAACATCATGCGTCAAGAGTTTGACAAGATGGGCGCTGTTGAAATGTTGGCTCCAGCCCTTCTCAGTGCTGACCTTTGGCGTGAATCTGGCCGTTATGAAACCTACGGTGAAGACTTGTACAAATTGAAAAATCGTGAGAAGTCTGACTTTATCTTAGGTCCAACGCACGAAGAAACGTTCACAGCAATTGTCCGTGATTCTGTCAAGTCTTACAAGCAATTGCCTTTGAACTTGTACCAAATCCAGCCTAAGTATCGTGATGAAAAACGTCCACGTAATGGACTTCTTCGGACCCGTGAGTTCATCATGAAAGACGGCTATAGCTTCCACGCTAACTATGATAGCTTGGATGTAACCTATGATGAGTACAAGGCAGCTTACGAGCGTATCTTTACTCGTAGTGGCTTGGACTTCAAAGCCATCATCGGTGACGGTGGAGCTATGGGTGGTAAGGATAGCCAAGAATTTATGGCCATCACACCTGCTCGTACAGACCTTGACCGTTGGGTTGTTTTAGACAAGTCAGTCGCATCATTTGATGAGATTCCTGTAGAAGTGCAAGAAGAAATCAAGGCAGAATTGCTCAAATGGATGGTTTCTGGTGAAGATACCATTGCCTACTCAAGTGAGTCAAGCTATGCAGCTAACTTGGAAATGGCAACTAACGCCTACAAACCAAGCAACCGTGTTGTGACTGAAGATCAAGTAGCTCGCGTGGAAACACCAGGTGTCAAATCGATTGATGAAGTTGCTGCTTTCTTGAATGTCTCTGAAGAGCAAACAATCAAGACCTTGGTTTATATCGCAGACGAGGAGCCAGTTGTTGCCTTACTCGTTGGCAATGACCAACTCAATGAAGTCAAATTGAAAAACTACCTTGGTGCAGACTTCTTAGAACCTGCAACCGAGGCGGAAGTGAAAGAATTATTGGGAGCAGACTTTGGTTCACTTGGCCCAGTCAATCTTCCAGAAAATGTCAAGATTATCGCAGACCGCAAGGTGCAAGATAGTCGCAATGCTGTTGTAGGTGCTAACGAAGATGGTTACCACTTGACTGGTGTGAACCCAGGTCGTGATTTCACTGCTGAGTATGTCGATATCCGTGAAGTTCGTGAGGGTGAAATCTCTCCTGACGGACAAGGTGTTCTCAACTTTGCGCGTGGTATCGAAATTGGTCACATCTTTAAACTCGGAACTCGCTACTCAGCAAGTATGGGAGCAGATGTCTTGGATGAAAACGGTCGTGCGATTCCAATTATCATGGGATGTTATGGTATCGGTGTCAGCCGTCTCCTTTCAGCAGTCATGGAACAACACGCTCGCCTCTTTGTTAACAAGACTCCAAAAGGTGAATACCGTTACGCTTGGGGAATCAACTTCCCTAAAGAATTGGCGCCATTTGATGTGCACTTGATTCCAGTTAATGTCAAGGATGAAGCAAGTCTTGCATTGACAGATCGTATCGAAGAAGCTTTGGTAAATAAAGGCTACGAAGTCTTGACGGATGACCGTAACGAACGTGTCGGCGTTAAATTCAGTGACAGCGACTTGATTGGTCTTCCAATCCGTATCACTGTTGGTAAGAAAGCAGCTGACGGGATTGTAGAAGTCAAGATCAAGGCGACAGGAGATACAATCGAAGTTCACGCAGATAGCTTGCTTGAAACCCTTGAAATCCTAACAAATAAATAAAATCTATAATCAGAAGAAAAACAAGACAAAAATGTAACTAGTTTTTGCCTTGTTTTTTCTCTATAATGAGATAAAATAAAGATAAAAAGAGTAAATAAAGAGGTAGAGCTATGCTAATATTTCCAAAGGATTTTGTCTGGGGTTCCTCAACTTCTGGGCCACAGACAGAAGGGCGAGT
>CABPWC010000097.1 GCA_902461025.1 uncultured Streptococcus sp.
ACAACTTTTTTGCTTATACTCAATGAAAATCAAAGAGCAAACTAGGAAGCTAGCCACAGGTTGCTCAAAACACAGTTTTGAGGTTGTGGATAGAACTGACGAAGTCAGTAACACATATACGGCAAGGGAACGCTGACGTGGTTTGAATTTGATTTTCGAAGAGTATTATTCAAAGACAAATTGATTGTGATAAAGTTCGGAGTAAAAGCCTCCAAGCTTGAGTAATTCGTGATGGTTTCCTTGCTCAATAACTTCACCGTCCTTAAGGACAATAATCTGATCTGCATTGAGAATGGTTTTCAAGCGATGGGCAATCACAAAACTAGTTCTTCCTGCCACAATAGCTTCCATGGCATTTTGAATCTTGCTCTCCGTTACAGTATCCACGTTTGATGTTGCCTCATCCAAGATTAAGACCTGGGGATCTGTCATCAAGGTACGAGCGATGGAAATCAACTGTTTTTGGCCAGTTGAGAATACGCTCTGATCATCATTAATCAAAGTATCATACTTATCTGGCAGGCTTTCGATGTAGTCATGGATATGCGTAGCCTTAGCAGCTGCTTCAACCATCTCCTGACTGGCATCTGGTACACCAAAACGAATATTGTCTCGGATGGTTCCACTAAATAAAACTGAATCCTGTAGGACAATTCCTACCTTACTTCGCAAACTGTCTAAATCAAACTCGCGAATATCTCTACCATCAAAGCTGATACTACCTGCATCCACATCATAAAAACGATTGATTAAGTTCATGATGGTTGTTTTCCCTGAACCTGTGGGACCAACAACCGCAATCATTTTTCCTTTTGGAGCTGAAATGCTAACATCTTTCAGAATCGGTTTCCCTGGGAGATAGGAGAAGTCTACGTTACGAATCTCCACACCATCTTTTAATTCGTTAAAGACTGGAGCATCTTGAGGACGAATTTCTTCTTCTGCATCAAACATTTCTTGGATACGTTCTGCACCTGTAAAGGCCAGTTGCAAACTTCCCCAGCTCGCCGCCAATTGGATAATGGGTTGGTAATATTGCTGAGAAAACTGGGTAAACATGACAATCAAACCCAGAGCAGTTGCTGTCTCGATGTTCTTATCATTCAGTAAGACAGCTGATCCTACAAAAATAACTACTGCTGTGTTGACCAAACTCATCCCGTTCATGACAGGAAAGAGAATTCCTGAGAACATTCTTCCCTTAAAAGTGGCTTTTCGAACCCGTTCATTTTGCTCAACAAAACCTGCAATCACATCTTCTTGAATGCCTTGAACAATAACGGCTTTCTGACCCGAAATACTCTCATCCATATAAGCATTGAGCTTCCCAACTTCTTTCTGTTGGAGATTGGTATATTTTCTTGCCAATTTCAAAATGACAATCAACATGATGACAGCTATCGGAGTGCTAGCAATCGTAATCAAAGCCAAGATCACATTTTTTGCGAACATGACAATCAACAAACCAATATAAAGTGCAATATTGGTCATAACAGACACCAGACTTTCGTTGAAAGCCTGTAGGATGTTATCCAAATCACTGGTGAAACGTGACAGGATATCACCATCTTGATGGCGGTCAAAGAAGGAAACAGTCAAGCGAGAAAGCTTGCCAAAAAGTCCCTTACGCATCTCATTTGTTGATTCGGCAATAATACGGCTCATCAAAACCATATAGATAAGACTCGACACCACGAGTACAATCAAAACATAGGCAAGATTGATTAAGAGTCCTAATAGACTTTGCCAAACCATATCAGGATTTCCGTCTTGATAGGCTATAACCAAATTAGCTAGTTCTGTGACTGTTTGACCTGCAAATACTGGAAAGAGGGCTTGGGCTACCGTTGCAATGATAATCATAGCAATGACAACGATAAAGGATATTTTGTAAATTTTAAAGTAGTTCCAAAAAAATTTAAAGGTCTTCATCCTACTCCTCCTTTCCTTTTTGCGTTTCGTAAATCTCACGATAAACTGGGTTTGTTGCGACCAAGTCAGCATGTTTTCCTTGGCCAATCAGTCGACCTTGATCAAGTACTAAAATTTTATCCGCATGCACAACAGAGCTAATCTTTTGCGCAATAATAATGGTGGTTGTTCCTTTCAAGTCCCTGTTGAGAGCTTCTTGTACCAAGCGTTCTGACTTAGCATCTAGTGCCGAAGTTGAGTCATCAAATATCAAGATTTTAGGATTGCTTACAACCCCACGCGCAATGGACATTCTTTGCTTTTGTCCACCAGAAAAGTTGGTCCCCCGTTCTTCAACCGGACTCTCAAAGGCCAAATCCATACGACTAATAAATTCACTGGCCTGGGCGATACGAGCTGCACGTTCCAGTTCTGAAACTGTCGCATCTCCCTTTCCTTGTCTGAGATTATCTGCGATCGTACCACTAAAGAGAATGGCTCTTTGTAAGACGATCGAAACTGTCTTGCGAAGAGTCCCTTCGCTAACTGTACGAATATCCTTTCCACCAATTTTGATAGAGCCTTGCTGGGGATCAAAAAGTCGTGGAATCAACTGAGCCAAGGTCGATTTGCCTGCACCGGTTGCACCGACAACCCCAACCATCTCGCCAGGCGCGATATCAAAGGAAACATCTTTTAGGATAGGCTCCTCATCATTTGGATAGGTGAAAGTTACATGTTCAAAGCTGAGACTTCCTTCTAAAACTTCATCTTCCACATTCTCAAAGGTCATAGCTGGTTCTGTATCAAGGATTTCACGGATACGACGGAGGGAAATCATGGCACGAGTAACTGAGTTCCCCAAAAATCCGACCATAACGATAGTAAAGATAATTTGACTCAGGTAGTTTACAAAGGAAGCAATGGAACCAACTACTGACGGATCTGACTCTGCCATACCTGCTACAAGCCAGATTGAAAGAAAGACAGCCCCGTATGAAATCATCATCATTACAGGTTGAACGATAGAAAAGGCGTAGCCGATATAAAGGTTTTCTCCCAGTAATTCATCGGATACCTGCGTAAACTTAGCAAACTGGTCTTTTTCTCGGACAAAAGACTTAACCACGCGCACACCACGTAAATTTTCTTTGGCAATGGCATTGATACGCTCCAATAAGGTCTGGAATTTTGCAAAGCGCGGTCCCATCATCCCCATCATAAGACCTGTCATGGCGACGATCAAAACGACCATAAGAACCAGCACCCACCACAACGAAGGTAGAGTGACAACGGCTAATATAAAGGAACCAATAAATAAAATCGGTAGTCGAAAGAGGATTTGGAAGGTCATCATAACGACGTTTTGAATCTGATTGATATCGTTGGTCATACGCACAACGAGGTTCCCTGCATTAAACTTCTCAATATTGGCGTATGAAAAAGTTTGAATCTTACGAAAGGCATCTTCACGTAAGTCAGACGAAACTCCTTGAGCAATGTAAGCTGCTAACACTACATTGATCCCACCTGCAACCAAACCAATCAAGGCAACAAGAATTAACCAAAAACCGATAGTATAAATAGCTTCATTATCACCTGTTAGTAGGGCCTCTAAAACCTCCTGCAAATAACGTGGTTGCAAGAGTGAACTAGTTACCATTAGACCTGTCATGACCAAGGAAGCCAGGGCCTGCCATTTATAGGCTTTTATTTTCTGAAACAGCATATTTCCCCCTTATAAGATAGACAATAGGGGACGACAGTTCTGTCAGTCCCTTCTTATGCTTTTATGTTGATACTATTCTAACAAAAAAGAATGCTATTGTCAAAGCACTCAGCTCTCTCAAGCTTGTGCAAACACGACATTAGCATTCTATCAATCCTTTAAAAATTCTTCTAATTTAGTACTGAATTTTATTGGTCTGAACTAGCTTGCTCGTCTAGTTGAGCTCGTCCAATTTCACGGTAACTACAATCCCCAACAACCTTGACTGAGAATCGACCATCTTGGTACTCGAGGATTGTAACACTCCCATTATCAAGACCATGCGGGTGCATTCCGTTAATTAAATAAACAATGGTTCCAATAGTCATTCCATGGCTGACTACGAGGGCATTCCCTCCCCCATTAGCTTCCATTTCCTTGGCGATGGCCTCAAAGCCTTCCCAAATACGACCACTTAGCTTTTCCCAGCCCTCAGCCCATCCTGCTGTGTCTACTTCTACCAGACCTTCAGCTAGCTCCGCATAGGACAAACGATGCACATGGTCGACATTAAAGATACGTGGGATGATGCCCATAAAAAGGTCCCCATCATATGCACCATCAAAACTACCAAAGCACCATTCACGGATTCGCTTATCCATACGATAAGGAATTTGACCTGTCAGACCTAGTTCCTCAAGGATAATTCCCATAGTCTGGATGGTACGTCCTGAGTCACTCGAGTAAGCACGCTCAAACTTTAAGCCTGACTCACGCAAACCAATTCCCAGTTCGTGAATACCTCGCTCACCTTCAGCTGTTAAAGGAGTATCACTCCATCCTTGAGCACGCCCAATCGTATTAAACATTGTTTTCCCATGACGCACTAGATACAATTTTACACTTGCCATTTTTGGTCCTCCATATGTATCTATTATAGCATGATTTCAGGTAAAAACCTCGTCCAAACTATTCTGTACTATTTCTATCAGGGGCTAATTGGGAAGACCTAGCAGTCTCTTTTTTAACCTGTTCTTCTTTTTTCTCCTCACTACCTTCTTTGGTCTTGTTTTCTATCTTCTTAGACTTTTCTTCGGTCTTTTTCAAAGATGGAAAGTGAAATTCAAATTGATGTTTTCCAGTATCGACAATCGTTGTAAATCTCTTTTCGTCACTATGATAACTTGCTTTTCCTACATCAAACGACTGCTGACCACTTTCAGAATTAGCTCTTTCATAGGTTCTCTTAGCCATTGCAAAAGCAAGGAGTTTTTCTTGATTTAAGGCATAATTCTGATGAAGAGCCACTTGTCGATTCAGATAAAACTGTAACAAGAGACTAAAAATTCCAGCAATAGTAATCGCGTAAAGGAGAACTCCTGCTCTAACTTTTTTCTTTTTCCACACGGTAGACAAACTCCCTCTCTAGCCCTTTTTCAAACTGAAAATGAAAATGTAACTCCTGACCTTTTTCTTGAATACGAGCTGATTTCAGACCGTAGACTATAGGCTGGTATCCTCGGCCACTGGCATCTGTTTTCCGGAAATCATTTGTCCTTGATTTACCCATGGAAATAGGTTTACCTTCCTGTTTGAGATAAAGTCTATCATTCTCCACTTTTTCAAACTGGGCTCGATTCAGCTCTGCTTCCAGCTGATCCACAAATAAAAGCCATTCCTTCTGCTCACTTCTCTGCTGATAGCGAACTTCTGAAACCAAGAGTCGGCTCATAGCTTGAAAAAGAAGCAAGCTACCACTAATAACGATAAGGGCTACCAAGGATTCTAAAAGTGTAAAAGCTCTGACCCTACTTGTCTTGAATCGCCAGTAATTTCTCCGTTCCATGGTAT
>CABPWC010000098.1 GCA_902461025.1 uncultured Streptococcus sp.
AAGCGTATGGAAGATCTGGTAAGATAATAGCCATCTGTAATACCTCTTTTTCTTTTTATATAAAAATGATAACGCAAACAACCTATTTTTTCAAGTTTTTTGCTCAATTTGACTGGCTTGCAATTTGCAACAAAGCATTCTCAAACAGGTAGCCTTTTTCGTAAACCCCTGTCTTAATTTGGTAATCTGCTTGGATAAGATAACGAATGGAATCCTGTAAGAAATTCAAGGACAATCCTCGCGTGTCACGAAGGGCAAATCTGATTTGGTAAGGATTAGGATTGCGACCAAGATAGTGACCTAAACTGCTGACCATCTTAGCCTCTGTCTGACCAGACTCTTGTAAAATTTTCACTTGTGTATAGAGTCTGAACTGCCCCAGCATAATGGCAATCAGTTTAATCTCATCTTCTCCCTGCAAGGTCAAATCTTTGACTAAATCACGTGCCTGATCAATCTTCTTAGTCAATATTAACTGGGTCAAATCAAAGATATTATCCTGCAAAGTCTTTGGTATGGCTTCAACAATGTCTTCTTCTGTAATGTCACCATTATCCTTGTAGGCCTGTAAGAAGAGTAGATTTTTCTGAATTTCACTAAATTGAAAACCTGATTTAATAAGCAACTGTTCGAAAGATTTTCCAGCAAAATTCAGTCCTAATTCCTGAGCCCACTCTTGAAAATAAGCTCGTATTTCTTGCTCTTTTGGCTCGATGGCTTCAAAAACTGTCGCATCCCTCTTGAGCAATTTGACCAAACGTCTCTTACTATCCAACTTCCCTTCAGCAAAAATGACTAGTTTACTAGAAGGTAAAGGATTTTCCAGATAGTCTTCAAAAGACTTAAGCTCATCATCAGTTAGATAGCGTTTTTTAGCTGTCGTTATATCGACAAAATGATCTAAAATAACAATTTTTTCATCCGCAAAGAAAGGAAGACTGACCAGCTCTAGTTCCAAGCTTTTGTAGTCTACTTCTTTCATGTCAAAATAAGCAAAATTCAAATCTGCAGGATCGTAGCCGATTTGCTTTAGAACCTGAGTTTTCATGATGTCGTACTGTCCTTGATCGACCCCTGTAAACAGGGTCAAACTCGGAAGGTTTGCTAAGGACAGTTTTCGGCTTTCTTCTATGGCTAGCATTTATTCTCCTTTCTTTTTAATTTAGCTTCTGTTTAATCCATATAATTCAATTTTCCACGGAAATCCTCTAGGCTTTGGTATCCTTTTTCCGTCATAATTTCTTTGAGTTCCTTTGTAATACGTTCAAAAGCACCTACACCTTCTTTATGAAGAGTAGTTCCTACTTGTACCATGCTGGCACCACATAGGATATGTTCAAAGGCATCACGCCCCGTTAATACTCCACCAGTTCCGATGATTTGAATTTGAGGATTTAAGCGTTGATAAAAGGCATGGACATTGGCAAGTGCAGTTGGTTTAATGTATTCTCCACCAATTCCACCAAAACCATTCTTAGGACGAATTACGACAGACTCGTCTTTAATATAAAGACCATTTCCGATAGAGTTAACACAGTTGACGAACTTGAGTGGGTATTTGTTAAAAATCGCTGCTGCTTGATCAAAATGTACAATATCAAAATAAGGTGGTAGCTTAATTCCTAGAGGTTTTGTAAAATACTCAAAGACTTCTGACAAGATACGGTCTGTTGTTTCAAAATCATAGGCAATCTGAGGTTTTCCTGGAACATTGGGACATGAGAGATTGAGTTCAGTTAGACCACGAAAATCACTTTCTTGCACCTTCTTCAAAATGGTATGAGTTTCCTCTGGAGACATTCCAACTAAAGACAGAAAGAAAGTACGGTTTGGTTCTTTTTCTTGTAACTCTAATAGATACTTCAAATAATAATCTAAACCATTATTAGGCAGCCCCATCGAGTTAATAGAACCTAGTGGAACATCTTGATAACGTGGTTCAGGATTTCCCTGACGAAATTCCAAGGTTGCTGTTTTTGTGACAAAAGTTCCTGCTGCTGAGTTTTTAACACCTTCCAATTCCTCAATGGTCATACAAGTAACTCCTGCTGCATTCATCAAGCAATTATCAAATTCAAAACCAGCAATCTGTGTTTTAGTTGATACCATGATTCTATTCCTCCAGATGATTCCTTTATATCTCCACTATTATACCATACTTTGATAGGACTCTTTTAATAAAACTGACCTCATAAAAATGTTGGCTTTTTTAGCTGAAAAATAGAGCTGTTGCTAAATTGAAAGAATTTTTAGAAAATTTGTGTTTTTTCCTTTACAGTAAAAAATTTTTCTGCTATAATGTCTCATGTAATAAAATATGACAACAAAAAGGAGAACGATATGACATCTGCTAAAGAATATATCCAAAGCGTGTTTGAAACTGTAAAAGCTCGTAACGGGCATGAGGCTGAATTTCTCCAGGCGGTTGAAGAATTCTTCAGCACTTTGGAGCCTGTCTTTGAAAAACACCCTGAGTATATTGAAGAAAATATCTTGGCACGTATCACTGAACCTGAGCGCGTAATTTCTTTCCGTGTTCCTTGGGTTGACCGTGATGGAAAAGTTCAAGTTAACCGTGGTTACCGTGTTCAATTTAACTCTGCTGTTGGACCATATAAAGGCGGACTTCGTTTCCACCCAACTGTAAACCAAGGGATCTTGAAATTCCTCGGCTTCGAACAAATCTTTAAAAACGTTTTGACCGGACTTCCAATCGGTGGAGGTAAAGGTGGATCCGACTTCGATCCTAAAGGCAAAACTGATGCTGAAGTGATGCGCTTCTGCCAAAGCTTCATGACTGAATTGCAAAAATACATCGGACCATCTCTTGACGTGCCTGCTGGTGATATCGGTGTCGGTGGACGTGAAATTGGTTACCTTTACGGACAATACAAACGCCTCAACCAATTTGATGCTGGTGTCTTGACTGGTAAACCTCTTGGATTTGGTGGTAGCCTGATTCGTCCAGAAGCAACTGGTTACGGTTTGGTTTACTACACTGAAGAAATGCTTAAAGCTAACGGCGACAGCTTTGCTGGTAAGAAAGTCGTGATTTCAGGTTCTGGTAATGTAGCCCAATACGCACTTCAAAAAGCGACTGAGCTTGGTGCAACTGTTATCTCTGTATCTGACTCAAACGGTTATGTCATCGATGAAAATGGTATCGACTTTGACCTTCTTACAGATGTTAAAGAAAAACGTCGTGCTCGTTTGACTGAGTATGCTGCAGAAAAACCAACTGCTACATACTACGAAGGTTCTGTATGGACTTACACTGGAAACTACGATATCGCTCTTCCATGTGCGACTCAAAACGAAATCAACGGTGAAGCTGCTAAACGCTTGGTTGCTCAAGGAGTTATCTGTGTGTCTGAAGGAGCTAACATGCCTAGCGACCTTGAAGCTATCAAAGTTTACAAAGAAAATGGAATCCTTTACGGACCTGCCAAAGCGGCCAATGCTGGTGGTGTTGCTGTATCTGCCCTTGAAATGAGCCAAAACAGTCTTCGCCTTTCATGGACACGTGAAGAAGTTGACGGACGTCTCAAAGACATCATGACAAACATCTTTAACACTGCTAAAACAACTGCAGAAACATATGGTCTTGGTACTGATTACCTTGCAGGTGCTAATATCGCAGCCTTTGAAAACGTAGCAAATGCTATGATTGCCCAAGGTCTGGTTTAATTTTTAGAAAGCATATAACTCCTCACATCCCATGTGAGGAGTTTTTCTTATTCACAGAAAAATACCTATCCAAATGGATAGGTATTAAATGATTACAATTTACTTGCTACGGCATCCAACAATTCTTGGATCTTCGCTTGGTTGCTTCCTCCTGCCATGGCCATGTCTGGTTTACCACCACCACGTCCATCGACGATTGGAGCTAATTCTTTAACCAAGTTACCTGCGTGGATGTCTTTTGTCTTGCTGGCTACAAGGACATTCACTTTATCACCGATGGCTGCGACAAGAACAAGCACATCAGAGTAGTCTTTTTGTTTCCAGTTATCCGCAAAGGTACGAAGGGCACCTGCATCTGATACAGAAACTTGACTGGCAATGTAGCGGTGTCCGTTTGCTTCTTGAACATTCTTAAAAATATCACCTGCCGCTGCTGCTGCCGCTTTTTCCTTCAATTCTGCATTTTCTTTTTGCAATTGACGGAGTTGTTCTTGAAGTCCTTCAACCTTGTGAGGTACTTCCTTGAGTTGAGGAGCTTTCAAGGTTGCTGCGACTGCTTTCAGTGCATCTTCTTGTTCACGATAAGCTTCGAAGGCTTCCTTACCAGTCACTGCCAAGATACGACGAGTTCCTGATCCGATCCCTTCTTCCTTGACAATCTTGAAGAGACCGATTTCAGAAGTGTTACCTACGTGAGTACCACCACAAAGTTCAACTGAGTAGTCACCAATGGTCACAACACGGACTTCCTTACCGTATTTCTCACCAAAGAGGGCCATAGCTCCCATTTCTTTGGCTGTGTCTATGTCTGTCTCAACAGTCTGAACTGCGATCGCTTCCCAGATTTTTTCATTGACTTGTTGCTCAATAGCACGCAATTCTTCTGGAGTCACGGCTTGGAAGTGGGTGAAGTCAAAGCGGAGGAATTCTACTTCGTTGAGTGAGCCTGCTTGAGTAGCGTGATGTCCAAGGATATTGTGAAGGGCCGCATGGAGCAAGTGAGTTGCTGTGTGGTTCTTCATGACACGGTGACGACGATTGCTATCGATGGCCAAAGTGTATTCTTGGTTCAAAGCAAGCGGTGCAAGAACTTCAACAGTATGAAGAGCTTGTCCATTTGGTGCTTTTTGAACATCCGTTACAGTGGCTACAAGGTTTCCTGCAGCATCCAAGATTTGACCATGGTCTGCAACCTGTCCACCCATTTCAGCGTAGAATGGAGTTTCTGCAAAGATAAGAGATGCAGTTCCTTCAGATACAGCTTCTACTTCAGCATTGTCCGCCACGATAGCTACTAATTTTGAAGGCAATTGACTAGCATTGTAGTTAAAGACACTCTCAACAGTAATGTTTTGAAGGGTTTCGTTTTGCATCCCCATGGATCCGCCTTTAACAGCTGACGCACGCGCACGTTCTTGCTGCTCTTTCATGGCTGCTTCAAAACCTTCACGATCGACTGTCATACCAGCTTCTTCAGCGATTTCTTCTGTCAATTCCACTGGGAATCCATAAGTATCGTAGAGTTTGAAGACATCTTGACCAGCGATAACCGTTTGACCTTTTTCTTTCAAGTCTGCTACGATTGTTTCTGCAAAATGTTGACCTGAGTGAAGGGTACGAGCAAATGACTCTTCCTCGCTCTTGACGATTTTTTCAATAAAATCACGTTTTTCAAGCACTTCTGGGTAGTAGCTTTCCATGATCTTACCAACAGTTGGAACCAGTTTGTAAAGGAAAGGCTCATTGATACCCAATTTTTGACCATGCATAGAGGCAC
>CABPWC010000099.1 GCA_902461025.1 uncultured Streptococcus sp.
CCGAGGGCAATTTCAAGAGCTGTTTGATAACGAACATCAAAAGTTAAATGTTCACTGACCGCTCCGACAATACCGCCCAGGCGATTTTTTTCTTGTAGAACACTCTTAACACCCGCATAGAAATTACTATGATTTTTAAGAATGTTTTCCAGACTTTGCGCCTTGGCCTGCTTGTTTTTCAAACTATCTAGGCGGTCAAAAAGTTGATTTTGCTGACTTTGATAAGCCTGCTTTTGTTCTTCTTCCTGTTTAGCATTCGTCTGATAGTCAGCAAGCAAGGTCTGTACTTTTTCTTTTGCTGATTTAAGAGCAGTTTCTTGTTCACTTGCCTTAGATTTGGCAGAAGCTAATTGTTCCTTCAAGGACTCCAATTGTTCTTCTTGCTTTTGAGTCTGTTGGCGACTATTTTCAAGATCATTTTCAATCCGTGTCAACTGGTTAGAGACATCCGCTTCTTCCTGCAAGAAAGCAACAAAGCGCTCACGCAGTTGCTCAATCATCTGATCTGGATCATCAGAAAATGCTACTAACTCAGCTTCTAAACGATTGATCTCCTTGGTATTGACTGCAAGATTTTCTTCTAACTGACTGAGATTTGCTTCTTTTTCTTCCTTCTCTTGAATAAGAACATTTCTCTTTTCATCCAAACTAGCTAAACGAGCTTGAGCCTCTTGTTGATTGAGAGCAACCTGCTCTGTCTCCAGTTTAGACAAGGCCAATTTCCGTTCTAAATCACTGATTAGAGCAGTCAAATCCATCAAACTAGTTTGATCTTTAGCCATCTCTGCTTGTAAATCTTGTCTCTGCTTCTTGAGAGATTGATTTTCAAGTTCTAGTGACTCGCGTTTTTGATAATAACTAGTCAACAGTTCTTGGACTTGGTTTAATTCTTCTTCTGTTACATCCAATTCAGTCTTATTGGCTTGAATTTGTGCAACCAAAACGTCCAAGTAGATGCCTTTACGCTGACTGTCCAAGTTCATAAATTTACGAGCTGTTGCTGCTTGCTTTTCTAAGGGCTTGATTTGATTGTCTAACTCATAGATGATATCTTCCAAGCGGTCTAAATTGTCTTGAGTTTGTTGAAGTTTGCTTTCCGTCTCTTTGCGACGAGTTTTATATTTTAAAACTCCGGCAGCTTCTTCAAAGATTGCGCGACGTTCCTCAGGTTTAGAGTTGAAGATTTCTTCAACCTTCCCTTGGGAAATAATAGAGAAGGAGTCGCGACCAAGTCCGGTATCTAAGAAAAGATCATGAATATCACGAAGACGGACTTTTTTCCCATCAATCTTGTATTCACTATCTCCCGTACGATAGATGTGACGCTCCACCTTGATTTCCTGTCCTGAATCCTTGATGAAACCATCCTGGTTATCTAGAGTAACAACTACAGAAGCATAGTTTAATGGTTTTCTACTTTCTGTTCCTGCAAAGATAACATCTGGCATCTTCCCGCCACGAAGACTTTTGACACTGGATTCCCCAAGAGCCCAGCGTAAACTTTCTGTGATGTTAGATTTTCCAGAACCATTGGGTCCTACAACTGCTGTTACTCCTTGGTCAAAGACAACCTTGGTTTTGTCAGCGAAGGACTTAAACCCCTGAATCTCAATTTCTTTTAAATACATGAATCCAGTCCTTCCTCAACTGCATTTTTAGCGGCTTCTTGTTCGGCCAATTTTTTAGATCGTCCTTGACCCCTACCTAAACTTTGACCCTCGACGAGGACTTCAACCTCAAACATCTTATCATGGGCAGGTCCAATCTCTGAAATCACCTGATAACGAATATCGACATCACCATTGACTTGGAGTAATTCTTGGAGGTGAGTCTTGTAGTCTTTAATCATCTCAAAATCACCAGCCTCAACCTTCGGTATCATGACCTGATAGATAAACTCTTTTACCGTAAGTAGATCCTTATCTAAAAGCAGGGCACCCAAAAAGGCTTCGAAAGCATCTCCCAAGATGGTATCTCGATTACGGCCTCCAGATTTTTCCTCTCCCTTTCCTAGCTTGATAAACTGGTCAAACTGGCAGTCACGGGCAAAACCAGCCAAACTCTCTTCACGTACAATCATGGCACGGAGTTTAGATAGGTCACCTTCTGGTTTTTTAGGATATTTTTTGTACAGATATTCTGAAATCAATAATTGCAGAACAGCGTCTCCTAAAAATTCCAAGCGTTCATTGTGTGAAATTTTTAAGAGGCGGTGCTCATTGGCATAACTAGTGTGAGTAAAAGCTGTTTCAAGTAATTGTTTATCTGAAAAAACAAGCCCAAAACGTTGCTCTAACACGGTTTCTAATTCTTTCATAAGAACCTCTTTCTAAAACATTATAATACACTCCATTATACCAAAAAATACAATCATAGTCAGAAAATAACAGTTAAAATCACTTTTTCTGACTTGTGTTTAAAATCAATCCATTACTAGCAGTTCAGGCTATTTTTTGGTATAATAAATCTTATGGAAATTGAAAAAACCAATCGAATGAATGCTCTGTTTGAATTTTATGCAGCCCTTTTGACTGATAAGCAGATGAACTATATCGAGCTTTACTATGCAGACGACTATAGTTTAGCTGAAATTGCAGAAGAGTTCGGTGTCAGTCGTCAGGCTGTTTATGATAATATCAAACGTACAGAAAAGATTCTGGAAGATTATGAGATGAAGCTTCATATGTACTCTGATTACATTGTCCGCAGTCAGATTTTTGATCAGATCATTGAGCGCTATCCAGAAGATGCTTTTCTACAAGAGCAAGTTGAGATTTTAACAAGTATTGACAATCGGGAGTAATCATGGGCAGTCTAGTTAATTATCAAGGAATACCTTGCAAACTATTAGCCGCAGAGGAACCATTTCCTACTCGACTACAGATTATCTCGCCCAATGATATCTCCAAAGCTATGCAAATAGGTTTTAGCTGTTGGGGATATCCAAATGAAATCATGAAAGAAGTCACACCTGAAGAACTAGAGTGTTTGCAACATTTCGGACGATTTCCACTGAATTGAATAAATAGGAGAAAAATATGGCATTTGAAAATTTAACAGAACGTTTGCAGAACGTCTTTAAAAATCTACGTAAAAAAGGAAAAATCTCAGAGAGTGATATCCAAGAAGCAACCAAGGAAATTCGTCTGGCTCTTTTAGAAGCCGACGTTGCTTTGCCTGTAGTTAAGGATTTTATCAAAAAAATTCGTGAACGCGCAGTCGGGCATGAAGTTATTGATACCCTCAATCCAGCTCAACAAATCATCAAGATTGTTAATGAGGAGTTAACAGAAATTCTTGGTTCTGATACCGCTGAGATTATCAAGTCTCCTAAGATTCCTACAATCATCATGATGGTTGGTTTGCAGGGTGCTGGTAAAACAACCTTCGCTGGAAAGCTCGCTAACAAACTTAAAAAGGAAGAGGATGCTCGTCCTTTGATGATTGCAGCCGACATCTATCGTCCTGCTGCGATTGACCAGCTGAAAACACTGGGACAACAAATTGATGTTCCTGTCTTTGCTCTTGGAACTGAAGTTCCTGCAGTTGAGATTGTTCGCCAAGGTTTGGAGCAAGCTAAAGCTAACCATAATGACTATGTATTGATTGATACAGCTGGTCGTTTACAAATCGACGAACTTCTCATGAATGAGCTCCGTGACGTTAAAGCTCTAGCTCAACCAAATGAAATTCTTCTTGTCATCGATGCCATGATTGGTCAGGAAGCTGCCAACGTTGCACGTGAATTTAACGATCAATTAGAAGTTACTGGGGTCATCCTTACAAAGATTGACGGTGACACTCGTGGTGGTGCTGCTCTTTCTGTTCGTCATATCACTGGAAAACCAATCAAGTTCACTGGTACTGGTGAAAAGATTACTGACATTGAAACCTTCCACCCAGATCGTATGGCCAGCCGTATTCTCGGTATGGGAGATATGCTGACTCTGATTGAGAAAGCTTCCCAAGAATACGATGAGCAAAAAGCCCTTGAAATGGCTGAAAAAATGCGTGAAAATACCTTTGATTTCAACGATTTCATTGATCAGTTGGATCAGGTACAAAATATGGGACCAATGGAAGATTTGCTCAAGATGATTCCTGGTATGGCTAATAACCCTGCCGTCCAAAATATGAAGGTAGACGAAAAACAAATTGCTCGCAAACGTGCTATCGTGTCTTCTATGACTCCGGAAGAACGTGAAAATCCAGACTTGCTCACACCAAGCCGTCGTCGTCGTATCGCTGCTGGTTCTGGTAATACTTTTATCGAAGTCAATAAGTTCATTAAAGACTTTAACCAAGCCAAACAACTCATGCAAGGTGTCATGTCTGGTGACATGAACAAGATGATGAAGCAAATGGGTATTAACCCTAACAACCTTCCTAAAAATATGCCTGGTGGCATGGATATGTCCGCCCTTGAAGGCATGATGGGACAAGGTGGCATGCCTGATATGTCTGCTCTCGGAGGAGCTGGTATGCCTGATATGAGCCAGATGCTCGGTGGAGGTCTCAAGGGTAAAATCGGTGAATTTGCCATGAAGCAATCCATGAAACGCATGGCCAACAAAATGAAAAAAGCTAAGAAAAAACGTAAATAAAAGGGAGAGGTAGAAATAGATGAATAAACAAAAAATAAACAAAATCGTTGGTTCGATCGGTGCCTTTATTGGTATTATCGTTTTCATTGCTTACATTCCACAAATTATTGCTAATTTACAGGGAACCAAGGCCCAACCTTTCCAACCCTTGTCAGCAGCTATATCTTGCTTGATTTGGGTCATATATGGTTGGACAAAGGAACCTAAAAAAGACTGGATTTTGATTATTCCGAATTCGGCAGGTGTCATCCTAGGTGGATTGACTTTCCTAACATCACTTTAATAGAAATCGAACAACGACTGAACTCTACTGGTTCGGTCTTTTTTTGTGTATCACTTTAAACAACCAAAAGATAATTGCGATCGGATTTTGCAAAAAAGAGAGTGGATAGAAATCGATCATTCGTTAGAATTCGATTTCGTCGTCCCACCTCCGCACAGTTGAGTAGGACTGTAAAACTGATGAAATCAGCCTAGTAGAGCCCACTCAACCACTGCGTCTTGCTCGACAATCCAAAGAAAATTGAGAGGCTAGGACTTTTGTCCCAGCCTCTTTTTTAGTTATTTCGAAGTTTCTCCAAAGTCTCTTTAAAGATAGCAGGAATATCAGAAGTAAATTCCATAGTTTCACCTGTTCTTGGATGAGTAAATCCAAGCGTCTTGGCATGGAGAAATTGTCCATGTCCCTTTAGGGTTTTACGAGGACCATAAACTTCATCACCGGCTACAGGATGACCGATATAAGCCATGTGCACACGGATTTGATGAGTTCGTCCTGTTT
>CABPWC010000100.1 GCA_902461025.1 uncultured Streptococcus sp.
AATACTCTGTTTATCTTAAAATTAATAATGTCGTTCAGTTAGTTTATTTTGCAACCATGCAAAGTAGGGGAGCTCTTTTATCAGTGCTTCTAATGCTAGTGTTTTATTGTATTTTTGTCACTAGGGGAAGATTTGCCAAAAAATGGCTAACTTTTTTAGTAGCTAGTATCTTACTAACAGGTAGCAATATTGGTATTAGTTATTTAACTTCAGTATATATTTCAGCAGCTAAGGCAACTGTAATTGACTTAAATAAAGGTAAATCTTATTCTGAAACTGATTCGGATGTTGCTAAGAAAAATGGGGAACTTCACTTGATTGAAACAACTCCAAGTGGACGTACCTATATTTGGAAAAATGCAATCAAAATGGGAAGTGCAAAACCGTTATTTGGCTATGGTGTTCGAAATGTTACCGATTATTATACAGAGTACTTTAGTAAATTCGAAATTCAAAACTCACTGATTGGTGGGAATTTCCACAATATATTTGTAACAATTTTTGTAAGTTCAGGATTATTAGGTTTGCTTTCTTTCATACTTTTAATAGGTTATATCGCTGGAAGATTTGTCACTTACTTAATGATGTCTAAGAAGAATAGCGAAAAATTAATCATGATTCTATTTTTTGGTATTTTATTCGGACAATTGTTTGAAAGTCAGATCATGTATTCGACAAACTTTATCAATATCATTTTCTGGTTAGTGATTGGCTATGGTCTAACGATTTGTTTGAAAGAAAAAAATATTCATTATGAGGAAGTGACAGATATTTCTGAAATCCAACAGATGGAATTAGGAATAATGGAATATATACATGAAGTTTGTCAGAAAATTGGTGTTAAGTATTTCTTAGCTTATGGTAGCTTAATTGGTGCAGTTCGTCATCAAGGTTTTATTCCATGGGACGATGACATGGATATTTGTATGCTTCGTGATGATTATGAAAAGCTGCAAGATTATATGATTGCACATCCAGACGAGCGCTATGAATTAATGTCTTATAAAAATAATGTCAATTATGTCTATCCATTTATGAAAGTTCAAGACAATCATACCTATTTGGTTGAAGAAGATGTTCGAATTGATTCAGATATGGGGATTTATGTTGATATTTTTCCTGTAGATGGATATGAAGATGATCAGGCATTTAAAGATAAGATGACTAAGATTATTAAAAAGCGTCAATTAAGTTGCTACACTTTTAAAGGAATTACGAATAGTAAAAGTTTAGTAAATTCAATTATCCGCTATATTTCTGTTATTATCTTTTATTTCACTAACACAAATAAGTATGTTGCCCAAATTGATGAGCTTGCTAAATCTAGAAAAGTAGAAGATTATGAATTGGTGGACTATGTTGTCTATAAAGATATGAATAAACCCGTTTGGAAACGTGAATGGTTAGAACAAGTTGAAGCTGGTAGCTTTGAAGGTAAGGAATTTATGATTCCAAAACATTATCATGAAATTTTAACTTCAGATTATGGAAATTATATGCAGTTACCACCAGTTGAACAACAAGTTTCGCATCATGACTTCAAATTGTGGAAGATTACTGAAAACCAATAGATTATTATTTAAACAAAGAAGTAGAGATTAGGAGTGACAAGTAATGTCAGAAAGAATCTTAAGCCTTGAAGAAATCAAGCAAATTGAGCTTGGAATTCTAGAATACTTACACCAAGTTTGTGAAAAACATAAAATCAAATATTTTATCGATTTTGGAACTTTACTAGGGGCAGTTCGTCATAAGGGTTTTATTCCTTGGGATGATGATACAGACATCTCTTTAGCTAGAGATGAATTTGAAAAGTTATACGCAGTTCTGAAAAATGATAACCATCCATACTATAAGCTGATTTCTTTTAGAGAAACCAAGGGATATCCATATAGTTATATGCGTGTTTACGATATTCGAACACGGAGAGATTCATATCTTTTAGATCCAAGTGTTGTTCTTGGAACTTGTGTAGATGTCTTCCCATATGATGGTCTTGTTACAGATGAGCAAGATCGTAAGAAAATGAAACTCTATAAACAATTAATTCGTCTATCGTCGTTAAACTTTAAGGGAATTAAATATGAAAACGGAGGAATTAAAAATCTTCCTCGTTATATTGCATCAGCAATATTTAGATTTACTTCTCCTCAATTCTGGAATCAAAAACTTGAACAACTTGCCTTAAAATACAGTGTTGAAAACTCTACAGACTTAGTTTGTTCAACTTATGACTCTTACTATCCAGCTGGTATTAAAACAGAATGGCTGTATGATACAATTGACATGCCATATGAAAATCTAATCCTAAAAGTACCAAGAAGATATCATGAGATTCTTGTCTATGAGTTTGGTGAAGATTATATGACTCCACCTCCTGCTGACAAACAGATACCAGGAAATGAGAAGAATTATTGGATTGATTAACGAAAGAGTATAGAATTAATAGAGAAAGCTGAATGTCTTATGAAAAGTTTAAAAAAATCAATATTACTTAGCACCTTGCTTCTAACGGCCACAATAATTCAAGCAAAAACAGTAGATGCAGATACTATCTCAGCAGGTGCAGGGAATCGAATCCATTTTATCAATACAAAAGCTAAATCTGGAAGTGATGCCATTCTTTTGGAGAGTAATGGACACTATGCTCTAATTGATATGGGAGAAGACTATGATTTTCCTGACGGAACGGATCCACGTTATCCAAACCGTTGGGGTATATCTATGAGAAACTATCAAGTCTTAGAAGATCGTTTGATTCGACATCTTAACCAAGTTGGGGTTAAAAAACTAGATTTTGTCTTAGGAACTCATGTACATAGTGATCATATTGGTGGAGCTGATGAAATTATTAATCGTTATCAGGTAGATAAGTTTTATTTAAAAAAATATTCGGACCAACGAATTACAAGTTCTTGGGGATTGTGGGATAACCTTTTCAATTACGATAATGCTCTTCGTGCTGCACAGAATAAGGGTGTTACATTAATTCAAGATATCAAAGATCAGGATAGTCATTTCAAATTTGGTGACATGGATATTCAGCTTTATAATTATAAAAATGAATATGATTCTGATGGGAACTTAAAGAGAGTTCTTGATGATAATTCCAATTCAATTGTAGCAGTAGTAACTGTAGCAGGAAAAAGAATTTATCTTGGTGGTGACTTAGATAATGCTGAGGGAGCAGAAGATAAGTTAGGTCCTGTGATTGGAAAAGTAGATATGATGAAATGGAATCATCACTATGATGCCAAGATTTCTAATACAATTGACTTCATTAATCATCTTTCTCCTAGTATGGTCATTCAAACAACTGGAGGTGACATTAATGTTGCTTCAACGAGAGATTATCTCCAAAAGAAAAATATTCAAGTGATTCATGCATCAAGTAAAACTCAGGATGCAACTGTATTTGATATTAGTGATAAAGGCTTTACAAATGTTTCAGGAGATTTTCCAAATATTCCTACTGTTGAAGAGAAATGGTATAAAGAAGATGGTTACTGGAAGTATCGTTTAAAAGATGGTCAGATGGCTATTGGTTGGCAAGATATTGCTGGTGCTACATATTTCTTTAACGGAAAAGGTCAAATGCAGAGTGGTCGTTGGCTCCGTATCACTGACGAATGGAACGGAGAACCAAAATTTAATGACTACTACCTAAACAATAATGGCAAAATGCAGACGGGTGGTTGGTTCTATCATGATAATACTTGGTACTATATCCAGTCAAACGGTGCAAGACGTTACAATGAACTAGCCGAAATTGGTGGTCAAAAATATCTCTTTGATAAAGATGGTAAAATGCTGACTGGCTTACAAGTCTTTAATGGCAAGAAGATGCTCTTTGCAAGTAGTGGTGCCCTTCAAACAGAAGGAAGCGCATCTAGTTGGCAAAAGCTTGGCTCTAGCTGGTATTATTATGATGAAGATGGTATTCGATCAGTTGGTAAAAAGAATATCAACGGCACTACCTATTACTTTAATCAAAATGGTATCATGCAAACTGGCTGGTCCTTAATTGAGGGTCATTGGAACTATTTTGCTAGTTCCGGAGCTATGAAAACTGGCTGGGTCAAGGATAAAGATACTTGGTACTACTTAGATAAAGAAGGTGTGATGCTAACAGGTCTTCAAGAGATTAATGGTTCTCGCTATTATCTCAATGCAAGTGGGGCTATGCAGACTGGTTGGAAATGGCTCGATAACCATTATTACTACTTCGTAAGCAGTGGAGCCATGAAGACAGGTTGGCTCAAAGATAAGGACGTCTGGTATTATCTAGATAAAGAAGGTGTCATGTTAACAGGCTTCCAAGAAATCGATGGTTCTCGCTATTATCTCAATGCAAGTGGTGCTATGCAGACCGGTTGGAAATGGCTCGATAACCATTACTATTACTTCACAAGTAGTGGAGCCATGAAGACAGGTTGGCTCAAAGATAAGGAACTTTGGTACTATCTCGACAAAGAAGGTGTGATGCTAACAGACCTTCAAGAGATTGATGATTCCCGTTATTACCTTAATACAAGCGGAGCTATGCAAACTGGTTGGAAATGGCTCGATAACCATTATTATTACTTCGCAAGCAGTGGAGCCATGAAGACTGGTTGGTTCAAAGACAAAGGTCTTTGGTACTATCTCGACAAGGAAGGGATTATGCTAACAGGCCTTCAAGAGATAAATGGGACACGCTATTACCTCAATGCAAGTGGTGCCATGGAAACTGGCTGGAAACAACTGAATGGTAACTGGTACTATTTCCAAACAAATGGTTCTCTCCTAAGAAATGGAACAAGTCCTGACGGGTACAAGCTCAATGCAGATGGAATTTGGACGACTGTTACAACTGAGGAAACAACTCAGGAACAAACTGTGGCAAATAGTCAGGGGCACATTTTCGAAACAACAGAAGTAGAGAGAACACAACAAACAGAAAGCTCATCTGTTACGTCTGAGGAAAAAAATCAATCTACTGAACCTAAAACACAAACTAGCGAAGAAAAAAATTAGATTTCTAATCATTAAGAACAAAATTTTCCTATAAACAAAACACCTATAAAGCTTAAGCTTTATAGGTATTTTTGTTAACCTCTTTTTATTTTAGCACGAACTAAATCAAGTGCATAGTGAAGTGTTTTATCCTTAATTACAAAGAGAGCGAAAGCATAATAGATAGCACATCCGGCAATTGTTGATACAACCATACTGAGCATAGCCATATTCACTGTATATGAATGAACTTGGAAGAGAATTTTACAGATATAGTAAATTGGAATAAAGCCTAGTGACA
>CABPWC010000101.1 GCA_902461025.1 uncultured Streptococcus sp.
GCATAAGAGATGATTTGTCTGAGACTTCTCTTATCAATAGGGCTAGCAAAAAGAACACGGTCTTTGTTAAAGATATATTGGCCATTGTAGGTCACTGCAAAATCCAGGTTTAAGTCGTCCATCAAATCCTTAACAAAAAAAGGTCCTCGCCCTGTTGCTACTCCAACAAGCACTCCTTGCTCTTTCACAATCTTGATAGCTTCTTTAGTGGACTTCAAAACACTCTTACGGTCATTTACAAGCGTTCCATCGATATCAAAAAAAACTGCTTTGACTTCCATCCTATCTCATTCCTTTCTTTTATGATACAATGATTATACCACATTTCAGAAAAAGTGAGTGAATCATGACTAAGAAAATCCTTGTTTTACATACTGGTGGTACTATTTCCATGCAGGCAGATGAAGCTGGAGCTGTAAGAACTAGTGCTGACAACCCTATGAATCATATCTCTAATCCACTCGAAGGCGTTGAAGTCCATTCATTGGATTTTTTCAATCTACCAAGTCCACATATCAAACCCAAGCATATGTTAGCTCTTTACAAAAAGATAAAACAAGAGGCAGCTGCATACGATGGGATTGTCATCACACATGGGACAGATACTCTAGAAGAGACAGCCTATTTTCTAGACACCATGGAGATCCCTCATATACCTATCGTTTTGACAGGGGCTATGAGATCTTCCAATGAACTGGGAAGCGATGGCGTCTATAATTATCTTAGCGCCTTACGTGTGGCTAGTGATGACAAGGCTGCAGATAAGGGTGTTCTAGTCGTTATGAATGATGAAATTCATGCTGCTAAATATGTTACCAAAACACATACTACAAATGTTAGTACCTTTCAAACACCGACTCACGGTCCACTTGGACTCATTATGAAGCATGAAATTCTTTACTTCAAAACGGCAGAACCTCGTGTTCGTTTTGACCTTGATCACATTCAGGGATTGGTTCCTATCGTACCTGTTTATGCAGGTATGACTGAGGAGCTTCTCGATCTACTTCCTGTCGATCAGCTAGATGGACTGATTATCCAGGCTTTTGGAGCTGGGAATGTTCCTAAAGAAACTGCCCAAAAACTGAAATCTCTCTGCCAAACTGGTCTTCCTATTGCACTTGTTTCTCGTTGTTTCAATGGGATTGCAGAACCTGTTTATGCCTATGAAGGCGGGGGTATTTGCCTTCAAAAAGATGGTGTTTATTTTGTAAAAGAATTAAATGCTCAAAAAGCACGTCTTAAACTCCTTATTGCAATTAATGCAGGACTAAAGGGCGACCAACTCCGAGCATATATGGAAGGATAAGAAAAATCCCATGAAATCAGTGATTTCTTGGGATTTGTTTTTAGTCTTTACGTGTTGATTTGCGCTCTGTCAAACCATGAGGTAGGAGGACTTCACGTTCTTCTAATTCCTCTTTATGCATAATTTTAGTTAACATACGCATACTAATCGCACCTAAATCATACAAGGGTTGTGCGATAGTTGTAAGGCTTGGTCGAGTAAAGCGAGCGATTTGAGAATCATCACTCGTAATGATTTCAAAGTCTTCTGGTACTGAAACTCCATGATCAGCCAAGCCGTTCAAGAGACCAGCTGCCAATTCATCACCAGTCACAATCGCTGCAGTTGCTTTTGAAGAAACTAAGCGCTCTGCCAGAGCATAACCATCATCATAGCGATATTTAGATTCAAATACAAGTCCTTCACTATAGTTGACTCCTGCTGCTTTCAAAGCTTCTTTGTAGCCAACCAAGCGAATTTTACCGTTAATATCATCTACCAACGGGCCACTCACAAAGGCAATTTTTTTGTTACGCTTCAACAAATGGCGAACAGCATCCGCAGTAGCATTCTTATAATCAATATTAACACTTGGAAGCTGGTGTTCTACATCCACTGTTCCTGCAAGAACTACAGGGGTACGTGAACGTGAAAACTCTGAGCGAATTTTCTCTGTTAAGTGATAGCCCATAAAGATAATACCATCAACTTGTTTTGAAAAGAGTGTATTCACTACTGCCACTTCTTTTTCATCATCCTCATCACTATTCGCAAGGACGATGTTATATTTGTACATCTCTGCAATATCATCAATCCCTTTTGCCAGCGCAGCAAAATACGTGTTAGTGATATCTGGGATGACAACCCCAACAGTTGTTGTTCGTTTACTTGCCAAGCCACGAGCTACTGCATTTGGACGATAGTCTAGGCGATCAATCACCTCTAGAACTTTCTTACGAGTGTTTTCTTTGACATTCTTGTTGCCATTGACTACACGACTGACAGTTGCCATTGAAACTCCTGCTTCTCGGGCAACGTCATAAATTGTTACTGTATCATCTGTGTTCATACCGTTTCCTTTCTAATGTTGAAAATTTTGTTTTCATGTTTACACCACTACTAGTTTACCACTAATTGTAAGCATTTTCAAGGATTAATTGAACTTTCTTTGAAAAAATTTCATATATAATCATATTTTTGTAAATTAGTTTACTTTTCTTGATTTTTAGGCCAGTTTGCAGTATGATAATAAAAAATTAAGTAGGAGGCATGGATGGCTTTTACGGATTCTCATAGACGTTGTGCCAGCTTTGGTGTGGTAACCAATCTCCCAGACGATGTGATTGACTCAATCTGGTATATTATTGATCATTTTTTAAAGCATGTTTTTGAATTAGAAGATGAGTTGGAATTTCAGCTTTTAAACAGTGACGGCTCCATAACCTTCCGTTTTTCAAGTCAACATCTACCGACTACGATTGACTTCGATTTTAATCATCCCTTTGATCCATTGTACCCACCGAAAGTACTTGTTATGGATATGGACGGTAAGGAAACCATTCTCCTACCTGAAGAAAATGACCTATTTTAAAAACTCTAGTCTTCTGACTAGAGTTTTCTTTTTTAATAAATAGAACGACTGACCACGATACCACTCGGTTTTTTAAATTCTAAATCAAGATAGTCCTGATAAGTCCCAGGGACGATAAAACCTTGGGGACTCAGGATATCTGTTCCAGCCTCTCCAACAATAGAGTCGGCCAATAGAACACAGTTTGTACTGAGAACAAAGTAGGTTTTAAATTTAGATGATGTAAACTTATAGAGGGTTGCATCAGCCTCGTGTTTCAGCTGATAAGAGTAGGTATGTTTGACCTCTCCTTCCCTTCTTTTCAGTAGTTGTGAACTTGGCTCCCAAGGTATCAAGAGGCTTTCTATCTCTCTCAATCGTTCTTCGATGGCCTTTTTCTGTTGTTGAGACAGGCTTAAACCATAGGTGAATAGGGTTTTTTGGCTTTCTCTCTTACAAAGTTCAATATATTTTTCACGATTGGCCTTAAATAAAACCCCGTCGCCAATTGTACCAAACAAGCGTTCTGAATGTGGGTCATAAGAGCCGTAGGAAATAACCTGACCTTGATAGCAGATATCTACATGACCCATGGCCAAGAAGAAAGATGATTCTGAAGTATGGATGAAAATTTCTAAATCAACAGATTTTTCATTTTTTCTCTCCAAATGCACTTCATTTTCTTCTACCTGATGACTAGATAACCTTTCATTCCATCGTCGTAAGGTGCTGATGGGAATCAAGGCTGTCATGAATATAGGCAGGGTCATTCTCATTCTACGCTTGAGCTTAGGATTGCTTCTCCCTTTTTCAAAAAAGAAACCATCTCTAAGGCTGCTTGCCCCCAACATAATCAAGTAAAAACCAAGTAAGAGTAATTCAAAATTTGTCGCATCATGAAAAGGAGAAATACTGTAGAGACCAAATCCCATCATCCATAAAGCATCAAATAAGTAATTAATCCTTGGATGAATATGATTTTTCCGGTATAGCAACCAGGTAATCAAACTGATTAGGCCTGTAAATAATTGATAACTTCCAATAGCAACGACTAAGACATAGAGGGCAATCCCCTGCAAGATAACAGAGTCAAATAGGATAACTGCAATCGAGAGCTTGGCTAGAGTTACAAAAATATTTTCTCTCCGGGACTTTTCTTGAAACCATCGTGTCAATAAATGCCAAACGGCAGACAAAGAAAAATAACCCATTAATAACTGGTAACCTAACCTCGGTACCAACTGTCCAAAACAAATCAAGAGAAGGCCTAAGGTTATGGCCACTGCACCTTCCCCTAGACTTCTCCATTTACTATAAGTTTCGGAAAACTTAAACATTTTCTTTCTCCAATTGACGATACAAGTGACGAACTGATCGTCCCAGTACTGGATGAATAAAATGTGGGGCTATTTCTTGAAGTGATTCTAGGACAAATAGACGCTCAGCAAGATAAGGATGCGGTAAGATGAGGTCATCTGTATAGATAACCTGATCATCTACAAAGAGCAAATCCAGATCAATCAAGCGAGGTCCCCAATGCACTTCTCTGACCCGTCCCATTTCTGCCTCAATGCTTAACAAGGTATCTAACAAGACTGGAGCCGGCAGCCAAGTTTCGACTTCAATGACCTGATTAGCAAAATTTTCTTGCTCTACACCGCCCCATGGCTCAGTTGTAATCACACTAGATTCTTTGAGAATACGAATCCCACGAGCACTTATTTTTTCAAGAGCTTGCTTGAGATTAGCCGCCTTATCCCCCATATTGCTACCTAGAGCAATAAAGGCTCTTTGTTTGCGGCGATGGATGGTTACTGAACAGGTGTCTAGTGGTAGATGAATAGGCGCCCATGGTTTTTTGAGTTCCAGTTTAATTTCTTGAACTATTGGATAGGTTTCAAAAGTGCGCTCTACTAGTTTGTAGGCAACTGTTTCAATCAAGTCTTCAGTGGTTTCCTGAAACCAAGTCGTCCATTGCTGACAGAGCTCGCCATAATGGACAGAAGCTTTCAAATCTAAGTCCGTAGCAGCCTTGGTCATATCATAGGATAAGCTTGCATCAATGATAAATTTTTGACCTAGTTCTTTCTCACTAGGGAAAAGACCATGATAGGCAAAAATTTCCAAATCCTTAATGCGCAATTGATCCATAACTAGTCCTTTCTAGAAAAAATCGTTTGAATCGATTTTTATAACCCCATGAGACGGTATGCTTGATCTCGAAGATCTTTGTCTGTCTCAAATACTCCACGAGCTACTGTTGTCAAGGTTGCAGTTCCTGGTTTTCGAACACCACGCATGCTCATACACATATGCTCTGCTTCAATAACAACGAAAGCACCTTTGGCACC
>CABPWC010000102.1 GCA_902461025.1 uncultured Streptococcus sp.
ACTCAAGAGGCTGAAGAGGACGGTTTGCTAAATCGTTAGGTCGGGTAACCGGCGCAAGGGTTCGAATCCCTTATTCTCCGTAATGAAAGAGCTTTTTAGCTCTTTTTTTATTTTCCCTTTTTTCATATTTTAAATCAGTTATTGCTTTTTAAGTTTTATTCTTTTATGTTAAAGTTTTTTATATTTGATATAATGTAAGAGAGATTTAAGCATTATTTTTCTGTAACTATTAAGGAGAATGCTATGGAGAATAAAAAAGTATTAGGATCTTTCTTTGTTCTTGTTCTAAGTTTATTTACATTTGGTTGTAGGAGTCAAAATGTTGAAATTTCTAGTAAGGATAGCAGCTTATCGTCTTCTACTAGTCAGTCTACAACGAATGAATCATCTAAGAAAGATTATAAAGAATTATACAAGCCGATTTTTGATGATTACCAAAAAATTCTTTCTACACCTAAGGATACAGCTAAAATTCTAGATCTTTATAAAAATCTGAATACAACTGATCGGCCTATTGATAGTTGGGCACTTGAAAATGCAGTTTATCAAGCGGATAAGATGCGCTATGTCTATACAGATCTTAATCAAGATGGTGTAGAGGAATTGCTAATCGGTGTTGAGCAATCTAGTGGTGGTTATTTTATTTCGGGGCTTTATTATTTAGTAAATGAGAAACCGGTACTTCTAGCAGAAGGTTTTGTAGCAGGTCATGGTGGTGCTAGAAATGCTATGAATATCTATAAGGGTGGCGATATCCTGGAATTAAGTTGGTCCTCTGGAACAGGAGAAGGTAGAGGAGTACTCTATCATCTGAATTTAAACCAGCAAGCTGCAAGTAAACTGCAAGAACAGGATATTCGAGTTCCTGGGAATAAAAGTTTGCACTCTGACTTTGGTAAGACAGAAACAGAATTAATGAACTTCAAGCAACTAGATTGGCAGAAATTTGAAAGCTCTACTAGCATGACCATTTCGGGAGAAAAGCAAAAAGCACCATGGAATCCCAACAAATCTGCCAAACTAGAGGCTTTTATAAAGGGCTGGGGCGAAAGACTAGGACAACCCAATTACCAAAAGGGGATCGCAGGAGGGGATGTTGGACCAGATAATCTCTATATACTTAGGGATGATGGACCAAGTGAGAAAATGAATGCCGAGTATACGGATACAGGTCTCGGTAATGCCCAGTTCCGAATTGTAGAGCGTTATAGTAATTGGGATAAATACCCGGATGTTCATAGTTACTTCTTTGCGATAAGCAATACAGGAGAAGCAATTGTCTTTCATTCACCGACTACTAATGGTGGGGTCATGTACTTAAAACCAACAGAAAATACAGAAATCCAAGCAGAGTTTAAACGCTTGGTTGAAGAAGAATAAAAGAAAAAGAGTTTAGTTTTTAGCTAGGCTCTATTTTTTAATATCTCATTCAATCATTTTTATATTCTTTGAGTATTTAATGGTATACTAGGGTTACATAAAATTATAAAGTATTATTTGATGATAGTATAATTTTGGAGAATATGCTCTATGACTAAAGGTGTAAAGTTTCGTAGTATTTTTTATAGATTTGTTTTATTTATCATTGTTTTGCTTTTTCTAGTTTTTAATCAAATTGTTGGCCGAGGATTTCAAACGATTTCATTTTTTGATTACACTTTTAGTTTTGATCAAACACAGCTAGTGTATTTCCTTCTTTTATTAATTTTAGTTGGCATTGGCATAAATTTTCTTTTTCCTTGGAAATTTTATATTTCACAGGATGGGATTTATCTTAGAAGATTAGATTTGTTTGTTCCTTGGAGTGATATTAGTGGAGTCTCACATGTTTGGATTAACAAAGCAAGTAATTTTAGCAGAGGACTTATTTTTTATAATCATAAATGTTTAGTTTTCTATCGTCATGACTACAAGCCGATTTGTATCTATAATACTTCCTTATTAGCTTTATTTCTTGTCAAATTCTTTAATCCTCAGATTAAAACGAATACCATGTCAGCTAGTTTTGCTACAGGTTTAAATATTCTATTGAATACATCAATTGTCTGTTATCTTTACTTTCTTAATTTAAAAACTCTTTGTTTTAGTTATTTTTTACTTTTTTTCTTCCTCTACCTTATAAAAGTATTTATCATTCCTTTATGGTTGGTTTATAGTCAAAATCGTAAGTACGGTCCTTATCTAGCTCATAGTACTTTCTTTAAGAGGAATGCTTCTGATGTGATTCCTGTTTAATTTTATAAAAATGATGGCTTTCTACTTTTTAGTAGGAAGTTTTTGTTATTTCTATAACGAACGAGTTGACAGATGTAATCAAAAAGATTACAATTAGCAGTATAAAGTTCCATATGGAAGAAAAAGGAGACAAAATGGACAAGATGTTTGGGGGCTATCAAGCTCTACAGATTCGATTGTTAAATGGGCGTATCTTTCAAAAGTTGCTTAGCAAGGAACCAGATGCTCAATACCGAAGTGAACAGGAGAAAATTTTAACGATTTTGTGGAAGCAAGAGTTGGGGTGCGCTACTGCGACCGATATCGCTCTTGCGACGGGTTTAGCCAATAATACATTGACCAGCATGGTTAAGAAATTGGAAGAACAAGGCTTGGTTACGATTCAACCTTGCACACAGGATAAAAGGAAAAAGTATATCTCTTTGACAGATCTCGGTTGGGCGCAAAAAGAAATTGGAGACCGTGTCAGTAAAGAACTGGGAGAGATTTTCTACCAAGGCTTTTCAGATCAAGAAATCCGAGAATTTGAAGCTTATCAAGCGCGTATAATCGCAAGTCTAAAAGCTAAAGAAAATGAAATCTAGGGAAAGGAAGTAACAGTTATGATCGGAATTACAGGTGTAACAGGGAAATTAGGCTCCTATGTGGCTGATCTTGTCGATAAAAAAGGAATCGCTTCAGTCCATCTAGCAAGAAGCCCAGAGCGTGCAAAAGTCTACGCGTCTGCAGAAATCCGTAAAATAGTGTATGCCAATACTCCAGAGGTGGTTGAGGCCTTAAAGGATATCGATACCTTGTTGATGGTATCTGCTCGGGAAAATCCAGAGCGTGTTGAGGAACACAAGAGTTTTTTAGATGCTGCAAA
The DNA here is from genome assembly GCA_902461025.1 of uncultured Streptococcus sp. Lineage (GTDB taxonomy): Bacteria > Bacillota > Bacilli > Lactobacillales > Streptococcaceae > Streptococcus. The sequence continues at coordinate 3,101 of CABPWC010000102.1, forward strand.
GCTTGCTGGGGTGCAGCATATTGTTTATACCTCCTTTTATGGGGCAGATGAGAAGGCAACTTTTACCTTGGCTCGAGATCATGCCCAGACGGAAGCCTATATCAAGAAGTTGGGATTCACCTATACATTTTTGAGAGATAATTTTTACTTGGACTTCTTTATTGATATTGCTATTGAAAATGGAGAAATTCGTGGTCCGGCTGGCAGTGGCCTTGTGTCAGCTGTTGCCCGTAAGGATACATCTAAGGTTGCAGAAGAAATTCTTTTAAATCCTAAGGAGTGGGAAAATCAAAGCCTGAATTTGACAGGACCAGAGGATCTTTCCATGGAAGAAATCGTAGCGCTTCTCTCAAAGGAGACCGGTAAGGACATCACGTATCTAGATGAATCAGTAGAAGAAGCCTATGAGTCACGGAAAAAATGGCCAGCACAAACTTGGGAGTACGATGCATGGGTCAGTACCTATACAGCGATTAAAGCTGGCGAACAGGCTGGGGTTTCAACAGATATCGAAAAAGTCCTAAGGCATCCAGCAAGCAGACTTTTGGATATTCTTAGAGATAGAAAACTTATTGAGGAAAAAAATGATTGAATACAAACATGTAGCCTTGCGCTATACAGAAAAGGACATTTTAAAAGATGTCAATCTTCGCATTGAAAATGGAGAATTCATGGTGTTAGTGGGTCCTTCAGGATCTGGTAAGACCACCATGATCAAGATGATTAACCGTCTTTTGGAGCCGACAGATGGCAATATCTATATGGATGGGAAACGTATCAAGGACTATGATGAACGGGAGTTACGTCTCAGTACCGGCTATGTCCTTCAAGCCATTGCCTTATTTCCTAACTTGACCGTTGCTGAAAATATTGCTCTCATTCCTGAAATGAAGGGCTGGAGCAAGGAGCAAATCACCTCTAAAACCGAAGAACTCTTGAATAAGGTTGGCCTGCCTGCTGTAGAGTATGCCCATCGTTTACCAAGCGAGTTATCTGGTGGGGAGCAACAACGGATTGGGATTGTACGAGCCATCATTGGGGAACCAAAAATCTTGCTGATGGATGAGCCTTTTTCAGCCTTGGATGCCATCTCTCGCAAGCAGTTGCAGGCTCTTACAAAAGAATTGCACAAGGAGTTCGGTATGACGACCATCTTCGTAACACATGATACGGACGAGGCCTTAAAATTAGGGGATCGAATTGCAGTTTTGCAGGATGGAGAAATTCGCCAGGTGGCAGACCCTGAAACAATTTTACAAGCGCCTGCGACAGACTTTGTAGCAAACTTGTTTGGAGGTAGCCTTCATGTCTAATTTGATTTCAACATTTCAAGAGCGTTTTGGGGAATGGGTAACAGCTCTAGGACAACACTTACAATTGTCTCTTTTGACCTTATTGGTTGCTATTTTTCTGACCATCCCACTTGCGGTTTATCTAAATGGTCACAAAAAAGCATCGACCTGGGTGCTACAAGTTGCAGGTATCTTCCAGACCATTCCTTCAATGGCCTTGTTGGGGCTCTTTATTCCTTTGATGGGGATTGGAACCTTACCAGCACTCACAGCCCTTGTCATTTACGCTATTTTCCCGATTTTAGAAAATACAATCACAGCCCTGAATGGCATTGATCCTAGTCTTGAGGAGGCAGGGATTGCTTTTGGGATGACCAAGTGGGAGCGACTCAAGAAGTTTGAAATTCCACTTGCCATGCCTGTTATTGTATCGGGAGTTCGAACAGCGACCGTTATGATCATTGGGACAGCAACTCTAGCCGCTCTTGTTGGAGCTGGAGGATTGGGCTCCTTTATTCTTTTGGGAATTGATCGTCGGAATGCTAGTCTCATTTTAATCGGAGCAATCTCATCAGCCATCTTGGCCATTCTCTTTAATGTCATTCTCAAATGGTTGGAAAAGGCAAAGTTGCGTACGATTGTTTCGACCTTTGCTGTCATGGTCCTTGGTTTGGGAGTTAGTTATGTTCCAAGCATGATTCCACATAATGAGAAAGACAATCTCGTCATTGCTGGAAAGTTGGGACCTGAACCTGAGATTCTCATGAATATGTATAAACTTCTCATCGAGGAAAATA
>CABPWC010000103.1 GCA_902461025.1 uncultured Streptococcus sp.
AGAGCCAACTCCAGATCCAGAGCCAACTCCAGATCCAGAGCCAACTCCAGATCCAAAACCAACTCCAGATCCAGAACCAACTCCAGATCCAAAACCAACTCCAGATCCAAAACCAACTCCAGATCCAGAGCCAACTCCAGATCCGAAACCAACTCCAGATCCAGAGCCAACCCCAGATCCAAAACCAACTCCTGAACCTGAAGTATTATCAAGTAAGGGAGAACAGCAACCACCAGTAGTTGAAATTCCAGAATTCAAGGGTGGCGTTAATGCTGCAGAAGTGGCTGTTTATGACATTCCAGAATTCAAGGGTGGCGTTAATGCTGTAGAAGCGGCTGTTTATGACATTCCAGAGTTCAAAGGTGGCGTTAATTGGGTTGAAGCGGATAAGAATGAGCTCCCAGAGTTCAAAGGTGGCGTTAATTGGGTTGAAGCGGACAAGAATGAGCTCCCAGAATTCAAAGGTGGCGTTAATTGGGTTGAAGCAGCTAAGAATGATGTTCCTGAGTATAAAGAAACATTAGGTGCAGGAGACAATCAGACAAGTCCAATTGCAGAAAAACTTGATCAGAAACCAGCTCTAACACCAACACCTGCTATGCAAGCAGCACAAAAAGAAGCGGATCAGGCCAAACTTCCTGAAACAGGAGAAGGAGCAACTGGACACCTCTTCCTAGCTGGTCTTGCAGTAGCAATGTCTGCTCTATTTCTTGAAAAAAGAAAAGAAGATTAAAATATCATAGAGTTTTACACTATGAAAACTCAAACTCCTAACGGATTGTAATGGAGAACAACAAACACCTAGAGAGGACCTCTTGGTCCTCCCTTTTTAAAAGGGAAATGATAACGCTTACCCAATTTAAGCGTGGGAAAGGAAATAAAGAAAATGGGAAAACATTTTTTTGAGAGACGGTGTCATTACAGTATACGTAAATTTGCAATTGGCGCTGCTTCTGTCATGATTGGTGCTAGCATTTTTGGTGCTGGTATGGTTCAAGCAGCCGAAACAGAAGGACCTGCAGAGACAGAAGGAACAGTAACACAGGTTCAGCCCCTGGATAAGTTACCAGCGGATATAGCAGCAGCTATTGAAAAAGCTGAATCAGCAAAACCAACTGATCCTACTGAAACGAATCCGACTGATGCGGAAGCTCAGCCTGAAAATACTGGAGAAGTATCTCCAAAACCAGCTGAAACTCCAGTTCCTAAGGAAGAAGCAACACCAAAACCAGCTGAGACTCCAAAAGAAGAAGCAACACCAAAACCAGCTGAGACTCCAAAAGAAGAAGCAGCACCAGTAGCTAAACCAGCAGAAAAACCAGTTACTAAAGATTTGGTTGAAACTCCAGATGTCAATCATTTGGAAAAGGCTACTGCGACAGCATCAAACCATGAAGCGAACACACCATTTACAGCTGAGAAGGCAATTGACGGAAATCCAGATACTCGTTGGGCAACTGACCGTGATGTTGTGAAACCAACAATCGAATTTAAGCTTGAAAAGACAACCTTAATCAAGCATGTGGAAATCGATTGGGATCGTCGTGTTCGTGGCGAGCAAAATGATCCAAACATCAAATCTTGGAATCTCTATTATGCAGGTCAAGACGAAGTCAATGGATCAGGTCCTGGAGAATGGAAGTTGGCTCATCAACGAACAGGAACTCCGGTTCTAGATGAAAAAGTTGACTTAAAAGAAGCCGTTCAAGCTAAGTATCTTAAACTTGAAATTACAGATTATCAAGCCGGTACTATGCAATGGAAAAATGTGGGTATTCAAGAAATTCGTGCCTACTCAAATATTCCAGACACCAGCAAACCAACAGATATTCGCCAAGTTACAGAAATAGCGGTTTCTGAAGACGGAAAATCACTTGTATTGCCTAAATTACCTGGTCAAGTTAGCTTGATTGGAAGCAATAAGCAAGGTGTTATCGATCTAAATAATAAAATCTACACACCGCTGACAGAACAACATGTCAAAGTGATGGTCCAACAAACCAATGATAACCATACCTTCACAAAAGAATTTGAAGTTGTCATTAAAGGCTTGCATGCTGATGAAGGCGTGGGAACCAAACCTGCAGTTGCCCCAGCAGTTCAACAATGGTACGGCACTGAAGGTAAAACTTCTATTACTTCTGAAACTGTCATTTCCGTTGGGAATTCTGGATTTGACAAGGAAGCTAAGTTCTACCAAACTGACCTTGAAAATCGTGGTTTGGAAGTCGCTACAGGTGATCAATCAGCTCAAAACCGAATTGAATTTAAAAAGGTTGAAGACAAGGGCTATGGTAAAGAAGGCTATGGTATCACCATTAAAGATGGAGTTATCACAGTAGAAGCAGCGACTAATACTGGTGCCTTTTATGCAACTCGTACCCTCCTTCAGTTGGGAGAAAATAACTTGCAAAACGGTGAAATCCGTGACTTCCCAAGCTTCAGCCACCGTGGTTTTATGCTAGACACAGGTCGTAAGTTTATTCCTTATGACACGCTTGTAGATATCATGCTAAATATGGCTTACTACAAGATGAATGACTTGCAGTTGCACCTTAATGATAACTATATCTTCCTAGAAAAACACTTGGAAGGAAAACATCTTAGTCAACAAGAGGAACTGGATTATGTTCTAAAAAATGCCAAGACAGGTTTCCGTGTGGAAACTGATGTTGTCGGAGAAAATGGTGAAAAATTAACATCAGACGAGCATTATACTAAGGAAGAAATGCAACAGATCATCAAATTGGCTAAAGCTTTGCATATCAACCTTGTTCCTGAGATTGACACACCAGGTCACGCTTTGTCCTTTGTTAAAGTTCGTCCAGACCTTATGTATAAAGGTAGTCTGAGCGATTATAGAGGTAAGCACAATGTAGAACGTGTTGCTATGTTGGACTTGGATAATAAGTACGAAGAAACTCTTGCTTTTGTTAAATCAGTCTATGATAAATTGCTCGATGGAGAAAATGCACCACTTCATGGTGTCTCAACAGTTCACATCGGAACTGATGAGTACTACGGCAGTAGAGAAAGCTATCGTCGCTACGTCAACGATATGATTCAGTACATCAAAGGAAAAGGTTATACACCTCGTATTTGGGGCTCACTTAGTGCTAAGCCTGGTACAACGCCAGTTGATTGGAATGGAGTAGAAGTTGATATCTGGAGTATTGGTTGGCAACGTCCAGCGGCTGCAATTGCTCAGGGTGCCAAGATTATCAATATCACAGATATTCCAACCTATAGTGTCCCAAGCGGAAGCAACAGTCAAGGTGGTTATGGCGATTATGCTAACTACGAAACTCAATACAATCGCTGGACACCAAATGACTTCTCAACAGGTGGAGGACCACGCTTAGAAGCATCTAATCCAAATATCATCGGTGGTGGTCATGCAGTTTGGAATGACAACATTGACCTCCATGAAACTGGTTTAACTTCATATGATATTTTTAAACGCTTCTTCAAGAGTATGCAATCAACTGCAGAACGCACTTGGGGTTCAGATCGTGCAGCTAAGACCTATGCAGAACGTATCCAGCCAACTAGTATTTATGCACCACGTTCAAATCCAGAAAAGACAATAGAAGATAGCGACCTCTTTACAATTAAACCCGAAACTATCAAGGAATATCTTGCTAAGAATGTGAAGAAAACAGACGCAGGATTGAATTTTGAAAAAGATTCTAGCATCGAAGGCTTAGTAGGTGATGTTGGTCCTAGTCACGTTTTGAAATTGGATGTAACTGTTACAGGCGAAGGCGAACAAGTCTTCTCTACAAGTGGGGACAACCAACTTTATCTTGCGGACAAGGATGGCTACTTAGCTTATAAATTTGAACAATTCCATATTCAATTCAACAAGAAACTTGAGAAAAATAAACGTTATCAAATCTCTGTTGTTACGAAACCACAAAAAACAGAAGTTTATGTAGACGGTGAAAAGGTTGAACGTATTGCAAATCCAGCTCACCCTCGCTTGGCTCACAATAGCTTGGTACTTCCACTTGAAACAATCGGTGGTTTCCAAGGAATCTTGCATAGTGCAGAGTTGTCAAATGAAGCATTTGTAAACCCACGTTTGATTCCAACAGATCACTTCACAGTTTCTGCAACCAGTCAAGAAACTCCAGGAACGGATACAGAAGGCCCAGTTGAAAAAGCTTTCGACAATGATCCAAACACCTTCTGGCATTCTAAATGGACTGGACATCAAGCTCCATATACCGTTGCCATGAATTTGAACGCTCCTGAAAAAGTCAATGGTTTGACTTATCTTCCACGTCCAGGTGGTGGTAACGGAGTCGTGACATCTTATGAAATCTATGCTCAAAAAGATGGTCAAATGGTTAAGGTTGCTTCAGGAACTTGGGAAAATAATACTAAAGAAAAAACTGTTAATTTTGCAGCAGTTGAAACCAATAAGGTAGAATTTAAAGTTCTAGCAGGTGTCGCAGGATTTGGTAGCGCAGCAGAAATTCAACTACTCAAGCCACTTTCTGATAGTGAATCAGAAGAACCAGTTGTTCCAGAAAAACCGGTAACTCCTGAGAAACCGGTGACTCCAGAACAACCAAGAGTTGAAGAAGTAAGTGATGGTACAACTGAACTTGCGGATAGCTTTGTAGCTACAAAACCAGCCAGTGATGATGCGATCGCTGCTGCAGCACAAAGTCAAGACTATCTCAAGAAAGAATACAAGGTATTCCCAACACCACAAAAAGTTACTTACGATGAAGGTGTTACGAAACTTCAAAAACAAGTTAATCTTGTTATGGGAGACCATCTAGATATTTACACTCGCAACCGCTTGAAGAGTGTTCTACAAGATCATCAAATCTCTTACACAAGCAGTCAAGCTGCAGTAGCAGGTGCTACAAATATCTATCTTGGTGTTCATGGTCAACATTCACAGGCAGAAAAAGAAATATCTGGTATTTCTCAAGGACTCTTTGATAAGATTGATGCTTATGCTTTGTCAATCAAGAACAATACAATCTCTATCGTCGGTAAAGATACAGATG
>CABPWC010000104.1 GCA_902461025.1 uncultured Streptococcus sp.
CTGCTCAAGAAGGGGACTTGGTATTTGCCAATGAACCGATTGTTCAAGTGGAAGGACCTTTGGCGCAGTGTCAATTGGTTGAAACAGCCCTCTTGAACATCGTCAACTTTCAAACCTTGATTGCTACTAAGGCAGCTCGTATTCGTTCAGTCATTGATGATGAACCTTTGATGGAGTTTGGAACACGTCGTGCTCAAGAAATGGATGCGGCTATCTGGGGAACACGTGCGGCTGTTATTGGTGGTGCTAATGGAACCAGTAATGTCCGTGCAGGGAAACTCTTTGGCATCCCTGTTTTAGGAACACATGCCCATGCCTTGGTTCAAGTCTATGGAAATGACTATCAGGCTTTCAAAGCTTATGCCTCAACTCACAAAAACTGTGTCTTCCTAGTGGATACCTACGATACTCTTCGTATCGGTGTTCCAGCAGCGATTCAGGTTGCGCGTGAACTTGGTAACAAGATTAATTTTCTTGGTGTCCGGATTGACTCTGGAGATATCGCCTATATTTCTAAAAAAGTTCGTCAACAACTGGATGAGGCTGGATTTACAGATGCTAAGATCTATGCATCCAATGACCTTGATGAAAATACCATTCTTAACCTCAAGATGCAAAAAGCTAAGATTGACGTATGGGGTGTAGGTACTAAGTTAATTACTGCTTATGACCAACCTGCTCTTGGCGCAGTCTATAAAATTGTGTCTATTGAAGATGAAAATGGTCAGATGCGCAACACCATCAAACTCTCTAGCAATGCTGAGAAGGTTTCGACACCAGGTAAGAAGCAAGTTTGGCGCATTACCAGTCGTGAAAAAGGGAAGTCAGAAGGTGACTACATTACTTATGATGGCGTAGATGTTGCTAGTATGACAGAAATCAAGATGTTCCATCCAACCTATACTTACATCAAGAAAACTGTCCGTAATTTTGATGCCGTTCCTCTCTTGGTGGACATCTTTAAGGACGGTAAGCTGGTCTATGATTTACCGAGTCTACCTGAGATTCAGTCCTATGCTCGTAAAGAATTTGATAAACTTTGGGACGAGTACAAACGTGTTCTGAACCCACAACATTATCCAGTAGACTTGGCACATGATATTTGGCAAGACAAGATGGACTTGATTGATAAGATGCGTAAGGAAGCTCTAGGCGAAGGAGAAGAAGAATGAGTTTGCAAGAGACCATTATCCAACAATTAGGGGTTAAACCTGTCATTGATGCCCGAGAAGAAATCCGTCGTTCCATCGACTTTCTAAAAAGATATTTAAAGAAGCATCCATTCCTGAAAACCTTTGTATTAGGTATTTCTGGAGGTCAAGACTCGACTTTAGCTGGGCGTCTTGCACAACTAGCTATGGAAGAAATGCGAGCTGAAACAGGAGATGATTCTTATCAATTTATCGCTGTTCGCCTGCCTTACGGGGTGCAAGCTGACGAGGATGATGCTCAAAAAGCACTTGCTTTTATCCAGCCAGATGTGAGCTTGGTCGTTAATATCAAGGACTCTGCAGATGCTATGACAGCAGCAGTTGAAGCAACAGGTAGTCCTGTTTCAGATTTCAACAAGGGGAATATCAAGGCTCGTAGTCGTATGATTGCCCAATATGCCCTTGCGGGTGCCTATAGCGGAGCAGTTATTGGTACTGACCATGCTGCAGAAAATGTCACAGGTTTCTTTACCAAGTTTGGTGACGGTGGTGCAGATATTCTCCCACTTTATCGCCTCAATAAACGCCAAGGGAAACAACTCTTGAAGGAACTTGGAGCTGATCCAGCACTTTATGAAAAAGTTCCAACAGCAGATTTGGAAGAAGAAAAACCAGGTATTGCAGATGAAGTAGCCTTGGGAGTCACTTACAATCAAATCGATGATTACCTCGAAGGTAAGCAAGTAAACCCAGAAGCGCAAGCAACCATTGAAAAATGGTGGCATAAAGGCCAACACAAACGCCACCTACCAATCACCGTGTTTGATACGTTTTGGGAGTGAGACAGAAATCGGTAACTCGAAGAGTTCGATTTCATAGTCTCACCCCCGCAAGGCTGACTAGGCTTGAAAAAGCTTGATAAAGCGTATTTCAAGTCAGACAGCTACTGCGTCATGAAATTAGAGGAAACTGTTGTTTTCTCAATGTTTATGAGTAAAGTGTTTTTACCCCGAGTCTGAAAATACAAAAGCGAAGAAGGTCCGGAGGACCTTTTTCACTTTATAACTTGAAATAGGGGACTGAGATAGGTCAATGCAAGTTTGAGCCCATCCATAAAATAGAAAGAGAGTTAGCATCATGAAAGAACTAGGTACACAACCTATAGAAACTGAACGATTGATTTTGAGGAGATTTGTAAAAAATGACGCTCAAGCCATGTTTGATAATTGGGCTTCACGCTCAGAAAATCTAACTTATGTGACTTGGAATCCACACTTGAATGTTGAACAGACTCGAAATTCTATAGGCAATTGGGTTAAATCCTATGACGAGCCAGATTATTACAAATGGGCCATTTGTCTCAAAGAAAATCCAGACCATGTCATTGGAGATATTAGTCTTGTAGGTGTGCATAAAGAAAACTCTAGCTGTGAGATTGGTTATATCTTAGGGATGGACTACTGGGGACGAGGACTCATGACAGAAGCCTTGAAGGCAGTTTTATCATACTGTCTAGATGAGATTGGATTTGAAGAGGTTGATGCTTGCTATGTAAGTCTAAATCCTGCATCTGGTCGTGTTATGGAAAAGGCTGGAATGACTTTTTGGAAGACAATTCCAGATGGTGTGAAACGAAAAGGATATATAGCGGATAAAATTTATTATCAAATCAAAAAGGCGGTGGGATAGAAATCGTTAGACGAAGTTTCGATTTCGTTGTCTCACCCCCGCAAGGCTGACTAGGTTTGAAAAAGCTTGATAAAGCATCTTTCAAGCCAGACAGCTACTGCGTCAAAGCGTTAATACCAGAAAAGGACGAGATTTTATATCTCGTCCTTTTTATATTGTATATCATTCAGCTTAATCAAAATAAAGCAAATCTTTGCTGGTACTTGTAAAGAGATCAAAGCCATCCTTAGTGACAACACCGCAGTCTTCGATACGAACACCGACTTTACCAGGGATGTAGATACCAGGCTCAACTGAGAAGCACATGCCTTCTTCGATAACCATGTCGTTTCCTTCCATGATGGATGGGAATTCGTGGACATCCATACCGATACCGTGACCGAGACGGTGGTTGAAGTACTCACCGTAGCCAGCTTTTTCGATTACTTCACGAGCCGCACGGTCTACTTCATGAGCTGTCACACCAGGTTTGATAAAGTCAAGGGCAGCTTGTTGGGCTTCCAGAGTCAAGTTGTAAATATCTTTCTTGAACTGGTCAGGTTTACCAACAGCGACTGTACGAGTCATATCTGATGCATAACCATTAACCATCACACCGAGGTCAAAGAGGAGAAGGGCATTGTTTTCGACCTTGTTGGCTCCAGGAATACCATGTGGATTTGCAGCGTTATCACCTGTCAAAACCATAGTATCAAAACTCATTTCATAGCCTTCGCGTTTCATGGCAAAATCAATCTGTGCGATAATATCAGTTTCAGTATTATCAAGAGAGATATTGTCAAAACCAACTTTGACAGACTTGTCTGCATAGACACCTGCTACCATCATCTTTTGCACTTCGTCAGCTGACTTGATCAAGCGCATACGCTGGATCAGTGGAGTCAAGTTTTCAAACTCAGCAGTTTCAAAGACAGTTTTCAAACCGTGATATTTAGTCAAGATGAGGTTGTCAAACTCAACTGCGACACGTTTGAAATCAAGTTGTGGCAAGGCGTTTTGGATTTTTTTCCAAGGGTTTTCAGAGTCTACATAACCAACAACTGGGAATGAAACAGTGCTAGTTGCTCGCTCAACTTCAAGGGCTGGGACAAAGAGAAGTGGTTCCTGGTCTCCAAGGACAAAGAGGAACATTTGGCGTTCGTGTGGATCACTGTAAAAACCAGTGAGGTAATTGATAGTGACGGGGTCAGATACGACTGCGACGTCTAACTTTTCAGATTCGAGATATGTTACAATTTGTTGTAATTTAGACATATGTTACCTTCTTTCTACCCCTCTATTTTTGCAAAAAATAGTAGAAAATGCAAGAGAGAAGGGGAAAAGAGTCTAAAAAAATTCCAACAGCTAATAGCATGTTGGAATAGAAAATTTAGTTGAATTCTGCCTTACTTTTCACATCGCTGTATTCTTCAGCAACTTCTTGGCTAAGAATATCCTCATAAGCTGGCAGAACAATGTCCTGACCATATTTTTTCTTGAGTGCAGTAGTGACCAAGCGATAGGCTAGATTGGCATTACGAGAAAGGATAGGTCCGTGGAAATAAGAACCGAAAACATTTTTATAGTGAACACCTTCACCGACCTTTTCTTCGTTGTTTCCATTTCCGTAAACAACCTGACCGAGTGGTTTTTGGTCATCTGAGAGGAAGGTACGGCCTTGGTGGTTCTCAAAGCCATAGTAGGTTTCATCGAATTCTTCATTATGAATTTTAATGTCCCCAATAAAGCGGTTGTTAGTTTGATTGAGAGTGTAGTGTCCCATGACACCCAAGCCTTCGATACGTCTTCCAGAAGCTTCGATATAGTATTGTCCCAACAGTTGGAAGCCACCACAGATAGCAAGGACAACACCATCATTTTGGATAAAGTTATCGATGTTTTCTTTTTTAGCAGGCAAATCACCAGCAATGATACTTTGTTCAAAGTCTTGACCACCACCGAAAAAGGCGATGTCGTAGTGATTTTCGTCGAAATCATCATGAAGTGAAACGATGTCAACTGTTACATGGGCCCCAAGTTTTTCAGCTACGTACTTGAGCATGAGGATATTCCCATTATCTCCGTAGGTATTCATGAGGTTACCATAGAGGTGGGCGATATTTAGCTGGTAAGGATAGTTGCCGTTTTTTGAGGAAAGTGAAGTATAAACCATTAGTTCATCTCCTTTCTAACAAGCTGAC
>CABPWC010000105.1 GCA_902461025.1 uncultured Streptococcus sp.
GATTTCGTCGTCCCACCTCCGCACAGTTGAGTAGGGCTGTAAAAGCTGATGAAATAAGCGTAGTAGTGCCCACTCAACCACTGCGTCTTGCTCGACAATCCAAAGACAATTGAGAGTCTAGAACTATTATCCCAGACTCTTCTTCACTATAACATCTAGTATCACTTCCGTTTGTTCTTCAAACATTTCTGCAACATGGGAATGAGATTTGATATCTGATCATGTTTAATGATGGATACACCATATTCTTGACAACGATTGCTAAAAACAGGATTAATCCTGCCGGAGCATACAATCAATTTTAAACAATTATCTCCTGCAAAATGATTGGCATAAACTTCGAGCTCGTTGATAGCTTCAACTGATAAATCAGTCATTTTACAAGATATGAATATAACAGAGTAATCTTTTCGAAGGACTACATCAATTTCATTTTGAACATTATCTACTTCTGGAAAAATGCCATTCCAGTCAATTTCAGCACCAATCATACATTCATCAAAATACCCTGATTCTAAAGCAAGTAGATAAATATAGAGCTCTAAGATATGTCCCTTGGTTCTACAAAGCAACTGCGCTTCTGAACTCGGAAATGTATAAGAGACAGTATCTGTTGTTTCCTCTTCTACTTTCAATAAATTAGCTTTTGTGAACAAAGGAATCAAGCTACTGGGGTAAGAATAAATTTTTCCATTACTCTCCAAAACTTTTGCTGTTTCAGCGTGAAAATCATTTGTTTTTGCCAGTGCAAAGAATTGGGTAATCTGATACCATTTTTCAGGATTTTCGATTGCATATTTGGCCAATTTTTTTATAGCTAGCACTTGCTTATTAGAATGCTGAGGTCTTCTTGATTTAAGGACTTTTCCACCACGTAAAGCTATCAATTGTTCAATGGATAAACTAGGAATCTCTAACTTTTTATCATAAATCTTATCCCTTTCCCAGGCATACTGTATTCCTTGTTCTACATCCATAGCAATAATGGGAATACCTTTCTCCAAACCATACTGATATAGAACTATTGCTAATAGATTATCTCCGCCAAAAACATCGATGGTCACCGTCTCAAAATCATTGATAAATACGTCTAATTCCTGGCAGATTTTTTCTAGGTGAAATTGTCGAAAATGTACTTGTTTTAAGTGTGGAACTTGTTCCATTAGAAAATGCTTCAAGGATAGCTTATCTTCCTCAGCAATTTTTCTTGTAGAAAGGTATAAAATCTCATCACAATCACTGACAAAAGCTTGGTAGACATTTTTCTCAATGGTATGACGATCGTATAGTTCAATTAAAAGACTAGTCATCTTAAGACCTCCTAGACAAAAAAGTCTGAAAGAATAGTGGTCGATCAGAATCGTTTTAAAACTATCACAATTCTGATTAATTTCATCGACTTCTCCTACTTCTAGTATAGCATAAATTGAGATTTCCCTTTCTTATTAGGGTAACAAATAAGGAATAGAAAACGACTGCTCTCTATCCCTTTTATTCATTTATTTTACTTTTTTAGCCAACATGGTCGCAAAGCGTAGTTGGATACGATTTCCGTTTTCATCACGACGGTGGAGATGGCCAGGATTTTCATTGTACTTGATCAATTCCCAGTCCTTGTAGTAATTTGCTAACTCACCCTCTTTAAAAGTGAATGGGAAGTTGACTGAGCAAGGATAATCCTCTGTATCCATAGCACACACAATCAAATTGTAACCTCCAATTGAGGTTTGTTCTTGCATGTTTCGGATAATAGCTGGAATGCGATCTGCTTGTAAAAACATCAAAACAACTGTCGATACGATGAAATCATAAGTTTGTCCAATGCTAGCTGAATTGATATCGTAGATACCGACAGGCATTTCTAAATCTTCTTGCTCCACAATGCTTTGCAAGATTTCAAGAGATAGCTCATTTTGATCTACAGCTGTGACATCAAAGCCATGTTGAGCTAGAAAGAGTGCATTTCTTCCTTGACCACATCCTAGGTCTAGTGCCTTACATGGTTTTACTGTATCCATAGCTTCTAAGACTTCCGAATGGACTGGATTAGTATTGTATTTCTTGGGGAAATAATCCTCTGCTTTACAATAAAATTCCAAGTACCATTCCACATCTTCTGTGGCAGCTTCTACTCTGTGCCAAGCTTGGGGTTGTGCCATAGGATTATCAGCACCTGCTTCAAAAAAGTGCTCGGCTAAAACTTCTCCGTCTTCAGTCAACTCAATAAACTTAAGAGTCCCTTTTAATACAGTAATCTTGCCCCAGGTTCCGACCTTAGTATTGTGTTTTCTTTGAACAGCTTCTGGCATGGTGTCTTTATTCCAGACCGGCATGCGTTTGTATGCAACTAGTTTTTCCATTTTATAACATCCTTCTAACGATGGTTGACAGCTTTCATGACACGCGCAATATCACGATCTTGCTCACGGCGTTTAATGGACTCCCGTTTATCATAATCGTGTTTCCCTTTTGCAAGTCCTAAAAGTAACTTGGCATAACCATCTTTTATATAGACTTTAAGGGGAACCAGCGTCATCCCTGTCCCTTTAGTTTCTTGCTCTAATTTCTGGATTTGTTTTTTATGAAGGAGGAGTTTACGACGACGTTCGGGTTCCTGATTCCAGATATTGCCCTCTTCATACGGAGCGATATGGACATTACTCAGCCAAACTTCCCCATTCTTAACCTGGGCAAACCCATCTTTCAGATTGATGCGGGCTGCTCGAACACTCTTAATCTCAGTTCCTGTCAGGACCATTCCTGCTTCTAGCGTATCTACGATTGTATAATCATGATGCGCTTTTTTATTTTGCGCGACGACCTTTCCCTCGCCCTTTGCCATGCTTGGCTCCTTTCTTTGCTACTTCTTTGTAAAAAGGTTTCTTCACCTTTTTCTTCTTGTCTTTTGGAGAATGCTTGCGCTTATCACCTAAGTGACCAGCTTTTCTCTTGTCTTCTTTCTTATCGGAACGACGCCCTCTATTCTTACGACCAGAGTCTTTCAAACCTTTCTCGATGACATCAAACTCACTTGGAATATAAGAGAAATCAATCTCGCCAGTCATCTTATCTGCTCTTTCGACACGAATACGGATCTGTTGTCCCACTCGGAAAGTAATTCCTGATTTCTCCCCACGGAGGGTTAAATCGCGTTCATTAAAATGGTAAAATTCAGGAAGATTTGTGATGTGAATCAAGCCTTCAACTGTATTTGGTAATTCAACAAAAAGACCAAATTTAACAATACTTGAAACAACTGCATCATACTCTTCACCAACGTACTCTTCCATGTATTCAGCTTTTTTCATGGCTTCGACTTCACGCTCTGCCTCGATAGCACGGCGCTCACGGTTAGAAGACTGGGTCGCGATCTCTGGAATAACCTGTTCAAAATGCTCGGCTACTTCCTTAGAACGTCCATAGTCTCGAATCATCCGGTGAACCAAGAGGTCAGGATAACGACGAATCGGACTGGTAAAGTGCGTGTAATAGTCCGCAGCTAGACCATAGTGACCGTGATTATGCTCAGAATAACGAGCCTGCTGCATCGAACGCAGAAGCATCATAGACAATACATCCGCATATGGCTCTCCCTCAACAGTACTCATGATGTCTTGAAGAGCTTCCTGACTTATCTCACTGGCAGTCCCATAAATTCGCAAACCAAAGCTCGAAGCATAATCAATAAACTTCTGAACTTTTTCAGCCTTAGGCTCCTCGTGAATCCGATAGATAAAAGGTAGGTCCAGCTTGCTAAAGTGCTCGGCAACTGTTTCGTTGGCAATCAGCATAAAGGACTCAATCATCCGTTCAGCAACACCACGCTGACGAAGAACGATATCAACTGGCTTGCCTTTTTTATCTACTAAAATCTTAGCTTCGCTGGTATCAAAATTAAGGGCACCACGTTTCTCACGCATACTTTCCAAAATCTCATGGAGCTTGGCCATGAGTTCGATGCTTGGAACGATTTTCTTAAACTCTTGTCTCTTTTCCTCGTCACCAGCTAAAATGTCATTGACATCACTATAAGTCATACGGAAACTTGTCTTGATAACAGTCTGAGTAATCGTATAATTACGAACACGACCATTTTTATCAATCTCCATAATAGCAGACTGAGTCAAGCGGTCCACTTGAGGGTTAAGAGAACAGATTCCGTTTGAGAGGCGTTCTGGAAGCATTGGAACTACACGGTCTGTCACATAGACAGAGGTCGAACGATTGAGGGCTTCCTTGTCAAGAGCAGAACCCTCGGTCACATAGTAGGAGACATCGGCAATGTGAACACCTAGTTCGATATTTCCATTTTTCAATGGTTTGATATGAACAGCGTCGTCCAAGTCCTTGGCATCCGCCCCATCAATGGTAAAGGTAATTTCATCTCTTAAGTCTAGACGACCTTCCAGATCTTTCTCTGATGGAGCGTCTGGCACATTTTCTGCCTCTTTGAGAACAGTCTCTGGAAACTCAGATACAATGTCCATTGATTCCAAGACCTCAAGGACATCAATCCCTGCATCTGTAGAATGTCCAACCACATCTAGCACACTAGCGACAAAAAAATCGTGTTTCTTACTTGGGTACTTATCGATAAAGACCTTGAGAACTTCTGTACCGTCTAATTGAATAGCTGGTTTCTTAACGTAGATTGGTTGACTAATCTTTTGATTTTTTGAACGGATGTAACCTGCATACTTGGGTTTTTCCTCATCAAGAACGATTTGACCAACAACCGTCGTCAAACTGTGTTCTAAAATATCGATAATCTTTGCTTCAGCTGCAGTTCCTTTTTGGCGATCCGCAACCTTCTTGATTACAATTTCAACAGTATCGCCATCAATGGCATAGTTCACATCATTTTTTCCTACAAAAAGATCGTCTTCCTCACCTTCGAGACTAACAAAGCCGAAGCCATTTTTATGGGCATGAAAAGTTCCTTTAAGAGTAATCTCGTGTTTCTTCTTTTGGTCCAAG
>CABPWC010000106.1 GCA_902461025.1 uncultured Streptococcus sp.
TCAAGCTATTTGGCTGATTTGGTAGACTATGTATCAGACAAAGATTTCTCTGTCAACGTTATTTCTAAGTCAGGAACGACTACAGAGCCTGCTATTGCTTTCCGTGTCTTCAAAGAACTCTTGGTTAAGAAGTATGGTCAGGAAGAAGCAAATAAACGGATTTATGCAACTACAGACCGCGCTAAAGGTGCAGTTAAGGTTGAAGCAGATGCTAATGGCTGGGATACTTTTGTAGTGCCTGATAGTGTAGGTGGTCGTTTTACAGTATTGACAGCAGTGGGACTCTTGCCAATCGCAGCTGCAGGGGCTGATATCAGCAAGTTAATGGAAGGAGCAAATGCTGCTCGCAAGGCTTATGCTTCTGATAAGTTGGCTGAAAATGAAGCATATCAATATGCAGTTGTACGCAATATCTTGTACCGTAAAGGTTATCTGACAGAAGTTCTAGCTAACTATGAACCATCTCTGCAATACTTCTCTGAGTGGTGGAAGCAACTGGCTGGTGAGTCAGAAGGGAAAGACCAAAAAGGGATTTACCCAACTTCAGCCAACTTCTCAACAGACTTGCACTCTCTGGGACAATTTATCCAGGAAGGTACCCGTATCCTCTTTGAAACAGTTATCCGTGTAGATAAACCTCGCAAAAATGTGCTGATTCCTGAATTGGCAGAAGACTTGGACGGTCTTGGCTACTTGCAAGGAAAAGATGTTGACTTTGTCAATAAAAAAGCTACAGATGGAGTGCTGTTAGCACACACTGATGGTGGAGTTCCAAATATGTTTGTGACACTGCCTGAGCAAGATGAGTTCACTTTGGGCTACACTATTTACTTCTTTGAGTTGGCTATTGCTCTTTCTGGCTACCTGAATGGTATCAATCCATTTGACCAGCCTGGAGTTGAGGCTTATAAGAAAAACATGTTTGCCCTTCTTGGAAAACCAGGCTTTGAAGAGCTGGGTGCTGAGTTGAATGCACGCCTTTGATTCTCATATGCTTTGAGTTCATTTAGAATATAAAAAGATCCACAAGTTCATTTCTAGTGGATTTTTTAGTACAAGCCTCTTAATTAGTTTATTAATTTTTTGAACAGTGTAAAAAAGAGTGTCTTAATTCTTTTATGAAAGCGCTGTATAATTGCCTTGTAAATAAAATTTGAGAGGTATCAAAATGAATGATTGGTTAAACATAAAAGGCAAAACAGTTCTTGTGACTGGCGCGTCATCTGGGATCGGTAAGGCAATCGTTGAAGAATTGCTGGAATTAGGTGTCAATGTAGCGAATTTCGATCTTAGCGACAACGATTTGCGTCACCCGAATCTATTATTTGTAAAAGTTGATGTAACTTCTCGCTCTGAAGTAGAAGAGGGTGTTGCCAAAATAGTTGAAAGATTTGGCAATATTGATGCAGTGGTCAATAATGCAGGGATTAATATCCCTAGATTATTAATCGATGCAGAAAATCCTAAAGGTCCTTACGAATTGGACGATGAGACGTTCGAAAAAGTAACGATGATTAATCAAAAAGGTTTGTATCTGGTTAGTCAGGCAGTGGGACGTATTTTAGTGAAAAATGGAAAAGGTGTAATTGTGAACATGGCTTCAGAAGCAGGCTTGGAAGGTTCTGAAGGACAAAGTGCCTATGCTGCCACAAAAGCAGCAGTCTATAGTTACACTCGTTCATGGGCAAAAGAGCTGGGTAAGCATGGTGTACGTGTGGTTGGAATTGCTCCAGGAATTATGGAAGCTACGGGACTTCGAACTCTTTCTTATGAGGAAGCTCTTGCTTATACCCGTGGAAAGACGGTAGAAGATATTCGAGCTGGTTATGCTTCAACTTCAACAACTCCTTTGGGACGAAGTGGTAAACTACGGGAAGTAGCTGACCTTGTAGCATTCTATATTTCAGACCGTTCTAGCTATATAACTGGAGTCACTACAAATATTGCCGGAGGGAAAACTCGCGGTTAAAAAAATGAAGGTGAGGAAGAGAGTTGACCATAGTAAATCGATGGTATAACATTTTAGAAAAAATGGTCTCACAGCCAACTTATTCCTTAGTAGATATGCGCTCAGAGCTGGATATTAGTATGCAAACCTTGCAAAAGAGTATCCAACAATTAAATGATGTTTTGGCTCCGAGTATCCAGATTATCTCACAAGATGATAAGTTAATGTTAGAGGTGTATGACTATACTGAGTTGGAAAGGATTTTATCTGGTAGTTTAAAACGGGAGAGTGACTTCAATTCTTCCAGTAAAAGAATTGCCTATTTACTAAAACGTTTAATTGAGTCAACCTCCCCTCTTCTTATTGACGACTTGGCTGAGGAAGCAGGTGTTAGTAGAAGTACCCTTAATAAGGATTTAAAACAAGTAAAATCTTTGGCAGAGAGTTACTCTATCACTATTTCAGGAAAGCCCAACCGTGGGCTGGAGGTCTTGGGGTCCGAGCTGAATTTGCGCTTGCTCTATATTCACCAAGTGGCCCCTTACTTTGAAGGAAAGACACTCACCGAGGCAACATCTTCTTTTCTGGAGACGCTACTCCAGGAGTATAAAATCCCGAAAGAAACAAAGGAACTCCTTCGAAAGACAATTTCAATTATGGTGGAGCGTATTTATGCATCTAGGGTGTTGAGTTGCCCTATTCCTTACTATAGGAATGATTTAACAGAGACACCTTTGGTTGAAAAATTAATCTATCATATTGAGATGACTTATAAGATTTCCCTCAGTCAGTTTGAAATAGACTTTTTGTGTTTTCCGTTTAATATCCGTTTTATTGACACTTTAAGCAAGCCGTCTTATCAATCTGAACAGCTTGCAAACATTTTTCAAGGGATTGTCAAGAAAGTCAAAGAAACAATGTTGGTTAACTTTGATGATGAAGAATTATTTGAAGAAATCAAGTCTCATCTAGGCCCCTTAATCAATCGACTGATTTTCCATGTGCAAGCTAATGATATATTCCATGGCGAGGTTCAAACTCAATATCCTTTTGCTTTTGAAATGGCGAAAATTGCTGGAGAAGAACTGTCTGCAATTTTTGGTTCTGAATTGGAATTATCTGAAATCGGATATCTGGCTTTGTATTTTGAAATGATTTTAAGAAAGCAAAACTCTGTTGTAAATGGTTCTCGCAAGCAGATAGCAGTAGTTTGCACAACAGGAAGAGGAACTGCTGCGATGATTATTCAGCAACTCAGACGAATCCTTGGAAATGATGTAGACATTACTCAGTATTCTGAAGAGGATTTTAATCTGGATTTGAATCAGGACTATTTCGCGATTTTTACGACAGTTCCTCTAAAATATAAAGATTCTAAATCTCCAGTCATTCAAGTTAATCATCTTTTTGATGATCAATGGCTGCAGGAAGAATGGCAGAGGGCCAATGCTTTTCATCAAAAAAATCTAGAAACAGTCAGCTTACGTTTTCTTCGGTTGAGTCCCCAAAAAACCTATCAGCAATACTTGCTAAATATGGTTGCAGAGTTAGAGAAACTTCAGATGATTGATGAAGGTTTTAGAAATCGGATAATTGATAGGGAGAAAAAACAATCAACCATTTTTGGTGGAGGAATTGCCTTCCCCCATACAATTAACCAGGGTTATGCAAAGACTATTTTAATGTTTGGAAAGCTAGAAGAGCCTTATCAAAAAGGAGATGATTGGATTGAATTTATCTTTCTAGTCGCCATTCCCTCAGAAATTGAAAGCAAAATGGAGAGTGAATTGCTGGAATTGTATGACGACATTTTTCGAATTGCAGGAGAGCCTTCTCTAAAAGAAGCTTTGAGGGCTGTAGAAACAGAGACAGAGTTTCTATCATTTTCTAAGAGCAAAGGAGTATTTTAATGAATTCGCTAATAATTTTCGCTGTATTTGTCATGGCAGCTTATATATTTCAAATGTTCCTCGGCTGGCAGCAACTCAAAGACTTCAATAAGACCTATACGATGCTCCGAAGACTGGGGCGCGTAGCGATTGGCAGGAAGTCCGGAAGAATCAAATCCGGTACGATTGTCATGTTCGCGGTTGATGAAAACGGTCGGGTTCTTAAAGCTAGCAAAATGCAAGGAGTCACAATCTTAGCACGTTTTCAAAATATGGACGATTATGTTGGAGAAGACATCCATTATTTTGACAAGTATAATCCTCTTGTGAGAAAAGAAAATAAGTTGATGCAATCAGCCATAGAAGATGCTAGAAAAGTCTATCTTTGGCATGAGGCAGGTATTGAGAAAGAGACAAGTTCATCTGATTCTTTTCTGGGATTCGGCTTTTATGCGAATTACTTACAATTATCTATTAAACAGTTATTTAAAAAAAATAAGAAAGGGAGTTCCTTATGAATCACATTACAAATTTTGCAGAGAGTTTTATGAAACTCTTCCAATTAGGTGGAGAAACCTTTATTAGCTGGATGACAAATATTGTACCGCTTGTCTTAATGCTATTGATTGCAATGAATACCCTTATCGCTTTCTTGGGAGAAGAGAAGGTCAATTCCCTGGCTAAGATTTCTGCCAAAAATCCTGTTAGCCGGTATATGATTTTACCTTTCATTTCAGCCTTTATGCTGGGGAATCCGATGGCAATCAGTATGGGACGTTTCTTACCAGAATATTATAAACCTAGTTTTGTAGCAGCTCAGATGCAGTTCTGCCATACTTCAAATGGTGTATTTCCGCATATCAATCCTGGGGAATTGTTTGTATGGATGGGAATTGCAACAGGAATTCAAACTTTAGGTTTAAGTCAAATGGACTTAGCCATTCGTTACATGCTTGTTGGGCTTGTCATGAACTTTGTAGGCGGTTGGGTGACCGATTTTACAACTGCTTATGTAGCAAAACAGCAAGGTGTTACCTTGAGTAAAACATTTGATTTATAGAAAGAGTGAAATTATGTCATATAAGAGTATAAAAGTTGTTAAAGGAAATGGCGGTTTCGGAGGACCTTTGGTCATTAC
>CABPWC010000107.1 GCA_902461025.1 uncultured Streptococcus sp.
CTCACGACCAAACAGAAGCGATGACACTTGCAGACCGTATCGTTATCATGTCAGCTACTAAAAACCCTGCTGGTACTGGTACTATCGGACGTGTTGAACAAATCGGTACTCCTCAAGAAGTTTACAAAAACCCAGTTAACAAATTCGTAGCAGGATTCATCGGAAGCCCAGCTATGAACTTCATCAACGTAAAATTGATTGGTGACCACATCGTTGGTGACGCCTTTAACTTGAAAGTTCCAGAAGGTGCTTTGAAAGTTCTTCGCGATAAAGGTTACGAAGGTAAAGAATTGATCTTCGGTATCCGTCCAGAAGACGTGAACGCAGAACCTGCTTTCCTTGAAACATTCCCAGAATCAGTTGTGAAAGCAACTATCTCTGTATCAGAATTGCTTGGTTCAGAATCTCACCTATACTGCCAAGTTGGTAAAGATGAATTCGTTGCTAAAGTTGACGCACGTGACTACTTGCAAGCTGGTGCAACTGTGGAACTTGGATTTGACTTGAACAAAGCTCACTTCTTTGACGTAGAAACTGAAAAGACAGTTTACTAAGAGAGATTTGAATTAAAACAACACTACTAGAGTTTTTCTAGTAGTGTTTTTTTATAAAGTTTAGAAACTCGAAAAGAAGGAGACTTTACTAGTTTTCTTATTCACTAAAAAGTGTTAAAATGGTAGGAAGAACTGGAGAGTATGCATGCCAAAAGAAGTAATTTATTCTGGCGATGAGGTCGTCGCTTTAACGCAAAAATATTTATCGAAAGAAGATGTGGCTTTTGTCCATAAAGCCTTGGTTTATGCTGTAGAGTGCCACAGTGGCCAATATCGTAAATCAGGCGAGCCTTACATTATCCACCCTATCCAGGTAGCAGGTATCTTGGCTAAGCTCAAGCTGGACGCTGTCACTGTTGCTTGTGGTTTTTTGCATGACGTAGTAGAAGACACAGATGCTACTTTGGATGACTTAGAGCGCGAGTTTGGCCATGATGTTCGAGTGATTGTAGACGGTGTTACCAAGCTTGGTAAGGTCGAATACAAGTCTATAGAAGAGCAGTTGGCTGAGAATCACCGCAAGATGCTTATGGCCATGTCAGAGGATATCCGCGTTATCTTGGTCAAACTCTCTGACCGTCTGCACAATATGCGTACCCTCACGCATCTTCGTAAGGACAAGCAAGAGCGTATTTCCCGAGAAACCATGGAAATCTACGCACCACTTGCTCACCGTCTGGGGATTTCAAGTGTTAAGTGGGAACTAGAGGATCTTTCCTTCCGTTACCTCAATCCGACAGAGTTTTACAAGATAAGTCACATGATGAAGGAGAAACGTCAAGAACGTGAAGCCTTGGTCGATGAAGTTGTGACGAAACTCGAGGAGTATTCATCTGAGCGCAATCTTACAGGAAAAATCTATGGCCGTCCTAAGCATATCTACTCTATTTACCGTAAAATGCAGGACAAGAAAAAACGCTTTGAGGAAATCTATGACCTGATTGCCATTCGCTGTATCCTAGATACTCAGAGTGATGTCTATGCCATGTTGGGTTACGTTCATGAGCTATGGAAACCAATGCCAGGACGTTTCAAGGATTATATTGCCAATCGTAAGGCCAATGGTTACCAGTCTATCCATACGACTGTTTATGGACCAAAAGGACCGATCGAGTTCCAGATCCGTACCAAGGAAATGCACGAGGTTGCTGAGTACGGGGTTGCGGCTCACTGGGCCTACAAAAAAGGAATGAAAGGCCAAGTTAATAGCAAGGAATCTGCCATTGGGATGAACTGGATCAAGGAGATGATGGAACTCCAAGACCAGGCAGATGATGCCAAGGAATTTGTAGATACTGTCAAAGAAAACTATCTGGCAGAAGAGATTTATGTCTTTACTCCAGATGGGGCGGTTCGTTCTCTTCCAAAGGATTCGGGACCAATTGACTTTGCCTATGAGATTCATACCAAGATTGGGGAAAAAGCGACTGGTGCCAAGGTCAATGGTCGTATGGTACCTTTGACTACCAAGTTGAAAACGGGTGACCAGGTTGAAATCATCACCAATCCAAATTCATTTGGACCAAGCCGTGACTGGCTCAATATGGTTAAGACCAGCAAGGCCCGTAACAAAATTCGTCAGTTCTTTAAAAACCAGGATAAAGAATTGTCCATCAATAAAGGCCGTGAAATGCTGATTAATCAGCTCCAAGAAAACGGCTATGTGGCCAATAAATTTATGGACAAGCGCCACATGGATGAAGTCCTTCAAAAAACCAGCTACAAGACAGAAGAAGCTCTCTTTGCAGCCATTGGTTTTGGAGAAATCGGAGCCATCACTGTCTTTAACCGTTTGACGGAAAAAGAACGTCGTGAAGAAGAGCGTGCCAAGGCTAAGGCAGAAGCAGAAGAACTGGTCAAGGGTGGCGAAGTCAAGGTAGAGAACAAGGACACGCTTAAGGTGAAGCATGAGGGTGGAGTTGTCATCCAAGGTGCTTCTGGTCTCTTGGTCCGGATTGCCAAATGTTGTAACCCTGTTCCAGGTGATGATATCGTTGGTTATATTACCAAAGGTCGCGGAGTTGCCATCCACCGTGTGGACTGTATGAACCTTCGTTCACAGGAAAACTATGAGCAACGTCTGCTAGATGTTGAATGGGAAGACCAATTCTCAACCAAGGAATATATGGCTCATATCGATATCTACGGACTCAACCGTTCTGGCCTTTTGAATGATATCTTGCAAGTCCTATCAAACACAACTAAGAATATCTCGTCAGTTAATGCCCAACCGACCAAGGATATGAAATTTGCCAATATCCATGTATCCTTTGGAATTTCTAACCTTTCAATGTTGACAACTGTGGTTGATAAGATTAAGAGTGTACCAGAAGTCTACTCAGTCAAACGGACCAATGGTTAAGTATGATCGATACAGTCAGAAAGGATTTCTATGAAAATCATCGTTCAGCGAGTCAAGGAGGCTCAGGTTTCTATTGAGGGGCAGATTCATGGTCAAATCAAACAAGGACTCTTGCTCTTAGTGGGTGTTGGACCTGAGGATCAAAAAGAGGATTTGGAGTATGCAGTCAGAAAGCTTGTCAATATGCGGATCTTTTCAGATGACGAAGGCAAGATGAACCTATCTGTTAAGGATATCCAAGGAGAAATTCTCTCCATCTCTCAATTCACTCTGTTTGCCGATACCAAAAAAGGCAATCGTCCAGCCTTTACAGGCGCCGCTAAACCAGATATGGCTGAGGCCTTCTATCAAGATTTTAACCAGGAACTAGCCAAAGAGGTTCCTGTTGAAACAGGTGTTTTCGGAGCAGATATGCAGGTAGCACTGGTCAATGATGGGCCAGTAACTATCATCCTTGATACAAAAAATAGATAAGAAAAACCAAGCTTGTTAGCTTGGTTTTTTTGTGACGTATTTAGTTCATCTTTTCAACATAGAGCTGTTTGGCGATTTCTAGACTTACCAAGAGTTCTTCATTGTTGTGAATCAAAGTAAAGGTATTAGAGAAATCATCAAACTGTTGAACTTGGAGTTTGTCTCCGATATTGATGGCATGTTTTTCCAGATATTTTAGGAGATCAAAGCTATCGTGAACCCGAGTTAGGAGATAGGTTCCAGCTTCTTTGGTTTCTGATAGTGGTAGGTTGTTGATTTCAACCAAAAGCTCTCCTTTAGCAGGAATGGTACCACCGTGAGGGCAAGTTTTTGGGAAACCTAGCATACTTTCTAATCTCTCTACAAAAAAGTCTGAAACGGTATGTTCTAATACTTCAGCTTCCTCATGAATTTGGTCACTGGTATAGTCTAGATGGTGGACCAGAAAAACCTCAATCAGACGATGTTTACGATAAAGTTCTGATACAAGTGTTAGCCCAATATTGGTTAGCAAGTATCCTTTTTTCTTATCTTTTAAGATGAGATTTTCAGACTGCATGCGCTTAATCATTTCAGTTACAGCTGGAGGAGATACCTGCATTCGAGCAGCAATTTCCTTATTGGTAATCTTAGGAACATCCATGCCAATCTCATAAATACATTTTAAGTAGTCTTCTTTATTTGGTGTCATTCGCATTTCCTTGTTTATTATCTCCATCTAGTATACCAAAAAAAGCTAGATTTCTCTAGCTTTCTGTCTTGTTACAAGTGGGCTTTCTTTTAGTCAAGCGACTTTGCTGCTTCAATGGCTGCTTCAAAGTTTGGCTCGCTGTTGATATTGTCCACATACTCAACATAACGGATAATATTGTCAGCATCAAGGACAAAGACCGCGCGAGCAAGTAAGTGCCACTCATTGATTAAGAGGGCGTAATCGCGTCCAAAGGAGTGGTCGAAGTAGTCTGAGAGCATGATGGCATTCTCAATTCCTTCAGCACCACACCAGCGTTTTTGAGCGAAGGGGAGGTCCATAGACACCGTTAAGACAACAGTGTTGTCTAAGCTAGCCAATTCTTGGTTAAAGCGACGAGTCTGTAGCGAGCAGATACCTGTATCGATAGAAGGGATGACGCTCAAAATCTTTTTCTTGCCTTCAAAATCAGCTAGTGTTTTTTTAGAGAGGTCAGTCGTTGTGAGAGAGAAATCAAGTGCCTTGTCTCCTACTTGTAGTTGTTTTCCCGTAAAAGTAACAGGGTTTCCAAGGAATGTAGTCATAAGCTACTCCAATCTTTTTTCTTTCATTCTACATTAAATGTTCAGAGTTTTCCAATAATTTGACCGGATTTTGAATCAAAAAAAAACGCCAATTCATGGTGACTGACGTTTTTAAAATGATTATTTAGCTAAACCTTCAGAAATCTTGTCAAGATTGTATTTCATCATGTTGTAGTAGCTATCGCCTTCTTTACCTTCTTCAGCGATTGAGTCCGTAAAGATTTGAGCATAGATTGGGATGTTTGTGTCTTTTGAAACAGTCTTCATTGGACGATCATCGACACTGGATTCAACAAATAGTGATGGAA
>CABPWC010000108.1 GCA_902461025.1 uncultured Streptococcus sp.
CTGATTTCTCCCCACGGAGGGTTAAATCGCGTTCATTAAAATGGTAAAATTCAGGTAGATTGGTAATGTGAATCAATCCCTCAACTGTATTTGGCAATTCAACAAAAAGACCAAATTTAACGATACTTGAAACAACTGCATCATACTCTTCACCAACATACTCTTCCATGTACTCAGCTTTTTTCATAGCCTCGACTTCGCGCTCTGCCTCGATGGCACGACGCTCACGATTTGAAGATTGAGTTGCAATCTCAGGAATGACTTGTTCAAAATGCTCCGCTACCTCCTTAGAACGTCCATAGTCACGAATCATCCGGTGAACAAGGAGGTCAGGATAACGACGAATTGGGCTAGTAAAGTGAGTGTAGTAGTCTGCAGCTAATCCATAGTGACCGTGATTATGCTCAGAATAACGAGCCTGCTGCATAGAGCGCAGAAGCATCATTGATAATACATCCGCGTATGGCTCGCCTTCCACAGCACGCATGATATCTTGGAGGGCTTCCTGGCTAATCTCACTGGCAGTCCCATAAATTCGCAAACCAAAGCTCGAAGCGTAATCAATAAATTTCTGAACTTTTTCAGCCTTAGGCTCCTCGTGAATCCGATAGATAAAAGGTAGGTCCAGCTTGCTAAAGTGCTCGGCAACTGTTTCGTTGGCAATCAGCATAAAGGACTCAATCATCCGTTCAGCAACACCACGCTGACGAAGAACGATATCAACTGGCTTGCCTTTTTTATCTACTAAAATCTTAGCTTCGCTGGTATCAAAATTAAGGGCACCACGTTTCTCACGCATACTTTCCAAAATCTCATGGAGCTTGGCCATGAGTTCGATGCTTGGAACGATTTTCTTAAACTCTTGTCTCTTTTCCTCGTCACCAGCTAAAATGTCATTGACATCACTATAAGTCATACGGAAACTTGTCTTGATAACAGTCTGAGTAATCGTATAATTACGAACACGACCATTTTTATCAATCTCCATAATAGCAGACTGAGTCAAGCGGTCCACTTGAGGGTTAAGAGAACAGATTCCGTTTGAGAGGCGCTCTGGCAGCATTGGAACTACACGATCTGTCACATAAACAGAAGTCGCGCGGTTAAGGGCTTCCTTGTCAAGGGCAGACCCCTCAGTAACATAGTAGGAAACATCTGCGATGTGAACTCCGAGTTCTAGATTTCCATTTTTCAAAGGCTTGATGTGTACTGCGTCGTCCAAGTCTTTTGCATCCGCACCATCTATAGTAAATGTAATTTCATTCCTAAGATCCAATCGTCCTTCAAAATCCTTCTCAGATGGTACATCCGGTACATTTTCCGCTTCTTTAAGAACAGCTTCTGGAAACTCAGATACAATGTCCATTGACTCCAAGACTTCGAGGACATCAATCCCTGCATCTGTAGAATGTCCAACAACATCTAGCACACTAGCGACAAAGAAATCGTGTTTCTTACTTGGGTACTTATCAATAAAGACCTTGAGAACTTCTGTACCGTCTAATTGAATAGCTGGCTTCTTAACGTAGATAGGTTGACTAATCTTTTGATTTTTAGAACGGATATAACCCGCATACTTGGGTTTTTCCTCATCAAGAACGATTTGCCCGACAACCGTCGTCAAACTGTGTTCTAAAATATCAATAATCTTAGCTTCAGCTGCTGTACCTTTCTGTCGGTCTGCAATCTTCTTAATTACAATTTCAACAGTATCGCCATCAATGGCATAGTTAACATCATTTTTTCCTACAAAAAGGTCATCTTCTTCCCCTTCTAGGCTTACAAAACCAAAGCCATTTTTGTGGGCATGAAAAGTTCCTTTAAGAGTAATCTCGTGTTTCTTCTTTTGGTCCAAGGTGAGACTACCATCTTCTTCAAAGCGAATTTGGTGCTTCCTTTCCATCAGGGACAAGGTTTTAATGAGCTCTCGAAAGTCCTTGGAACCATCCTTTCCAAGAGCTTGAGCCAAGTCATTTACAGTGACTCGTCCCTTTTCTTTTAAATATTCTTTTATTCTATCTTTCATGTTTTCCTTCTAGATTGTTAAATTTTTTGGTGTAAAACCTTATTTCTTTCAAAAATAAAAATAGGCAAAGACCTAGTCTCGCCCATTATTTTCTTATCTACTTGATAATACCGTCAATGCTAAGGCAATGGCTAGCCAGAAAAAGACTAAGATTCCTGTCAAACGTTGCATTACGGCTTCAAAACCACGCGCTTTGCTACGTTCAAACAAATCACCTGAGCTGGCATCAAATACATTGCTAGATTGATTTTTAGTTGGTTGCATAAAAATTGCAATCACAATCACAACAGATAATACTAATAAAATGGTTAATAATAGGTTATACATATCAAACTCCTTAAAATCCCTATTATTCTACCATAATTTCTACTTAGATTCAAGATGTAGAGTCACTTTTCTTTCTTTAGGACAATACTTTAAGACTTCAATCTTATCTGGATGTGTTTTGGAGTTCTTACTGGTTAGATAATTCATGCTGCCACAAGAGGAGCATTTTAGATTAATTTTTACACGCACTAGATTTTTTGTATTTGATACTATTTCAATCTAAGATGATTTGAACAAACAATACCAAAATTCTCCTTCCTAACAATGTTAATTTATAGACACATTTCTTCAAGCAACTGAACTACTTGAGCAATCAACTGTTCCTGATTTCCATTATTATCTAGACTGTGACTAGACAGACTAATTTTTCTTTCTAAAGGCCATTGAGAGTTTAAACGGGATTCAGCAGCTTCTTTTGAAATTTGGTCCCGTTTCATTAATCGCTCCAATTGAACATCACGATTTACATAGACTAGCCAAGTTTCGTCAAACCATGAAGCATAGTTCTGCTCAAAAAGCAGTGGAATATCCATGAAAAAGAGAGCTTCTGTCTGAGCAAACTGATTTCGTAATGCAGCTAACTCCTCACGAATAATCTCACCTTGGGTTCTCTTAGACCATTCTTGCTCTTCAGGATTTGAAAAAATAAGGCTAGCAAGCAAGGGGCGATTCAGTTCACCATTTTCAAGAAGGATTTTCTCCCCAAAATGCTCCACTAAAACCTGATAGAGTCGTCCACTAGGTTTTTGTAGTTGGTGGACGACTGCATCCGCATCTACAACTTGAAACCCTTTTTGTCTTAAAAATTCTGTGACAGTGGACTTACCTGACGCAATACCACCAGTAATTCCGATTATTTTTCCCATCACTTCCTCCTTTGACATTTTGGACAAAAGTGAGTTCCACGACCACCAAGCTGAATCTTTTCGATGATGGTTTCACAACGCGAACAAGCTTGACCTGCCTTGTCGTATACCTGATGGAATTCCTGCATGGTGCCATCTTCTCCAAATGCATTGGTATAAGTGCGAATTGTTGAACCACCCTTTTCAACCGCCTGACCTAAAACATTGATCGTTTCATCATGGACTTTTCTAGCCTCTTGTGCTGTTAAATTATTAGAGGTTCTTGAAGGATGGACTTTCGCTCTCCAAAGAACTTCATCCACATAGATATTACCTAATCCTGCAACCAAAGTCTGGTCGAGAAGATGTGATTTGATTGGTTTTTTAGATTTATTCAAAGCAAGTTTAAAACTTCCTAAATCAAAATCCTTCTGAGTGGGTTCCGGACCAAGTTTTTTTGAAATAAAGTAAGAATCCAAGAGTTCGGGTGCTAACAGTTCCAAGGTACCAAATTTACGGACATCCTCATAGACTAAAGTTCCGCCATCCTCAAAATGAATCAAAACATGAGCATGTTTGCGTTCTGGAACTTGGTCTGGGTAATAAAAATACTTGCCTTCCATTCTCAAATGAGAGATTAAAACTTTGTCGGATAAATAGAAAAGCAGATACTTGCCACGACGTCCCATTGATTGAATGACTTGACCAGGCATTTCCTTTTGAAATTCATCCAAATCAGTTTTAATCATCTTGGGGTAACGAATGTCAATGTTTGAAATCTTCTTCCCCAGAATTAATTTTTCCAGACCACGTCGGACAGTCTCAACTTCTGGTAATTCAGGCATAGCTCCTCCTTCTCTAAAAACAAGAAGCAGGCTCCTGCCCACCTCTTCTTAATATTCTTTTTCATTGTAACCAAAATCGGCAAGATCTAATTTCTTATCGCGCCAATTTTTCTTAACCTTGACCCATGTTTCTAGGAAGACCTTGTCTCCTAGCATGAGTTCGATATCTTTACGAGCCATGGTTCCAATTTTCTTGAGCATGGCACCGCCTTTACCGATGATAATCCCTTTTTGGCTGTCACGCTCGACCATAATGGTTGCTCGGATATGAACCTTGTCAGTCTCTTCATCTCGTTTCATAGAATCAACCACTACTGCAACTGAGTGTGGAATTTCCTCACGCGTTAAGTGTAACACTTTTTCACGAATCATCTCTGATACTAGGAAACGTTCTGGGTGATCGGTGATTTGATCTGACGGGAAATATTGGAAACCTTCTTCTAAGTTTTCGCTCAAAATATCAATCAAACGCGAAACATTATTTCCTTGTAGAGCTGAAATCGGTACAATTTCCTTAAAGTCCATCTGATTACGGAAATCATCGATTTGAGCCAAAAGTTGGTCTGGGTGCACCTTGTCAATCTTGTTGACCACTAGAATCACAGGAACCTTAGCTACTTTAAGACGTTCGATGATCATATCGTCACCCTTCCCACGTGGTTCATCTGCTGGCACCATAAAGAGAACCGTATCGACTTCCCGAAGAGTGCTATAGGCTGACTCCACCATGAAATCTCCAAGGGCAGTCTTAGGCTTATGAATCCCTGGGGTATCGATAAAGACGATTTGTTCCTTATCCGTGGTGTAGATTCCCATAATCTTGTTGCGCGTCGTCTGCGCCTTATCACTCATGATGGCAATCTTTTGCCCCATGACATGATTCAAAAAAGTTGACTTCCCAACGTTGGGACGTCCTA
>CABPWC010000109.1 GCA_902461025.1 uncultured Streptococcus sp.
CTTTTACAGCCCTACTCAACTGTGCGGAGGTGGGACGACGAAATCGAATTCTAACGAATGACCGATTTCTGTCCCACTCTCTTTTTTATTAATCAACAAGTTCTGAAACCATACTATGTTTGAGTGGTAAACTACACATCACTAGAAGGAAGATAAAAGATGATTGGATCCAGAAGAGGGCCAAATCAAAAATTCCATGCACTGCAACCACTGTTAAAAATGAAAGATAGAGTCCAAGAATCGGTCGTTTACTTGGTACTTGACTCATATCAATTAATTTTCGGATTGGGTCAGAAGAGGCGATTCCTAACAAGACAGTCCCTACTACACCGTAACTCAATATCGTATCAATATAGATACTGTGGGCATGTTCATGATAAGGTGCAAAAATACGAGGATAAGCATGCATGTATGTTAGTGGACCTTCTCCCCAGAAAGGGTTTTGTTTGAATAAGGACATACCTGCATTCCAGATAGACACTCGTTCTTCCATAGATGAATCAAGGGTTCCCATTCGAACTCCTAAATCACTGGAGAAGAGAAAGGCCAAACCAATACCAAAGACTGCAATACTTAGCCAGAATGCACGCCAGTTTTTAATGGTTGTGAACAGATAAATAATCGCACCAAAGATAATGGCTGGAAAGGCCGTTCTATTTTGAGTAAAGTTGAGCCCAAATAAGTTAGCAAAAATTGCAATCACTGAGAAAATTTTCAACCATCTTAATCTAGTCGTACTTATCAGATAAAAACCAATCATGATACAGAAGCAACAGATAATTCCATAATAATTAGGATTAAAGAAGGCTACTTCTGCTCGGTTCTGGTGCCAAACCTGCATCTTTGGTGATAAGAAGGTATAATCAAATTTCTTAACAATTTGAAAATGCTCCAGAGCTGCGAAAACTGAGGCTAACACACTAAGCGATAAAATCCCTTGTAATACTAATCTAAAAAATTTAGGGGTTAGATGCGCCTGGTAATAGTAAAAGAAAATCGCAAAGAGGAACATTCCTAAAGTAGCAACCATCCCCATGACATTTTGTGCTAGAAGAGAGATGGCACCGCTATAGCCAATAAACAACAGTAGAATGGCATGGTTAGAGAGTCGTTTTAGAATCCCCTTCATTTCACCTGTATATATAAGACCTATTAAATAAGCGATAAAAATAATGATGAAAATATAAAAAGGCAAGAAAATACTTAGAATTACAGCTAGCAAGACTAGTTCTCGCTTAGAGAAGCCTTTCAATTTTTCAATGATACCTATTGATTTCACAACAGATCCTTTCTTTCTGCGCTATATAGCCCAGATATAAGCTATTAAAACATTTTACCATTTTTCAAATGATTTGAAAACCACTTTGTCCTTCTCATCCTAACTAAAACTTGGTAAAAATTTATAGGGAACCCGGATTCCTCCACTAAAAGCAGTCAATCTTTTGTAAAATTGTGGTACAATAAAATTAATTTCCCAGGAAAGGCTCTACTATGAAATCCTACCAAGAAGTTTACAAAATCTTAGCTCATGAAACTGATTATTTAAGCGGAGAGAAAATCGCTGAAATATTAAACCTCTCTCGCACCTCTGTTTGGAAGGCTATCCAACGCCTCCAGCAGGAAGGTTTAGAAATTGACAGCATCAAAAACCGTGGCTACAAACTTCTTCACGGTGACCTAATCTTACCTCAAGAAATAGAAGCTAACAGCCCCATCTCAGTTCAATTTAAACCTATCACCAAATCAACCCAAAGTGATGCTAAGGAGGCCATGGAAGCTGGTGTCAAAGGAGATACACTCTACCTCTCAACTAGCCAAACGATGGGACGTGGTCGATTTCAACGCCCCTACTATTCTCCAGAACAAGGTGGGATTTACATGTCTCTCCACCTCAAACCAAATCTCTCTTATCTAGATTTACCAGCCTATACACTCTTGACTGCAACTGCAATTTATAAGGCTGTTAAAAACCTTTGTCTGATTGATTTAGATATCAAGTGGGTGAACGATCTCTACCTAAATCAGAAAAAAGTAGCCGGAATCCTAACCGAGGCCATCACTTCTGTCGAAACCGGACTGGTCACAGATGTTATCATTGGGGTTGGAATTAATTTTTCTATCGCTACATTCCCCAAAAATTTGCAAGAGAAAGCTGGAAGTCTATTCTCTCAAAATAGTCCAATCACTCGCAACGAACTGATTGCTGAAATCTGGAAATGTTTCTACGAAACAGATGTAGACGAACTGCTTTATCTCTATAAAAAACGCTCTATTGTTTTAGGAAAAGAGATTTCTTTTAAGAAAGATCAACAGATAATCTCAGGAAAAGCATGCGATATTTCTGATCAGGGCCAACTACAGATAGAATTAACTACTGGTGAAAAAATCTGGCTCAATAGTGGCGAAGTTTCGCTTAGTAAATGGTGAAGTGTTTTTGAAATATTAAAAAATCGACCTTCTCTAAAGAGAGGTCGATTTTTTGATCGTTTATTTTTTCAAACGTTCAACGTCACGAGCAATGACAAGTTCTTCATCAGTTGGGATAACAAGTACACGAATTTTTGCTGCATCTGTAGAGATATCTCCAGTTACTCCAAAGACATTCTTCTCTGGGTCCACATCACATCCGAACCAAGAGATTCCATTGATGACTTTCTCACGGACGAGCGTTGCGTTTTCTCCAACACCTGCAGTAAAGATGATGGCGTCTGCTCCGTTTAGAACTGCTACGTATTGTCCAATATATTTTTGAATACGGTCAACATACATTTCAAAGGCAAGGATAGCATCGTGATTGCCTTCCTTCACACCATTTTGAACATCACGCATGTCACTCGATAAACCTGAAACGGCTTGAAGACCAGATTCACGGTTTAGAATACGGCTAATATCCTCTGGAGTCTTGAAGTCTTCTGTATGCTCCATCAAGTAAGGAATGATAGCTGGGTCAATATCACCAGTTCTTGTTCCCATCATAACACCTGCAAGTGGAGTGAATCCCATAGAGGTATCAATTGATTGACCTCCCTTGACAGCTGTGATAGAAGCACCGTTACCGATATGGCAAGTGATCAATTTCAATTCTTCGAGTGGGCGTCCCAAAACTTTTGCTGCTTCTTGGGCTACGTACTGGTGGCTTGTACCGTGTGCTCCATATTTACGAACCTTATTTTCTGTATAGTACTTCGTTGGTAATGGATAACGGTATGCTTTTTCTGGCATTGTAGTGTGGAATGATGTATCAAAGACTGCTACACTTGTAATATCTGGCAACAATTCTTTGAAGGCACGAATACCCGCAGCGTTTGCAGGGTTGTGCAATGGTGCAAGAAGACCTAGTTCTTCAATTTTTTCTAAGACATCGCCTTCAACTACTGTAGACTCTTTGAAGTATTCTCCACCTGCAACAACGCGGTGTCCAACACCAGTAATTTCATCATAAGATTTAATAATTTCAAAACGAATCAGGTCATCAAGCAAGATTTTTACAGCCAAGGTGTGGTTTTCAATATCAAGAACTTGTTCTTCAGAACGACCATCAAACTTAACTGTTGAAACAGAATCCTTCAATCCGATTCGCTCAATTAAACCTTTTGCAAGCACCTTTTCTTCTGGCATTTGATATAGTTGCCATTTCAAGCTAGAGCTTCCAGCGTTAATTGCAATGGTTTTTGTCATAAATTTATTCCCCTTTTTAAGCGTTTTCAACTATTATACCAAAATTTGCACTAGATTTCATGCCCTTGACACCAATTTTGAAAATTTTCCTTAAATTCCATCAAAATTTCAGGGTCACGAAGACTGGTAAGTGGATAAACAAATGGTTCAACTCCTTCTCCTGTCTTCTTTTGTAGGACAAAAATGCTCTTAGACTGAGCGCCTTGGGCAAAGAGATCCTCTGGTAAAGAAATAATTGCCACTAGTTGAGCCTGGTCAGTGAGCCATGATTTCAAAAGGTCACTCTGAGGACTTGTCAGGAGATCTGTTGGAGCTAGAAAAATCGCATAGCCTCCTGTCCTGAGATACTTGAGTGATTGTTCCATTAACAAATGATGAGCATAGGTATGTTCCCCCTCAGCTGCAACTTGGTAACGCGAAGCTATCTGATTATCTGGGTAGTAGCCAATAGGAAGGTCGCTCACAATGATATCACTTTCTTTTAATACTTGTGGACGTACCGCATCTCCTTGGACAAAGCCCATTTGAAGATCCATAACTTCCGCCATACTCGCAGCCAAATCAATTAAGAGATCATCAATCTCAATCCCTAGGTAGTCTACTTTTTTGTTCATAGTTGTCAAGAAGCTAGCACCCAGGATTCCCATCCCTGAACCCAACTCTAATAGACTTAGCTCTTCTTCAGGCCAAAGTTCCTCAATCAAAAAAATCATCAAGTGACTAACCGCATCCGGGGTGAACTGGTGATTGGCTTGAAGAGGTTCTGTTTGCCCTGCCTTCATTAACAAAAATTGATAGGTCCGTAACCACTCCTCTTTTCGGAGTGCCAATCGTTTTAGGGCCTGGTTATTTTTTTTGACTTGCTCTAGATTGGTTTGCCCATCTAGATAAATCCCATTTTGTTCAATTAAGGCGTCATAAAAACTTGTTGCCAAATCGTTTTGGATGATTTGGACATTTTCTAGTAAATAGGTATATGCTTGTTCAATTTTTTCAAAATCCATAATCTTATCTTACCAAATTCAGAGCTGATTTTCCAGATTTTCATAATACTGAAAACAAATTAAAAACCTCTGAGACAATCCTCAAAGGTTCTTTTCTTTCTATTTACTATTTTCAACGGCTGCTGTTACAAAAGCAGTGTAGAGTTCTTCTGGACGATTTGGACGACTTGAAAGCTCTGGATGGTACTGACAAGCCACAAAGAATTTGTTTTCTGG
>CABPWC010000110.1 GCA_902461025.1 uncultured Streptococcus sp.
GACGCTCGTTCAGTTCACGCCTACATCATGGGTGAACACGGTGACTCAGAATTTGCCGTTTGGTCACACGCTAACATTGCTGGTGTTAACCTTGAAGAATTCCTTAAGGACACTCAAAACGTTCAAGAAACTGAATTGATCGAATTGTTCGAAGGTGTTCGTGACGCTGCTTACACAATCATCAACAAAAAAGGTGCTACATACTATGGTATCGCCGTTGCCCTTGCTCGTATCACTAAAGCAATCCTTGATGATGAAAATGCAGTACTTCCACTTTCTGTATTCCAAGAAGGCCAATACGGAATCAAAGACGTCTTCATCGGTCAACCAGCTGTTGTTGGAGCACACGGTATTGTACGTCCAGTGAACATCCCATTGAACGACGCTGAAACTCAAAAAATGCAAGCTTCTGCTAAAGAATTGAAAGCTATCATTGATGAAGCTTGGAAAAACCCTGAATTCCAAGAAGCTTCTAAAAACTAATTATATTCAATTTTAAAAAAAGAAATGTCTAGACAAAACTGTCTAGACATTTTTTATAACTCTAATCCATTTGAGCAAAAGCTGCTTCCGCGTCTGCATTACTAATCGCACCTAACTGAATCTTAGCAATTTTACCGTTTGAATCAATTAGATATTCTGTTGGGATACTTCGAATCTGATAAGCTTGGAAGGTTGTTCCCTGAGTGTCATACAAGACAGGTATATCCTTATATCCTTGTTCCTCAAACCATTTTGGAAATTGGTCTATTGTTTTTTCACCTTGAAGACCTGGTGCAATCACAGATAATATTTCGAAATCACGATCTTCTTTTGCAGCTAGTTCCATTAGTTCAGGCATACTCTTTTTACAAGGTCCGCACCAAGAAGCCCAAAATTTAAGATAAACTTTTTTACCTTTATAATCAGATAATTTGACTTCTTTTCCATCCATCGATTGGAGAGTAAAATCTGGTGCTTCGACTCCTACAGCCACTTGTTTTACAGTTGCTTGCTGCTGTGTTTGAGTCGTTTGAGTTTCTTGACTTGATTTTTTTTCTTCTTTGCCACAAGCAATCAAAAGAAAGATAGATAAGAAACTAAATCCAAAATAGATAATTTTTTTCATAGATGACTCCTTTTATCCTAATATTCCAGATAAGACATTTAACTGTCCCAACATTAATAAAATTCCCATGAGAATAATTAGTAAACCACCAATTCTTTTCAGTAAGAGTAGGTGAGATTTAATTCTACTAAAATAAGGTATAATCAGACCTGATGCCAAAGCCAATACTAAAAATGGAAGCGCCATTCCAAGAGTATAAACTAGGGTTAATAAGGCCCCTTGAAGAGCTCCATTTCCTCCTGAGGCAGCTAATGCTAAAACTGAACTTAAAACTGGACCAATACATGGAGTCCAACCAAAGCTGAAGCTGATACCTAATAGAAAGGCTGATAGATATTTACTAGACTGTTTTTGATCAAATCTTACTGTTTTTTGGAACTCTAATTTTCGTAGATGAAGGATTTCCATCTGATGTAAGCCTAGTATGATAATAATACCACCCATAACATAACGAAACCAATCAGCATAGAGTAAGTTCCCCAGAAATCCTGCTCCAAACCCTAGAATAAAGAAAATTAGAGAGATACCTGCGATAAAACAGAATGTCCGAATTAATCCTGACCAGGCAACATCTTTACCTAAAAACCGAAATGTTTTTGACTGCTCTTGATCATCTAACAAAACACCTGCATAGACTGGTAACAAAGGAAATATGCAGGGAGAAAAAAATGATAAGATACCAGCTAAAAATACAGAGATAAAAAATATAATACTTTCCAATTAAGAACCTTCTTTCATATAGTCATCTTTTATTTTACTATAAAAGAAAACGTTTGTAAGATATCTGCTACGCAAATTTGATTTCAACTTTAACGAATTAAAAAAGGAGCTCAGCTCCTTTTTTTATTAATAAGTTCCCTCTTCACCTTGACTTGTCAAGATTACAGGCCCATCTTTAGTAATAACAAACTGATGCTCGTACTGACATGATAGTCCACCATCGATTGTTTTATGTGCCCAACCTGTTTTCATATCTGTATCGATTTCCCAATCACCTGTATTGATCATAGGTTCGATTGTCAAAACCATGCCTTCACGAAGGCGGAGACCGCGACCTGCGATACCATAGTTAGGCACCATTGGTTCTTCATGCATAGTTGGACCAACACCGTGTCCTACAAGATCACGAACAACTCCGTAACCACGACTTTCAGCATATTCCTGAATAGCAGCTCCAATATCTCCAATACGGTTTCCTACAAGAGCTTTTTCAATACCAATGTACATAGCTTCCTTGGTCACGTCCATTAAGTTTTTAACTTCTTCTGACGGTTTTCCAACAGCGTAAGCCCAACAAGAATCTGCCAAGCCGCCCGTAAAGTTTTGAGTATATTTTTTCATCTGCTCAACGTTATTAAAGTTGAGTTTAGAAACATTGAGGTCAGACTTAGCGATTGGCCCACCAAGAACCATATCAACCTTCAGCAAATCGCCTTCCTTCAAAATATAGTGGCGTGGAAAAGCATGGGCTACTTCTTCATTGAGTGAACAGCAGGTTGCATATGGATAGTCCATCATTGCCCCATCAACACCAATCTGTAGTGGAAGGAAATTCTCTTCTTTACAACGACGGCGAACATACTCTTCTACTTCCCACATATCAACACCTGGTTTGATGATATCACGCAAGCCAATGTGAATGCTTGCAAGAAAATCACCGGCCTTATCCATAGCTTCGATTTCTCTAGCTGATTTTAATGTAATCATGTTTACTCCTAGATTCTAATTAATTTTTACAGTTACATTTGCTTTTGATACAATTTGATGATTGAGATAAATGTCATAATCAATAATAGCCGATCGTCTCGTATGATGAATTATTCTAGCTTGAATACGTAGAACATCATCAATCTGAACAGCATGTAAGAAGTAAATCAACATTTGTTCAATGATGAGGTTACGCCCGCTATTAACAACCAAGTCTTGCGTCATATGAGTCAAGATTTCTGAAAGAACACCATTTGCAAGGACACCATTTTTCTCAAGCATGAAAGGTTCTACTGTAATGACAACCTCATCATGATGATAAGATAGCTTCTGTCCAATCTGTTCTGAAAAGGTTGGTAAAGTTGAAATCTGAGAACGACTCATTTTTTCCATGACATCACGTCTAGTAATGACACCAAGCAAGGTTTGATTGCTCCGTACAACAGGTACCATTTCAAAATCTTCAGCAATCATTCTCTGGCTCACGTTCGCAATATTCGTTGCTAGGCCTGTCATATAGACCGTTCTTGTCATGACCTTATCAATGGTAGTCCCCGGTGATTTATCTCCAGCATCACGCATGGTCACGACACCCACAACAACCTTATGCTGGTTGATAACAGGGAAGCGACTACTTCTGTTCTTACGAACTAAATCTAAATAATCTTTTACAGTATCCGTTTCCTGTAAAAAACCATATTCATGACAAGTACGATAAATTTTTTCAACTGTTAAAATATCGGTTTTGATTTGAACATTTGACAAAGCGCGGTTAATCATCGTCGCTATTGTAAATGTATCATGCTTGCTTCGTAATACTGGAATATTCTTCTTATCAGCTGCATTCAAAACATCTTTATGGACTTCAAATCCACCTGTTACCAAGACAGCATTCTCATTTTCAAGTGCCAATAATTGGATTCGTGTTCTGTCACCAACAATGACTAGTCCACCATCATGAAGGTATGAAAGTATATTTTTCTCAGTCATTGCTCCGATGGAAAATTTACTGAATTCTCTATCTAAACCAGCTTGACCAGCTAAAACTTCCGAACCGGTGACCTCTGCGATTTCTGCAAAGGTCAATCTTTCAATAGCAACTTTTTTTGACTTTACTCGAACAGTCCCACTTCTAGGACGTGTTTCAACTAAACCTCTA
This sequence comes from uncultured Streptococcus sp., assembly GCA_902461025.1. Taxonomy (GTDB): domain Bacteria; phylum Bacillota; class Bacilli; order Lactobacillales; family Streptococcaceae; genus Streptococcus. The sequence continues at coordinate 3,975 of CABPWC010000110.1, forward strand.
TTTTCAGCCTCTTTGATAGCACGATAAGCCGTACCATCACTAACTCCCAGCCTATTTGAAATACTTCGAACGCTAACCCGTTTTCCGACTGGTAATTCTTCTAAATAAGCTAAAATCTCTTGGTGTTTACTCATTTAGCTCTCCTTTTGTATAGCGAAATTCTAGATAATCCCGCATCTTACGAGTATAGCGGTCACTACCTTTAAAACGACGAGATAGAACAAAGCCTGATTTTTGCGCAACTTTTTGACTGGCGCTATTTTCCAGATGCGTTACAATAAATAGTTGCTTTAAGTCAAATTCTGTCATGGATAAATCCCGCAATTTGCTAACAGCTTCAGTCATATATCCCTGAGACCAAAAATCTTTCCTCAAAAAATAGCCAATCTCTGCTTCTTTTCTAATTTCGTCCAGTTTTTCAAACTTAATTGCTCCAATCATTTTTTCTGTTTTTTTATCACAAATGGCCCAAATACCCAAAGGTGATTTCATAAAGTAGTTAGCAAGCGCATATTGACTTTCATCAATACTAGCTTGTGTAGGAAAAATAAATTGAAGATTTTCAGGGTCTGATGCTAACTGATGAAAGTCGTCTACATCTGTAAAAAAGAATGGACGGAAATACAAACGTTCCGTCTCATAGAAAGAATACATTGCTAATTTTGTCCAGATATTCATTGTGTTCCTCAAAAT
>CABPWC010000111.1 GCA_902461025.1 uncultured Streptococcus sp.
CTTCTTTTTTACATGTAATAAACAATAGCAATGTATTGGAGAGCAGAGGCTGCTAGAATGAAGAGATGCCAAATCATATGGAAGTATGGTTTCTTTTTAGCGTAGAATCCAGCGCCAACTGTATAGCAAAGGCCACCTGATACCATAAGACTCCAAAACATTGAACTTGTCTGACTGATGATTGCTGGTAAGATAGCTAAGACTAGCCATCCCATGATGAGGTAGAGAATGAGACTAAATTTTTCATTGACTTTTTTGGCAAAGATTTTATAAAGAATACCGAAAATAGTTGTTCCCCATTGGATAGCAATAATCAGATAACCAAACCAGTTATTCATTAGGGTCAAAACAACAGGAGTATAAGATCCAGCGATTGCCACATAAATCATGGAATGGTCAATAATCCGTAAGACATACTTATGAGTGGAGCCGTAAGCCATAGAATGATAAATAGTGGATGAAAGAAACATGAGAAAAAGGCTTATGACAAAAATCGAAACACCAATGGATGATAAGAATCCGTGAGCTTCATAACTGTAAGTTGATGAAATGGGAAGTAAGATGAGCATGATCAATGCACCGACAGCATGGGTGACACTGTTGGCAATTTCTTCTCCAAAACTAAGGCGTTTACTAAGTTTGAGACTAGTATTCATTTGGTTCCTCCTCTTCGTTTTCTGTATAGACAAGTGCTAGTGTTTGATGATAGAGTTTGACGGTTTGACAACTTGCTTGGATAATAGGATTGGCTGGGTCAATGTCTTCGTTCATATAATCCACAAAAGCATTGTAGAGTTCTTCTGAATTAGCATCTGTGTGTAGGGTATTTAGGGTTTGAGCAATTTCTTGGATCGAAAAAACGGACTTAAGAGTCGTAATAGCAATCAAACGGGCAATTTGTTTCCGTTGGTATTTTTTCTTCTCAGGTTTTGTCAGATAGCCATGTTTGACATAGTTATTGACCATAGAAGCTGTTAAACCTTTCTCCTTATCGGGAGAAGCTGGAGGACAGATTTGATTGACATAGAGCAGAACCTGGTCCAGATAGAGATTGATACTTGGAATTTCTTCCCATTTTGGATAGGAAAAAGTAGTATTCATTTCCAACTCCTTTTTATCTAGTTTTCATAACTAGATTATAAAATAATAGAAATTATAAGTCAAGTTTCAAGTGCTTGTAGAAAGAAATAAATTATGCTATGATGAGAGAAAATAGTATGAAACGAGGATAGATGATGGAGATTCGCTTAGCCTTTCCAAACGAAGTTGATGCCATTATGCAAGTGATTGAGGATGCCAAGAAGTGCTTGGCAGATGCTGGGAGCACCCAGTGGCAAAATGGCTATCCAAATACGGACACGATTATTGAAGATATTATCTCTGGTCAAGCCTATGTCTCTTTGGAAGAAGGAGAGCTCTTAGCTTATGCAGCAGTAACCAAGAGCCCAGAAAAAGCTTATGAAGCCATTTATGATGGCAACTGGCAAGGAAAAGAAACAGAATACTTAGTATTTCACCGTATTGCAGTTGCCAGTGATGTGCAAGGACAAGGAGTTGCTCAGACCTTCTTGGAAGGCTTGATTGAAGGCTTTGATTACCTAGATTTTCGTTCTGATACACACGCTCAAAACAAGGCTATGCAACATATTTTTGATAAACTTGGTTTTAAACAAGTTGGGAAAGTTCCTGTAGACGGGGAACGCTTGGCCTATCAGAAAATAAAATCGAATGTCTAAAAAGTATGTCAAGATGCTATACAGTTCTCCGATTGGTTCCTTATCTCTAGTAGCAGATGACCACTATCTGTTTGGGATATGGGTCGAAGAAGAGAGCGATTTTGAGAGAGAATTGTCTGAAAATGATGTAAGAGTCGTTGAAAGTCATCCCGTTTTAAATCCAATCATTTCCTATTTAGATACCTATTTTAAGGGGCAAGAACAGGATTTATCTGAATTACCCTTAGCTCCTATCGGAAGTGACTTTGAAAAAAGAGTTTGGAACTATTTGCGTGGAATTCCTTTTGGTAAGACTGTTACTTATGGACAAATAGCAAAGGACCTGCAGGTAGCTTCTGCTCAAGCAGTCGGAGGAGCAGTAGGTCGCAATCCCTGGTCTATCCTTGTACCATGCCACCGTGTACTTGGTGTGGGTAATCGTCTAACAGGATATGCCTGGGGACTCGAAAAGAAGGCTTGGCTCTTGAGGCATGAAGGTGCAGCATTTAAAGAGGAGAAAGAATAGAAGGAGAAGAAAATGTTAGAATTTATCGAATATCCAAAATGTACAACTTGTAAAAAAGCAAAGAAGGAGTTGGATCAACTCGGACTAGAATATAAGGATGTTCATATCGTAGAAGAGACTCCAAGTGAAAAGGTCATTTTAAACTGGCTCGAAACTTCGGGATTTGAATTGAAACAATTTTTCAATACGAGTGGAATCAAATACCGTGAACTCGGATTGAAAGATAAGGTTGGAACCTTATCTAAGAAAGAAGCAGCCAAACTCTTGGCTAGTGATGGTATGCTGTTGAAACGTCCGATACTAGTTGAAAATGGTGCTGTAAAACAAATTGGCTATCGTAAGACATACAAGGACTTGGATTTGAATTAGTTTTTTTCTATCTTCTTGATAGATAAAATATATAACCTCCCACTTTTAAAGTATGATAAACTAGAAGGTAGATGAAGTCTGATATGCTCGTAGCAAATATTTTTAATTAGAGCATAAGTATGATAGAATGAATCATTATCTTGAGAGGATGTTTCTATGAATGTTACAACAATTTTAGCATCTGATTGGTATCAAAATTTGATGCAATATATCCCGGATGGCAAACTGTTTAGTTGGCGTTCGGTTTTTGATGGGATTCCAAGAATTCTACAGCAATTACCTACAACATTGATGTTAACAGTATTTGGTGCCTTTTTTGGTATCATACTAGCCCTAGTCTTTGCGATTGTGAAAATCAATCGAGTTCGATTTATATACCCAGTACAAGCATTTTTTGTTAGTTTCTTAAAAGGAACCCCAATTTTAGTTCAACTGATGTTGACCTATTACGGGATTCCATTGGCTCTGAAAGCATTGAATCAACAATGGGGAACTTCTCTAAACATTAATGCTATCCCAGCAGCAACATTCGCGATTGTGGCCTTTGCTTTTAACGAAGCAGCCTATGCTAGCGAAACTCTCCGGGCGGCTATCCTCTCTGTCAATCCAGGTGAGATTGAAGCCGCTCGTAGTCTTGGTATGACACGTGCACAAGTTTATCGTCGAGTCATTATTCCAAATGCAGCGGTAGTAGCGACTCCAACCTTGATTAACTCCTTGATTGGCTTGACCAAGGGAACTTCTCTAGCCTTTAGTGCAGGTGTTGTAGAAGTCTTTGCCCAAGCTCAGATTTTGGGTGGTGCAGACTATCGTTACTTTGAACGTTTTATCTCAGTTGCCCTTGTCTACTGGGTGGTAAATATCCTTATTGAAAATCTTGGCCGTTTCATTGAAAGAAAAATGGCTATTACAGCACCAGATAATGTTGAGATAGATATGAAAGGAGAGCTTCGCTAATGATTAAAATTTCAAATTTAAGCAAATCCTTTTCAGGTCAAACCGTTTTAGACCATCTGAACTTAGATATTCAAAAAGGAGAAGTTGTTGCCTTAATTGGTTCTTCAGGGGCTGGGAAATCAACCTTTCTACGTAGCCTAAACTATCTAGAAACTCCTGATAGCGGAAGTATTCAGATTGATGATTTCAAAGTTGATTTTTCTCAAATTACTCAAGAAGAAATTCTAACTCTCCGTCGTAAATTATCGATGGTTTTCCAACAGTTTAATTTATTTGAGCGTAGAACAGCGTTAGACAATGTTAAAGAAGGCTTGGTGGTAGTTAAAAAACTATCGGACGAAGAAGCGACTAAGATTGCAAAAGAAGAGTTGGCTAAGGTTGGGCTTTCTGATCGTGAACAGCATTATCCACGTCACTTATCAGGTGGACAAAAACAACGGGTCGCAATAGCGCGTGCCTTAGCTATGAAACCAGATGTATTGCTCTTGGATGAACCGACTTCAGCACTTGATCCAGAATTGGTTGGTGAGGTAGAAAGATCGATTGCCAATGCTGCAAAGTCAGGTCAAACCATGATTTTAGTTAGTCATGATATGTCTTTTGTTGCTCAAGTTGCTGATAAGGTGTTATTCTTGGATAAAGGAAAGATTATTGAATCTGGAACACCGGATGAGATTATCAACCATCCGAAAGAAGAACGAACAAAAGAATTCTTTGCTAGTTACAAACGGACCTATATTTGATATAATAGAAGATAAGAAAAACTCAGTTGGCTAAGCTAACTGGGTTTGCTCTTTAAAAATAATAGAAATGAGAGAGAGCATGCTAGTTCAGCTATTTGCTTTGTATTTAGAGAGTTTGGTTTTGACGATTTTACTAGTCTTGGTTGTCTTAGGGATTTGGATTGGTTTTAGAGCCCTGTCAGGTGTCGATAAAACTGC
>CABPWC010000112.1 GCA_902461025.1 uncultured Streptococcus sp.
CGAAGGGTGCCAATGGCCTGAATCAAATCACGGTATTCCGCTGCACGTTCAAACTCCATACTTTTGGCTGCCACTTCCATTTTACCTTTGAGATCATCGATGATTTTATCATCCTGTCCTTTTAGAAAGTCAGAAACCTCCTGAGCCATAGACTTGAAATAGGCCTCATCTTTCTGACAGATGGTGTGGGCCATACATTGCCCGATGTGGTAGTAAAAACAGACTTTCGAAGGTGGATTGGTACACTTGCGAAAAGGGAAAATCCGATCCAATAGCCGTTTGATTTCATTGGCTGCCCCCACATCCGGATATGGTCCAAAATAGAGTCCTCCGTCCTTCTTGACCTGACGGGTGATAATCAAGCGAGGATAGCGCTCATTTGTGATTTTGATAAAAGGATAGGACTTATCATCCTTGAGCATAATATTGTACTTAGGCTTGTTTTCCTTGATTAGGTTGATTTCCAAAAGAAGGGCTTCAATATTAGACTCCGTGACAATAAACTCAAAATCTACAATCTCAGATACCAGGGCTTCTGTCTTGGTATCATGGCTCCCGCGGAAGTAGGATCGCACCCGATTGCGCAGATTTTTAGCCTTTCCTACATAAATGATGGTGCCGTTTTTATCTTTGTGAATGTAACAACCAGGGCTAGTCGGCAAGAGCTCCAGTTTTGATTTAATCAAGTTATTCATAATTCCATTATAGCAAAAAGCCCCCTGTATTGCTTAAATCAGAGAGCTCCAGTTCCCTTAGAAAATCATTTATTCCCCATAATCATACAGTTCTTGAACTTCTTTTACATCTTGAGCTTGGATTCCATAATAGGAGCCTGCTGGTTGCATAACTGAAACTTCATTGGTGTGTTCTAAACCAATCGCATGACCTAGTTCATGCTCTGCTGTATGCATGATACGATCATAGCTATAACCATAGTTTGGATTGGATAGATAATAATGATTCAAGCGAACGGTCACTGAAATGAATTGTTTGGTTAGGAGGTTTGTCTGACTCTCCGCCTCACCTGCTACAGCTGTCGAACCATCATTCATTTTGGTAGCGAAAATATTGGCCTTATCCGCTTCTGTTACAAGCTCAAAGTTAAAAGCCCCTGTCTGGTTCCAGTTAGCAATAGCTTCAAGGTAGGCCTTTTGGAAAGTGGCATCCATTTGAGGATCAATATAGATAGTTGCTTGCGCCTTTGGCCATTTTGCTCCTGATCCTTGATGATGATCTGTCTGAGACAGACCTTGTAATTTACCAGTTTCTTGCCATTGTTGCCAACCTGCTTGGCCGACTTGAGCAAGTTTACTGACTTGGTTTAAAGCACCTGATAAATCCCCTGTCACATACCAGAGAATTCCAAAAGATATGAGAATTAAGAGCATAAAGGTCCATACTAAACGCCAAAATATACGCAAAATTCCTAATAAAAATCGATATAAAACACGAATAATCCAGCCCATAATTGCCAACCTTTCTAAAAAAATAAGAATCCACCTTTAAACCATGGATTCCCATTCTAAAGATAGATTCTTTATTTTACTATAACAAACTGAAAGAAAGCTAAAATTAAGACAAGCGTTCTTCCAAAACAAAATCGATTGGCAATGTAGTCAAAAAACGTTCCAATTGCTTTTCCCAATAATACCACTCATGGGTTCCTGCACTATGGCTATAGGTCACATCGAAACCAAGTTTCTTAAGATTTTTAACTGCTAGATTATTGGCAGAATAGAGATAATCTTGTTCGCCACACCAAACCCAGAGTTTGGTCTCCTTATCTGACTTTTTGGCAAGGGTCTCAAGCGAGTAAGGGCTATTCACCCAATCATTAACTTTGCCAAAAACACCTCGCCAGTAGGCACGCGTTCCTAAATCTTGACTCTCAGGAGAAGACTCCTCGAAGCTAAGTGCTCCAGAAAAGCTAGCTGCATGGGAAAAACGGTCAGTTGACAGTGCTAACTTAAAGGAACCGTAGCCACCCATTGATAAACCAGCAATGAAGGTTTTATCTCGCTCGTTGGTCATATTGGGGAAGAATCGTTTGAGCACCTTAGGCAATTCTTCTGCTAGAGCTGTGTAATAGTTATAGCCATACTGAGTATCTGTATACCAGCCATTGTTTGTATTTGGCATGACAACAATCAGATTGGTCCCACGTAGCAAGCGCTCTACATTGGTCCGCTTGAGCCAACTATTGTGGTTTCCAGACATCCCGTGAAGGAGATAGAGAACTGGAATATCTTTACTGTTTGGCTCTGTCACCCGAGATGCATCCGGATAGAGTACATTTACTCCCCACTCCATACCTAAAACTTCTGAGTAATACTCAATCTTCATTACTGCCATAACTTGCTCCTTATTGGTTTGAGATAAGAAAAAGCCGAAACTCGACTTTCTCTCTTGCTATTTAATCCTTATTTTGCTTCCATGACCACTGGTAAAATGGCTGGACGACGTTTCGTTTGTTCAAAAAGGAATTTAGCCAAATTGTCACGGACCTTACCTTTAAGATCAGCCCAGTCAAAGTCCTCCCCTTGGAGATAGTCTTCAACTGTTTGGTTCACCAACTCTGTACTTTCGCGCAGAATATCTCGACTCTTCTTGAGATAGACAAAACCACGTGTATGCACTCGTGCTTTGGCAATGATTTTCTTCTCACGACGGTTAACAGTGATAGCCACGATAAAAATACCATCTTCTGACAAGACCTTACGGTCACGAAGAACAACATTACCAACATCCCCAATGGCATTTCCGTCAATCAAGACATCACCTGCAGCAACTGCACCAGACGGGACAAAGTCCCCATGTTCATAAGACATGGTTGTGCCCTTTTTCGGGATAAAAATGCGTTCTGGCAACAACCCAACTGCCATAGCAGCCTTAGCATGAGCATCCAACTCACGGTATTCACCTTGGATTGGGAAAAGATACTGAGGTTGTAAAAGATTAATCATCAATTGAAGATCACGCGCATTCCCATGTCCTGATACACGTAAACTTTGAGTAATCGGTTTAACGACACCACCAGCTTGGTAGACCATATTTTCTACACGTGCCATAACAGCTTCTTTAGCGATTGATGGCGTTGTAACGATATAAACCAAGTCTCCATCCTTGATTTCAACATAGCGGTGACGACCAATGGACATTTTACGGAGTCCATTAATCGGTTCACCCATACGACCGGTTTCAAGGATAATTAATTCGTGGTCTTCAAAACGAGACATATCTTTAGGTTTAATCAAGAGACTTTCGTTAGCCAATGACAATTTTTTCAAGCGAATAGCTGTACGAACGATGTTTTCAATATCAAATCCAGTCAAAACAACGCGACGTCCTGTATATGCAGCAGCATCAAAGACTTGCTGAATGCGAGAAAGGTTACTTGCAACAGCAGCTACAATGATACGTCCATCCCAGTCAGAAATGGTTTGCGTAATTTCATCACCAACTTCACTTTCGCTAGCTACTTGAATATTACTGTCTGCGTTTGCTGAGTCACTTAGAAGAGCTAAAACTCCTTCGCGACCAATTTCTGCTAAACGACCAAAGTCAGTCGCATATGATTCGCTAGCCGTTTGGTCAAATTTGAAGTCCCCTGTATAAACGATACTTCCTTCAGATGTTTTTAAAACGACACCCAGACTCTCTGGGATAGAGTGAGTTGTGCGGAAGAAGGAAACCTCCGTACCGCCAAAGTCGATTTCTGTATTTTCATCAATAACATGGAAGTCATCGAATTTTTTAGCACTATCATTTCCTTTAACAAAAAGCTTAGCAAGCTCAATTGTCAACTCTGAACCAAAAACAGGAACTTTCACTTCTGACAAAAGATAAGGAAGAGCTCCAATCGCATCCGCATGTCCGTGCGTTAAAAAGACACCTGCAATACGGTCGCTATTTTCAAACAGATATTCCATATTTGGAATAACGACATCGACACCCAACTGCTCATTTTCAGGATATTTTAAACCTGCATCTAAAACAAAGATTGAATCGTTAATTTCTGCGATGTACATGTTTTTCCCGTTTTCACGAACACCGCCTAAAGTTGTTAATTTAATATTGGTCATTTTCCCTCCGAAGTATTACTATAACGTGTTTGTAGAGTCTTCACAACTCTCTTTTTGTAAAAGTCCAATTTACTTTTATCCGAATCTTTTCCTCTCATTATACCATTTTTTTACTAATTTTCAAAATGAAGATAGGATTTCAACTAGAGAACATTCACCACTGATAAAGGAAGTTACTCAGAAATAAAAAAAGATTTAGAAATTCTAAATCTTTTTTTATTTTTAGTTTGGATAAATGTATCTTACAGTACCTTTTGAAGCTGTTGGATTAAACCATCCACGGTAATTTCCGATTGGTTGAGTACCACTACCATCATAGT
>CABPWC010000113.1 GCA_902461025.1 uncultured Streptococcus sp.
CAAATTCTGAGTCACCGTGTTCACCCATGATGTAGGCGTGAACTGAACGAGCGTCTACATCCAATTTTTCAGCAAGGGCTTGACGGAAACGAGCTGAGTCAAGAGAAGTACCTGAACCGATAACACGTTCTTTAGGGAATCCTGAGAATTTCCATGTAGAGTATGTCAAAACGTCAACTGGGTTAGCAGCTACAAGGAAGATACCGTTAAATCCTGATTCAACAACTTGTGTTACGATTGATTTGTTGATTGCAAGGTTTTTACCAACAAGATCAAGACGAGTTTCACCTGGTTTTTGAGGAGCACCAGCAGTGATAACTACAAGGTCAGCGTCCGCACAGTCAGCGTATTCAGCAGCATAGATTTTTTTAGGTGAAGTGAAAGCAAGAGCGTGGCTAAGGTCAAGAGCGTCACCAACTGCTTTTTCGTGTAATTGAGGAATTTCAATGATACCAAGTTCTTGGGCAATTCCTTGGTTAACAAGAGCGAAAGCGTAAGATGAACCTACGGCACCGTCACCGACGAGGATAACTTTTTTGTGTTGTTTAGTTGCTGTCATTAGTCTAAACATCTCCTTTGTTTTTTTAAGGGTAATACCCTGTCTGATTTCATTCTATCACTTTTAAATAGCTTTGTCACGGATATAACATCCAGTTATCAATGTAAACGTTTTAGGTGTGTCCAGAGACTGAAATATAAGCTAAACTATGGTATAATATATCTAGTTACTAATAGGGAAATGAGGCATTTTTTAATGCAAGATAAAAATCTAGTGAATGTCAATCTGACCAAGGAGATGAAGACTAGCTTTATCGACTACGCCATGAGTGTAATCGTATCGCGTGCTCTTCCTGATGTTCGTGATGGGTTGAAACCTGTTCATCGTCGTATTTTGTACGGAATGAACGAATTAGGAGTTACGCCTGATAAACCTCATAAGAAATCTGCCCGTATTACAGGGGACGTAATGGGTAAATACCACCCACACGGGGACTCATCTATCTATGAAGCTATGGTTCGTATGGCACAATGGTGGAGCTATCGTTACATGCTTGTTGACGGGCATGGGAACTTTGGTTCCATGGATGGTGATGGAGCTGCGGCTCAACGTTATACTGAAGCACGTATGAGTAAAATTGCTCTTGAAATGCTTCGTGATATCAATAAAAACACGGTCGATTTTGCTGATAACTATGATGCCAATGAACGTGAACCGTTAGTTTTGCCAGCTCGATTCCCAAATCTTTTGGTCAATGGCGCTACAGGTATCGCTGTTGGTATGGCAACTAATATTCCACCACACAACTTGGGTGAAACGATTGATGCCGTTAAACTAGTTATGGACAATCCAGAAGTTACAACCAAGGAACTGATGGAAGTTCTTCCTGGTCCAGACTTCCCAACTGGTGCTCTAGTTATGGGGAAATCAGGTATTCACAAAGCTTACGAAACCGGGAAAGGTTCCATTGTTCTTCGTTCTCGTACAGAAATCGAAGAAACAAAAACTGGTCGTGAACGTATTGTTGTTACTGAATTCCCATACATGGTTAACAAGACTAAGGTACATGAGCATATTGTGCGTTTGGTTCAAGAAAAACGTATTGAAGGCATTACAGCTGTACGTGATGAATCGAACCGTGAAGGTGTTCGCTTTATTATCGAAGTGAAACGTGATGCATCTGCCAATGTTATTTTGAATAACTTGTTCAAGATGACTCAGATGCAAACTAGCTTTGGTTTTAACATGTTGGCTATCCAAAATGGTGTTCCAAAGATTCTCTCTCTTCGTCAAATCTTAGATGCTTATATTGAACACCAAAAAGAAGTGGTGACTCGACGCACTCAATTTGATAAAGAAAAAGCTGAAGCTCGTGCTCATATCTTGGAAGGTTTGCTGATTGCACTAGACCACATCGACGAAGTTATTCGTATTATCCGTGCAAGTGAAACTGATGAAGAAGCTCAAGCAGAATTGATGAGCAAGTTCAAGCTTTCTGAACGTCAAAGTCAAGCCATTCTTGACATGCGTCTCCGTCGCTTGACTGGTTTGGAACGTGATAAGATTCAATCTGAGTATGATGACCTGATTGCTTTGATTGCTGATTTAGCTGATATTCTTGCAAAACCAGAACGCGTTGCACAAATCATCAAAGAAGAACTAGATGAAGTCAAACGTAAGTTTAATGATAAACGTCGTACTGAATTGATGGTTGGTGAAGTCTTGACGCTTGAAGACGAGGACTTGATTGAAGAGTCTGATGTTCTCATTACTCTATCCAATAAAGGCTACATCAAACGTTTAGATCAAGACGAGTTTACAGCTCAAAGACGTGGTGGACGAGGTGTTCAAGGTACTGGTGTTAAGGATGATGATTTTGTTCGTGAGCTTGTTTCTACTAGCACCCACGATCACTTACTCTTCTTTACCAACAAAGGACGAGTTTATCGACTTAAAGGGTATGAAATTCCTGAATATGGCCGTACAGCCAAAGGTCTGCCTGTCGTAAACCTCTTGAAATTGGATGAAGGTGAGAGTATCCAAACCATCATCAACGTAGAATCAGAACGTAGTGACGATGCTTACCTCTTCTTTACAACTCGAGCAGGTATCGTTAAGAGAACCAGCGTCAAAGAATTTGCAAATATTCGTCAAAATGGTCTCAAAGCCTTGAATTTGAAAGATGAGGATGAATTGATTAATGTTCTCCTTACTCAAGAAGATACTGACATCATCATCGGTACTAAATTAGGCTATGCAGTTCGATTCAATCAATCTTCAGTACGTAGTATGAGCCGTAGCGCCACAGGTGTTAAAGGGGTAAACCTTCGTGAAGGTGATGCTGTAGTTGGTGCACGAGTGATAACTGACCAGGACGAAGTTCTTATCATTACTGAGAAAGGATACGGTAAGCGTACAGTTGCTACTGAATATCCAACTAAAGGTCGTGCTGGTAAAGGTATGAAAACCGCTAAGATTACTGATAAAAATGGTCACCTTGCAGGCCTTCTCACAGTAAAAGGCGATGAAGACTTGATGGTTATCACAGATACGGGTGTTATGATTCGAACAAATGTTGCCAATATTTCACAAACTGGACGCTCTACTATGGGAGTGAAAGTAATGCGTCTAGATGAAAATGCTAAGATTGTAACCTTTACAACAGTTGCAGCAGCAGAGAAGGAAGAAGTTGAGGCAGAAAACGAAACAGAAAGTGAAGAATAATGTCTCAAAAAAGAACGAAAAGTAAAAAAAATAAGCGTAAGAATCTGCTGATTAATATTTTGGCTGGATTTCTCATCCTTTTGTCTCTAGCTTTGATTTTTAACTCGAAAATACGAGATGTAATTTTGATTTGGAATACCAATAAATATCAAGTAAGCCAGGTTTCAAAAGAAGAAATTGAGGAGAATAAAAGTGCTGCTGGAAATTTTGATTTTGATTCTGTAAAATCCTTATCTTCAGAGGCAGTACTTTCTGCTCAATGGAGTTCCCAGCAACTTCCCGTGATTGGTGGAATTTCTATACCAGAACTTGAAATGAACTTACCTATTTTTAAGGGGTTGGATAATGTGAATCTTTTCTATGGTGCTGGAACGATGAAAGCTAATCAGGTTATGGGACAGGGAAATTATTCATTAGCAAGCCACCGTATCTTTACTGGTAAAGATGCTGATCAGAAGCTATTTTCACCTTTAGCACGTGCTACTAGTGGAATGTTCATTTATCTAACTGATAAAGAAAAGGTTTATAAATATGAAATAGTAGAAGTTAATAAGGTCACTCCAGATCGTATCGATGTTATTGAAGATCGAGAAGGGATTAATGAGTTGACTTTAGTAACCTGTGAAGATGCTAATGCTACAGAACGGATTATTGTTAAAGCAAATTTGAAGGAAGTTAAAAATTATTTAGAAGCTTCTCCAGAAATATTGCAATCGTTTAATAAACCATATAAACAATTTTATGAATAGTAGAAGAGGCTGGGACAAAAGTCCTAGCCTCTCAATTGTCTTTGGATTGTCGAGCAAGACTCAGTGGTTGAGTGGTCTCTACTAAGCTGATTTCATCAGCTTTTACAGCCCTACTTAACTTTGCGGAGGTGAGCCGACGAAATCGAATTCTAACAAATTACCGATTTCTGTCCCACTCTCTTTTCTGGTCAATTTCAGAAAATAGATAGGAAAAAGACTTTTCAATTTTGGTAAAAAGTAGTATAATGTTTCTATTATAGAAATTTTTAGAAAATTCCGAAAGAGGTTTGTTATGGGATATACAGTTGCTGTTGTCGGTGCTACAGGTGCCGTT
>CABPWC010000114.1 GCA_902461025.1 uncultured Streptococcus sp.
GGAAGTAATCCCCAATTGAGAAGTTTCCCAACATTTCAAACATGGTATGGTGACGAGCCGTCTTCCCTACGTTTTCAATATCGTTGGTACGGATAGCCTTTTGCGCATTGGTAATACGTGGGTTCTCAGGAATAATAGTTCCGTCAAAGTATTTCTTGAGGGTTGCTACCCCTGAGTTAATCCACAAAAGCGTTGGGTCGTTTACTGGAACCAAGCTAACAGATGGTTCTACAGAGTGGCCTTTGCTTGCCCAGAAATCAAGCCACATTTGGCGGACTTGTGCACTAGATAATTGTTTCATAATGTCTCCTTTTTACTAATTTGATTGACTTTCTAGCATTTCCACATAGTCTATAGCGACACAGAGGGAAATGACTAGGTCAGCATAAGATTCGTCATAGACTGTTACAGTATAGGTAGAGGTTAAATGGAAGAGTTCCTTGGCGATTTCCGCAATCATTTGATCACGGTCATCCAGAAGTTTAAAATTTAAATCCCAGATATTTCCCTCAATGCGAAGACCTAGGTTGTCAAATTCATACTTATCTCTAAAGAAAGTCAACTTCTTTCGGATATAAAAACTATCTCCATTACTGAGTTGAATTTCAAAGCGTGGCATGAAGGTCAAGATTTCTTTACTAATCTCACTAACCTGCTCACCCGCTTCATCATAGATGGTAAAGGTCTTTGGAATCTGAAAAAATGACCCCTCAACCTGATAGGCGACATTGCCCATTTCATCCTTGATATCAAAGCGTTCACCACCTAGGCGAAATTTTTGTTTGACAAGAAATCTTCTCATAAGCACCTCCAAAAATAAAAGACAAATTCATATCACGAAGGGCGAAAAACCGCGGTACCACCTTCATTCAATGAACTTGTCATTCTTTGATTCTTATGCAATTGTTCGATTGAGTAGCATGATTTTCTATCTTAGATGGCTCGCAGCACCGCCAATTCTCTGAACTAAGATGGAGAGAAAACCAATTCTCAACTCTAGTATTATACCGTTTTTGGAAAGGTTCGTCAAGATTTATCATCTTAAAGATACTGCATCAAGCAATAAATTCTGAAAGCTAGATGCTAATCGTCTCGCCTACAGAAAGAGTTTTATATTTAGCATCTTCAACTTCTTTTTTTGTCGTCTGGTAATGACTATAATCGTCAATATGAATTGGATAGATATTTTGGGGCTGAAGTATAGATTCTAATTGTTGTAACATCTTTAAATTCATTGTGAATGGACCACCAAATGAATCTGATTTAACGGCTCCAAGATTTACAAAAATAGCATCAATGTTTTTGGGAACAAAATCAGTCAATCTTGGATATAAAATCGTGTCACCTGTAAAATAGATTATTTTAGTTTGCAATGGACTTGTGATTGTTATTTGATAACCATTAACTTTCCCAACTATTTTTTGCATTATAAAATTACTCGCATGATAAGCTGGTATAGCTTTAATAGCAATTTCATACTCATCAACAGAAAAATATTGCTCTTCTCCCCATTTTAAAACTATATTTTTTAAACATGACAATCCTTCTGTAATTTTTCTGTTAGGAGAAATGACCGTTTTGTCCTTCAGGTATCCTTTGCCAACATCATCTAAATGATCTTGATGACCATGAGTTATTAGCCATACATCAACTTTATTAAGAAGAGACTTATCATTATTGACATTAGTTTGTTTCTCGGACACAAATCCTTTAAACTGAACTAAAGTTCCTTTGGGAGATAAATCAGGATCAATTCCTATATAAAATTTATTATCAATGGAAAGGATTCCACATGCAACTCCACAATAAGTAAACGAAATAGACATAATACTCCTACAAATAGTTTCCTAATCAATTTTTTGAAAAAATAAATTCTTTAAGAATAGAAAAATTATAACACGATTCAAAAATTATTACTACTTACCGCTTATAACCATAATAAAACCTAGCTAAAAAGACTTTACTAGTTACTAATAGCCAGGTTTTATTCTAATTTAATTGAAATTATTTCCGATAGCAGATAATCTCCTACTTCCTATACATCTTAAATTGTAGGAAGAGGTCGCTATAGATTCCTGTCCATTTATGGTCAAATTTTTCATAAACTTCTAGGTGTTTCATTGTATCTGCATCTGGATAGAAGGATTTATCCTCTTTTGTCTCCTCTGGGAGCATTTCCTTAGCAGCATTGTTTGGTGTTGAATACCCCACATACTCTGCATTCTTGAGAGCATTTTCAGGCTTCAACATAAAGTTAATGAAGGCATAGGCCGCATCCTCGTTCTTGACAGTTTTAGGAATAACCATGTTGTCAAACCAGAGGTTGCTTGCTTCTGTCGGCACGACATATTTGAGGTTAGGATTCTTTTCCAACATCTGGCTGGCTTCTCCTGAAAAAGTCACACCGATAGCAGCATTGTTCTGAATCATGTAACCCTTCATCTCATCGGCTACAATTGCCTTGATATTAGGAGTTAGCTCATACAATTTATCGACCGTTTGTGATAGTTGTTGAGGATCTTTTGAGTTGAGACTATAGCCTAGTGAGTTAAGACCTAAACCAAGCACTTCACGCGCCCCATCAAAGAGCATGATCGAATCCTTGTATTCTGGTTTCCAGAGGTCGTCCCAATGTTCAGGAGCTTCTTCCACCATGGTTTCATTATAGACAATTCCCAAAGTTCCCCAGAAGTATGGGATAGAGTACTGGTTATTTGGATCAAAAGACTGATTGAGAAATTCTGGACCAATATTCTCAATTCCCTCAATTTTACTATAATCCAGTGGAACCAAGAGGTCTTCGTCCTTCATTTTGTTGATCATGTACTCACTTGGGATGGCAATATCATAGGTTGTCCCACCCTGCTTGATTTTCGTGTACATGGCTTCGTTAGAGTCAAAGGTTTCGTACTGGACTTGGATTCCTGTTTCTTCTGTAAATTTCTCCAGAAGTTCAGGATCGATATAATCTCCCCAATTGTAGATGACCAATTTTTGACTGTCACGACTATTGATTTTACTATCAAGATGATAGGAAATTCCCCACAAGACAAGGATAATCGCTAAAATTCCTGCTAAAAATGAATAGAGTCGTTTCATGCTTGCTCCTCCTTCTCACGTGAAATGAAGTAATATCCAACTACTAGGATAATACTAAAGAGAAAGACCAAGGCTGAAAGAGCATTGATTTCCAGCGAAATTCCCTTACGAGCCCGAGAGTAAATCTCAACTGACAAGGTTGAAAATCCATTCCCGGTTACAAAGAAGGTCACGGCAAAGTCATCTAGGGAATAGGTGAAAGCCATGAAGTAACCTGCAATGATAGACGGTGTTAGGTAAGGAAGCATAATTTCCTTAAACATTTGGAACTGACTAGCTCCAAGGTCATAGGCCGCATGGATTATATCCCCATTCATCTCTTTCAATCGAGGCAAAACCATGAGCACTACGATTGGAATCGAGAAGGCCACGTGACTGGACAAAACTGTCAGAAAACCAAGTGAAAACTTGAGCTGTGTAAAGAGAATCAAGAAGCTGGCACCAATCATAACGTCTGGCGCAACCATCAAAATGTTATTGAGAGATAGGAAGGCTTCTTGGTATTTTTTGCGTGATTGATAGATATAGATAGCCCCAAAGGTTCCAATCACTGTCGCAATCAAGGCTGATAGAAAGGCTAGTAAAAAGGTTTGAGCCAAAATTAACATGAGCCTTCCATCTCCAAACATGGTTTCAAAGTGAGACAAACTAAAGCCTGTAAAGCTATTCATATCATCACCGGCATTGAAGGCATAGCCAATCAAGTAAAAGATCGGCAAATAAAGGACGATAAAGACAAAGGCTAGGTAAAGATTCGATAATTTTTTCATCGTTCTCTCCTTTCCTTAGTCACCCACATGGTGATAAACATAGTCAGGATAAGAACAACTCCGATAGTTGAACCCATACCATAGTTGTCATTGGTCAAGAAGTTCTGCTCGATGGCAGTCCCCAAAGTAATCACTCGGTTCCCCCCAATCAAACGGGTCAACATGAAGAGACTCAAACTTGGGATAAAGACAGATTGAACTCCGCTTCGCACCCCGTTCATAGACAGAGGGAAGATGACATGGCGGAAGGTTTCCCACTTGGTCGCACCGAGGTCATAGCTGGCATTGATGAGATTGTTATCCATATCATCCAAAACATTGAAGATGGGCAAAATCATAAATGGAAGCTCGATATAGCTTGCGACAAAGATAAATGAGAAATCTGTAAATAGCAACTGCTGAGAACCAATTCCGATAA
>CABPWC010000115.1 GCA_902461025.1 uncultured Streptococcus sp.
AGGTCAGGGTTTTTAAAATTCTGGATATGTTGCGCTAGGTCAACTTTTAGAATGTCCTCGTTGACTACGGTCACATTGTCAAAATCACGCAGGGTATCCGCTAGAATTGGTACCAAACGGTGGTCAATCTCAAAGGCCATGACTTCAGCTGCACGCTCAGCTAAAAACTCAGTCAAGGCACCAATCCCTGGACCAATTTCAATGACATTGACCTGATCATCAATCTCAGCCGTATCCACAATTTTTTGAAGGATATTGGTATCGGTCAAGAAATTTTGCCCGAAGGATTTTTTAAAGGTAAAACCGTGACGCTCCAGCACTGCCTTGGTCACGCTATAATCTGCAATTCTCATTTATTCTCTTTTCTAATTATTAGCTAAAAATAATATATAGAAACCACATAATTCCTGCCAACAAAATCCAAAATACAAATAGAACACGATGCTTGTTCGCTTTTGTATCGGCTCCAGTCATGTCGCCCCCTTGCTTATCTTCTTGGGGGTTCATTTTCTTCAATTCATCCTGATAGGCAACTGAATCTAGAATATTGTCTTCTGGCAATAATTCTGAAGCGTAATAATCAGGAAAACCCATAGCAAGGCCTATTAAGTTCTCATCCGTTAGAGAAAAGTCTAAATCTTTGGGTTGATTTTCCCGAATAGCTCGGATATTTTTTAACAGTTTATCAGCGACTACAGAGACTTGGTCCATAAAAACTACATCCAAAAGATCAAATCCTAACACATCACCATCTTTTACGTTTGCAAGAATATAACGAACAAAGGCATCATATAGTTTCAAGGCTTGTGGGACATTCTCTTCTAAAAAAGAGCGGTTTTGGAGGGCACTTTGCCGGAATTTTTCAATAGGAAGCAAGATATCTACATTCTGCTCTTGGTAAAATCTTTCTGCTTGCTCTTCATCTTCTTCGAGTTCTTCTGCTGTTTCCCAGAGAGCAATAGGAGCTTTTAAGTCTTCTTCATCCCAAAACAATTGCCAAAAATAGGGTATTGTGTAGATGCCTTCTGTTAAGATACGAGCTTCATCTCCATTTTTTAAGTAAATATAACTTCTATTTGCCATATGATTTCCTTTCAAAATCTTTGAAGAAGGTTACTGGTTCAAGTAAGTGTGGATAAAACTATAAAGTTTCCCAATGTACAAGAACTTTCTAATCTTGAGCTCTTCCTTCTTGTTCCTCACTAAGCTTTTGCATGTCTCTAAAAGCTGTTAGGCTAACATAGGCACCCGCTTCATAGTATTCCGTTGGGTTAATGGCATAGTCAAAAACTTCAATCATGCCTCCAGCTTCTTCAATCATCCCATTCCATTTTTCATCAAAGACCATTCTCAGACGTTTCCAATCTGTAAATACTGGAACAGAGTTTCGCCCATCTTTTCCTTCTTTAACTGGAATGTTGAAACTAGAATCTTTTTCCAAGACAAAGGAGCTTACTTCCTGACTATCGTCCTTAAATTCCGAAGTAGCATCTAAAGGAATTAGGAACTTTGCTTTCGGCATAGCTTCCGAAAAGAACTTATAATAGAGCTTATAAATTACTTCTTCATCTTCTGTTGTCGGGCTATCCAATTGTCCCATCAACAACATCCATCTTACTAAATCAGGATTCATTACAGGAACTTGTATTTCTGGCAAATTAGAATAATCTGGTTTTTGAACCAAGGCCGAGGCACTGATGCTGACTTCCTTGGAATTAAAGATTGCTCCCAAGGCACCATTTAAGTAAAAGGCTGTCCCAAGGAAATTCTCAATCCCTTTTTTATCTTCCGTATTTTCAATCAGTTTTACGACTGAGTTTGGTCGACTGTCAATGGTTTCCTTGAATTGGCGATACCAAGATGGCGTCAACAGCATAATCATGGGATCCGTACACAGATAACCTTCCTCGCCTCTGTCATAGGTGGTTGAGAAAAGATAGGGTTCGCCTGTTTTTTCCGAATAAACTGCATAAACCGAATCTGCTACTAACAACTTGTCCTTGACGATTTCCGCTAGACGTTCCAACTTGCGAGTGTTGGCTTGATAGCTTTCTTCACTCTCGTTATCCTGATTTTGACGGCATTTCCATAAAAAGAGACGTAAAATCTCTACGCTATCATCAAGGCTAGCTGCCAAATAATCCTCATTGGTCAACTGACCCTCTTGGATGGCTACGAAAGCACGATACAGAGCATCTGAGTAGCTAGATAATTTTTGTTCTTCATCAACACCTGAACTAAAGAGCACACTTCCCTTTTTAAGTTTAGTCAAGGAAGAATCCATATCAACCACTAGATGTGCAAGAACTTCATCAGTTAGACTATCTACATCTTTGTTTTGACTGCTGAGTTTTTTAACCTCTACAATGCCAAGAGCCTTCATTCCTTGGTCAGGATTGCAAAACTGCAGCTGATCCCCAACCTTGAGAGTCCCTTCTAAACTCCCAACAATCAATAATTGATTCGTTTCCTTCATTGGAAACAAATCTAGAACGCCAACGCAAGCATTGCCTTTTGCCTCTTCTGCTTCCTTATTGGATTCAGTTGTTTCAGTTGTTTTTGTTGTTTCTGTCTTTTTTAAAAAATCAAAGATTCCCATAAATTTTCCTCATTATCTCCACTCAACACAAATTCTATGGAGTCATTTTTCTAATGCTTGTAGCCAAGCCTGATTAAACCGTATATGATTACTTCTATTGTATCACATTCCCTTGGTATTTTGGGGTGGTTTCTCAATTATCATACGATTTCATGGCTTCTTCAACTTCTGCCAAGCTAATCCCAAACAACTCTAAACGCTTGAGGAGTTGCTTGCCATTGGAATAACCAATACGAAGGCTTTCTCCTAGATATTCTCTGCGTTTTCGGCTATCCGCTCCCGCTAGAAAACCAAGACGAATCAAGTCACTACGGCTAATATCAAAGTCGCTTTCTGCTTCAAACTGCTCAGTAACTTGTTCTAAAGCTGTCTTCAAGTCTTCGTAACTGGAATGCTCAATTCCCAAAGAACGTCCCTTGGTCTTGGACTTAGGAACTGCTTCATCACGTTTGAGAAAGGCGTGTTGAACTGTCGGAATGGCCGTCATAATCATGCGCCGAATGCGTTCCCCATTAAAATCAGGATCTGTGAAGACAATCACCCCATGACGTTCATGTAGACGTTGGATACGCTCAAGATCCTGCTCATTGATAGCCGATCCACGAGTCTCATAGGTCTCCACATCAAAATAACGTTTAAGATTGGCCGTATCATCACGTCCTTCGACTACGATGACTTGGGAAATTTTCTCTTTCATGATTTACGTTCCAATCCAAAGATGCCTTCTGCGTTAGCACTTGTCACAGCAGCTAAGTCTTCCGTCGTCATGCCACGCAAGTCTGCAATAAAGTCTACTATATAGCGCGTGTAAGCTGTCTTGTTTTCACGCCCACGCTTGGGTACGGGGGCTAAATAAGGTGCATCCGTTTCTACCAAAATCTTATCCAAAGGCAACTCTTTGGCTGCTTCCTGAATATCTGTCGCCTTCTTGAAAGTCACCACTCCAGAAAAGGAAATGGTCATACCAAGCTCCACAAACTTCTCAGCCCATTCTAGAGAACCTGAGAATGAGTGCATAATCCCACCACGAGGACCGACTCCCTCGCTCTTGATAATCTCATAAGTATCTTCTAGTGCATCACGGGTGTGAACCACAAAAGGTAGGTCCAATTCCTTAGACAACTGAATTTGACGACGGAAAACTTTCTCCTGCACTTCTTTAGGGGCTGTCATCCAGTGATAGTCCAAACCAATCTCGCCCAAGGCAACAACTTTGGGATGTTTTAGTTTTTCTAACAAGTAATTCTCAACTTCCTCTGTATATGTCCCTGCCTCTGTTGGGTGCCAACCAATCGTTGCAAAGAGTTGGTCATACTTCTCCACAAGTTCAAGGGCACGCTCAATCGTCGGTTTGTCAAAACCAACAATATTCATCCGAGTTACACCCATTTCAGCCGCTAAGGCAAGTTCTTCTTCTTCGCGTCCCAAAAATTCTTCCACATTCAAGTGGGTATGAGTATCAAAAATCATTTATATTTCCTCGTTTTTTCTACCTTCTATTATACCAAAAAAACTAGTCTCATCCTTATAGGAAAAAATATTTTGAAATCATTCATTTTTTCTTGACGACTTTTTTTCATAGCAGTATAATAACTCTTGTTGAATTTTTAAGAAAAGGAAAGAAAATGTTTACAAAACTAAAATATACCTTTATTGGTCGTCCCCTTAAGTCCTTAAC
>CABPWC010000116.1 GCA_902461025.1 uncultured Streptococcus sp.
AAATGGAATAGCAATCGAGTTTTTCCGACTCTTGTTGCACTAACGGGCTTGGCCTTGTTGTTGGTGTTTTCAGGAACCCCCTTTGCTTTTCTTCTTGTATATCTTTTAACCAATACACTTTATGCAGTTTATCAGCCTATCTATTTCAATGACTTACAAGGTTATTTACCTTCCAGTGTCAGAGCAACTATGCTTAGTATCAATTCCATGCTCTTTAGTTTGTCTATGATTGTCATTTTCCCATTGACAGGTTGGTTGATTGATCGTTGGGGTCTTGTTGCTGTCTTTTTAGTTCTAGGCCTTATCCTGCTTTTAACCTGTCCTATCTTAATAATTAGTCTGACAAGGATGGGTAAGCTATTAGATAAGGACTTAAAAACTGAATAAAGCACGAAACCTTATTTGCTCAAAGAGGCTTCTTGTGATAAAATAACAAGAAGAAAAGGAGAAGAGCATGATTGATGTAGAAGAAATTCTAAGCAAGATGAATCCCAATCAAAAGATCAACTATGACCGTGTCATGCAAAAGATGGTTCAAGTTTGGGAAAAAAATGAAGAGAGACCAACTATTCTCATGCACGTCTGTTGTGCTCCCTGCAGTACTTACACACTAGAGTACTTGACCAAGTATGCGGATGTGACTATCTATTTTGCTAATTCAAATATTCATCCCAAAGCTGAGTATCAAAAGCGTGCCTATGTAACCAAAAAGTTTGTCAGTGATTTCAATGAGCGAACTGGCAACAAGGTCCAATACCTAGAAGCCCCCTACGAACCCAATGAATATCGTAAATTGGTCCGTGGTTTGGAAGAAGAACCGGAAGGTGGGGATCGCTGCAAGGTTTGTTTTGACTATCGCTTGGATAAGACAGCGCAGGTAGCAATGGACTTAGGATTTGACTACTTTGGTTCGGCCCTAACTATCAGTCCTCATAAAAACTCACAAACTATCAACAGTATCGGGATTGATGTGCAGAAAATCTACACCACTCATTATCTTCCGAGTGACTTTAAGAAAAATCAAGGCTATAAACGTTCTGTAGAGATGTGTGAAGAGTATGACATCTATCGCCAATGTTACTGTGGCTGTGTTTATGCCGCTCAAGCCCAGAATATTGATTTGGTGCAAGTTAAGAAGGATGCAACAGCCTTTATGGTAGATAAGGATATTGAGAAAGATTATTCTCACATTAAATTTACTGTTACGAAATTAGACATTTAAACGAAAACCTGCCACAAGGCAGGTTTTTTCTCATATAAAAAAGGTCAGAATTTTGTTCCTGACCTTTGACAACTTTACCGATTCTTTAGTTCTACGTAGCGTTTGTACCAAATGTTGACATAGGCTTCTGAGAAGGGACCTCGTTCATTGTTAATCCAATCAACAAGAATCTTAACATGCTCTTTCAAAATATAGTCTAAATCATCAGGGTAATTCATCTTGCGCTTGTGACGTTCATACTCTTCGACGTCCAAGAGGCGTTTCTCACCATCTGTAAAAACTTTAACATCCAAATCATAGTCGATGTACTTTAAAGCTTCTTCGTCCAGATAATAAGGGCTAGCCATGTTGCAGTAGTAGGAAATCCCATTATCACGGATCATGGCAATGATATTAAACCAATATTTTTTGTGAAAGTAAACAATAGCCGGTTCTCGAGTCACCCAACGACGACCGTCACTTTCGGTAACAAGTGTGTGGTCGTTGACGCCGATAATAGCGTTCTCTGTTGTTTTTAGTACCATGGTGTCTCTCCAAGTACGGTGGAGACTCCCATCATGCTTATAACTTTGAATTGTAATAAAGTCGCCTTCTTTTGGAAGTTTCATAACTAACCAACTTTCTACAATTTATAAGTTTATCGTTTACTATTGTATCACATTTTTATTTAAAGTTCTTAGTTTTTTCATGAAAAAGTTAAAGATATTCTCTGAGAGCGCTGGCTATATCCGAAAAATCGTAGCCTTTTCTTGCTAAAACTTGTGTCAAACGTTGTTTCAGTTCGTATCCTTCATACTTTCGTGAATATTTCCGATATTGCTTGTCCAACTCTTTAAAAATTAGTTCCTGAACAGTTTCTTCTTCGACTTGGCTATCTAGTTGGTCAAAGGCTGTTTTGGCCTCAGAGTATGAGAATCCTTTATTGGTTAGGCTTTGAATAATCTTATCTTGTAGAGCGCGGGCAGGTAATTTACCCTGATATTTTTTCAGTAGTTTTTCGGCTGTACGCTCTGCGACTTCCGCCATATCAAATTCTTGTAAGACTTCTTGGATGATGGATTTGGTAACTCCCTTTTGAGAAATCTTCTGCATCAGCATATAGCTTCCCTTATCTCCTGAAAGCTGATTAGAGTTGATAATAGCATAGGCATACTGTCGGTCATTTATCCAGTTGTCATCTTTTAGAGATTGGATGACTTTGGGTATGATGTTCTCATCGATTTCATGTTTACTTAGATAATCTCTGACTTCTTTTTCAGTGCGAGCCTTGAAGGATAAGTGGTAGAGCGCTAGATTTTTTCCGTAGGAAAATTGTGCAAAGGTCTGAATTTCTGCAAACTCTTCGGGACTAATGTCCTTATCCTTGGTCAGCATAAAGCGAACAATGGTATCCTCTGTAATATAGCAGGTTTGCTCCTTGTCAATTTCTAGCAGATAGAGTCTTTTTTTCTTTTCTAGTTTTGTGATTTTCATGTTTCTATTATAGCGCATTTTGTGATAAGATAGGGGTATGAATTTAAAAGTCAAACAAAAAATTCCATTAAAAATTAAGCGTATGGGGATTAACGGGGAAGGTATCGGATTTTTCCAGAAAACCCTTGTTTTTGTTCCAGGCGCCCTCAAGGGAGAAGATATCTATTGTCAGGTGACTTCCGTTAAGCGTAACTACGTTGAGGCTAAACTCCTTGAGGTCAATAAAAAATCTAAGTTTCGAGTGGTTCCAGACTGCACCATTTATAATGAGTGTGGAGGTTGTCAAATCATGCACCTGCATTATGACAAGCAGTTGGAGTTCAAGACAGATCTTCTCCATCAAGCACTGAAGAAATTTGCACCTGCAGGTTACGATAACTATGAGATTAGACCGACCCTTGGTATGCAGAAACCAAAATATTATCGGGCTAAACTGCAATTCCAAACTCGAAAGTTCAAAGGCCAAGCTAAGGCAGGTTTATATGCTCAAAATTCGCATTATCTAGTTGAATTAAAAGACTGCCTGGTTCAAGACAAGGAGACGCAAACTATTGCCAATCGCATCGCAGAACTCTTGACCTACCATCAAATTCCGATTACGGATGAACGGAAAATTCTTGGAGTTCGAACTATCATGGTTCGTCGAGCACGAAAAACTGGTCAAGTCCAGATTATTATTGTGACCAATCGTCAATTGAATCTGACTCAATTTGTGAAAGACCTAGTCAAGGATTATCCTGAAGTGGTAACTGTGGCTGTTAATACCAATACTGCCAAAACTAGTGAAATTTATGGGGACAAGACAGAGATTATTTGGGGGAAAGATAGTATACGTGAGGGTGTATTAGACTACGAATTTTCTCTTTCTCCACGAGCTTTTTACCAGCTCAATCCTGAACAGACTGAAGTCCTCTACAGTGAAGCCATTAAAGCTTTGGATGTGACTGAGGATGACCACCTGATTGATGCTTATTGTGGTGTTGGGACTATTGGTTTCGCCTTTGCTAAAAAGGTTAAAAGCTTGAGAGGAATGGATATTATTCCAGAAGCTATCGAGGATGCCAAGGAAAATGCCAAGCGTATGGGTTATACCAATACCCACTATGAAGCTGGAACTGCAGAAGAAATTATCCCTCGTTGGTACAAGGAAGGCTATCGTGCCGATGCTTTGATAGTAGATCCGCCGCGTACTGGTTTAGATGATAAGCTCTTGGATACCATTGTCACATACGCTCCTGAAAAGATGGTCTACGTTTCCTGCAATGTGTCTACCTTGGCGCGTGATTTAGTCCGCTTGGTTGAAGTCTATGACCTGCATTATATCCAGTCTGTTGATATGTTTCCTCACACGGCTAGGACAGAAGCAGTGGTTAAATTAACCCGGAGAAAACCAGCTTCTAAATAGAAATGACGACTGGAAAGTATTTGAAAAGAAGACTTCTAGTTACAGAGTAAAATTTGCAAGCTCCCTCTATTTATGATAAAATAAGTAGAAAATAAAATGAAAAAAGAGGTATGTGAAATGTCACGTAAACCATTTATCGCTGGTAACTGGAAAATGAA
>CABPWC010000117.1 GCA_902461025.1 uncultured Streptococcus sp.
AGGCCAAGCCCGTTAGTGCAACAAGAGTCGGAAAAACTCGATTGCTATTCCATTTTTTACCAATTTGACTAGCTACATAAACTGCTATAAGATTTAAGCCACTACCACTAAGCATAACCAGCGATACCTGCCATCCTGCTAAGTCACTTATTTTCTGCTGATAGTAAAAGTAAAACATGCACATGAGTGTTCCGACTAGCTGATAAGTCATCATCCAGTAAAAGAGTACTGGTTTTTCCTGCCATTCTTTTCGAACTTGCTGGACAATCATTTTAAAGGTTAAGACTTCATTTTTTTCTCTCTTAGCCATTGGTTCTTTCATGAAATAAATCAAAATGATAGAAATAAATGAGAATCCAATAGCAATCAGATAGGTCCAGGCCAATGCTCCGTGAATAAAGAAGCCTGCCACAACTGTACCTAGAGTTCGAGTGACTTCTGCCACACCAGACAAAAAGCTAGAAATCTGAAGATAACGGTCCTTCTGACCAGCTTCAACTGCTGAATCATATAAGAAAGCGGTGCTGGTCCCCGAATCAAAATTGTAAGACCAAGCATTGACCATCATGGCAATAGCATAAATCCAAAAATTCCCCTGACCAAACAAAATCAAGATAGAAGACACAATACTAGCCAAGCGAGCCAAATAGAGATTGGTCTTGTAGCTAAATCGATCTGCCAACATACCCGATGGGATTTCACACAAGAGACTTGTCCCGTGAAAGATACTTTCTAGTAAACCGATTTGAAGTAAGGAAAGACCATTTTGAATGAAAAATAAAATCCAAAAACTAGTAATTCCAAAATAAGATGTAAATTCCAGACCTGCTAGGAGTGGAATATTGCGTTTGTAAGTTCTTTTAAACATTGTTTTCTCTCTTTCCATATGTAGTATGACTGTTTCTAAAAGACTTACCTAGATTTGCCTACATTTTCTCCACCTCTTTCATTTAAAGTGAGAGTGGGACAGAAATCGGTAATTCGTTAGAATTCGATTTCGTCGTCCCACCTCCGCACAGTTGAGTAGGGCTGTAAAAGCTGATGAAATCAGCGTAGTAGAGCCCACTCAACCACTGCGTCTTGCTCGACAATCCAAAAACAATTGAGAGGCTAGGACTTCTGTCCCAGCCTCATAGTTATTAAGGTTTGATACGGTGCAACATACGTGGGAATGGAATGGCTTCACGGATGTGTTTAGTTCCAGCTGCGAAGGTTACCATACGCTCGATACCAATACCAAATCCACCGTGTGGTACTGTACCATATTTACGAAGGTCAAGGTAGAATTCGTACTCTGTAAGATCCATTCCAAGTGATTCCATCTTAGCGACAAGGGCATCGTAGTCTTCCTCACGCATGGAACCACCGATGATTTCTCCGTAACCTTCTGGTGCAAGCAAGTCTGCACAAAGTACGCGATCTGGGTTCCCAGGAACTGGTTTCATGTAGAAGGCCTTGATGTCTGCTGGGTAATTGATTACAAAAGTAGGTACACCAAAGTGGTTTGAAATCCAAGTTTCGTGTGGTGAACCAAAGTCATCTCCATGCTCAAGGTGCTCGTAGTCAGCATCATCGTCGTTTTCATGCTCTTGCAAGAGGTCAATCGCTTCGTCGTAAGTAATGCGTTTGAACGGCTCTGCAATATAGCGTTTCAAAAGCTCTGTATCACGTTCCAAAGTTTCCAAAGCTTGAGGAGCACGATCTAGAACACCTTGGAGCAAAGCTTTAACATAAGCTTCTTGCAAGTCAAGTGACTCGTCGTGTGTCAAGTATGAGTATTCCGCATCCATCATCCAGAACTCAGTCAAGTGACGGCGAGTCTTAGATTTCTCTGCACGGAATACTGGACCAAAGTCAAAGACGCGACCAAGGGCCATAGCACCAGCTTCAAGATAAAGCTGACCTGATTGGCTCAAGTAGGCTGGTGTTCCAAAGTAGTCTGTTTCAAAAAGTTCTGTAGAATCTTCTGCTGCATTTCCTGAAAGAATTGGGCTATCAAACTTCATGAAGCCGTTCTTGTCAAAGAACTCATACGTCGCGTAGATGATGGCGTTACGGATTTGCATAACAGCGACTTGCTTGCGAGAACGCAACCACAAGTGACGGTTATCCATCAAGAAGTCTGTACCGTGTTCTTTTGGAGTGATTGGGTAGTCTTGAGATTCACCGATCACCTCGATGTCTGTAATATCGAGCTCATAACCAAATTTAGAGCGTTCGTCTTCTTTGACAATCCCAGTCACAAAGACAGATGTTTCTTGGCTTAAGCGTTTGATGGTATCAAATTTTTCAAGTCCCACTTCTTCACCAAATTTTTCGATAAAGTTTGGTTTGAAAGCCACACCTTGGAAAAAGGCAGTTCCGTCACGCAATTGCAAGAAGGCAATTTTCCCTTTTCCTGATTTGTTGGCAACCCAGGCACCGATTGTGACTTCTTGACCAACGTAATCTTTTACTTCGATAATTGTTACACGTTTTGTCATCGTTTATCTTCCTTTTTTCGTTTAACTTGTCCAAAGACATTATTACTCATTATTGTACCACAAATAATGGCTTATAGCTAGCTAGTTTGATAGAAATTCATAAGTTTTTAGCTACAAAAAACTCCGCCATGAGGACGGAGATTTAACTTCTTATTTTTCCATAAATTGGTGCAAACGACGAATGGCTTCTTTAAGTGTATCTAGGTCTGTCGCATAGCTGAGACGAACATTTTCTGGTGCTCCAAAACCAGCTCCTGTAATCAAGGCTAGCCCCACCTCTTCAAGAATAGCCGTTGTAAATGCTGTTACGTCGGTATAACCTTTCATTTCCATGGCTTTTTTAACATTCGGGAAGAGATAGAAAGCTCCTTGTGGTTTGACAACCTCAAAACCTGGAACTTCACACAAGAGTGGATAGATGGTATTCAAACGCTCTTCAAAAGCTTGACGCATGATTTCTACAGAATCTTGCGGTCCAGTTAATGCCTCGATTGTTGCGTATTGTGAAACAGCTGTTAGGTTAGAAGTTGTTTGACCTGTCAATTTGCTCATGGCAGCAATAATTTCTGGATCACCTACTGCATAACCAACACGCCAACCAGTCATGGCATAGGCTTTTGAAACCCCATTAATAACAATGGTTTGCTTACGAATAGCTTCTGACAGACTTGAGATTGGGACGAACTCATTCCCATTATAGACCAAACGACCATAAATATCGTCTGCAAGAATGAGAATATCGTGTTCAACTGCCCAGTTTCCGATGGCCAAGAGTTCCTCACGAGAATAGATCATCCCGGTAGGATTAGATGGTGAGTTAAGAACCAAGACTTTAGTCTTATCTGTTCGAGCTGCTTCTAATTGCTCTACAGTTACTTTAAAGTGATTGTCTTCCTTGGCTTGAACAAAGACTGGAACACCTTCTGCCATCTTAACCTGATCTCCATAGCTGACCCAGTAAGGGGTAGGAATGATGACCTCATCTCCAGGATTAACTACAGCCATAAAGAAAGTGTAGAGAGAGAACTTGGCACCTGTAGCAAAAGTAACTTCGTTAGCTGCTACAGAATAACCATAATAACGTTCAAAATAGGTATTGACTGCTGCTTTTAACTCAGGCAAACCTGAAGCTACCGTATAGAAAGAAGCTCGTCCATCTCGAATAGCCGCAACAGCAGCATCTTGAATATTTTCAGGAGTATGAAAATCGGGCTGACCTAAAGTTAAGAAAAGAACATCTTTTCCTTCAGCCTTTAACTTCTTTGCTCTTGCATCACTAGCTAAAGTGACACTTTCTTCCATTTCTAATACACGCTTGGATAGTTTCATAGCTTCTCCTTTTCGATTAGGCTACCAGATTCAAAATCTACTAGATAATAGTCTCCTCCAGACTTGATTTCCCAGACGGGCTTATCAGCGTACCGTCCAAAAGTAATCTTGTCAATCTCAGTTGCTCCTTTTTCTCTGACAACTGCTTCTGCTTTTTCTTGAGAAGTTCCATTTTCTAGCTGATATACGTAAATATTGTTGTTGCTTTTTTCTATTAAAACAGCAATGGGTTTCTGATTCTTATCCTGACCAAGAACACTGTAATAACTTTCTAAACCATTAAAGATATCAACCTGGCTAACCGTTTCTAGATTTGCATACTGCTTAGCAAGTCTTTCACCTTCTACTTTTGCAGTTTGATAAGGCTTCATGCTGAGCCATACCAAGTAGAGAAAGGAAGAAG
>CABPWC010000118.1 GCA_902461025.1 uncultured Streptococcus sp.
CTCTGTCGCATAGCGATTGAGCAACTCAACGAGCTCTTTCATTCTTTCATTCATAAAACCATTTTACCATAAAAAGGGCCATAGAAACAATACTCAAGCTCTAAAAAAGAAAATGAGAAGGGCTTTTCTATCCCTTCTCACTAATTTTTATTTTTTACGGTTCAAAATAGCGTTCAAGATAATAGCTACTGTACTTGCAATAACGATACCATTTGAGAAGAACATTTGTAATTCGGTTGGTAGAGTATTGAAGAGGTTGCTACCGTTTAATCCCACCCCAGCAGAAATAGAAACTGCTGCAATGAGGAAGTTGTGTTCATTATGTTCGAAGTCCACACGAGACAAGATTTGCATCCCTTGAAGTGAAACGAAACCGAACATGACCAGCATAGCTCCACCTAGAACAGGGCTTGGGATAATCTGTGCTAAGGCACCAAACTTAGGCAAGAGACCAAGTAAGATAAGAAAACCAGCAGCGTAGTAGATTGGTAAACGAGTACGGATACCTGAAAGTTTAACCAAACCTACGTTTTGTGAAAATCCTGTATAAGGGAAAGTATTGAAAAGTCCACCAAGTAAAACAGCAAGACCTTCAGCACGATAACCATTACGGAGACGAGTGCTATCGATTGGATCTTTAGTAATATCAGAAAGGGCAAGATATACACCAGTTGATTCTACCATTGATACGGTAGCGATAATACACATCATTATAATAGAAGAAATTTCAAATTGTGGCGCACCAAAGTAGAATGGAGTTGGGATATGAACGAGTGGAGCTTGCGCTACTGGAGAAAAATCAACCAAGCCCATAGTCGAAGCGATGATGGTACCAGCAATCAAACCAATCAGAATTGAAATTGATTTAATGAATCCTTTTGTAAAGATATTGACCAAAAGAATGATAAGCACAGTAATCATTGCTAAGGCTAAACTTTGTCCAGTTGGTTTTTCAACGTTATTTCCCATATTTCCGATGGCCACTGGGATCAAGGTCAATCCGATAGTTGTAATAACTGAACCAGTTACGATTGCAGGGAAAAGGTTGGCAACTTTAGAGAAGATACCTGAAATCAAGATGACATAAATCCCTGAAGCAATTAAGGCCCCAAACATAGCACCACTACCATGACTTTGTCCAATCATGATGAGAGGAGCAACAGACTGGAAGGCTACCCCAAGAACAATAGGCAAACCAACACCAAAGTATTTATTGAGTTGCAATTGTAAGAGAGTTGCAACCCCACACATAAAGATATCTGTTGAAATAAGGTAGGTCAACTGTTGAGCTGAATAACCTAAAGCACCTGCAATCATGATTGGTACCAGAATTGAGCCCGAGTACATGGCAAGTAAGTGTTGCAAACCAAGAACGGCTGCCTGTGAGTGGTTTTCTTGTTGTTTCATTAGATATCTGCCTCCTTGAAGATAACTTTTCCATTTTCAAAACGCTCTAAACGCGCAAGTGATACTACCTGATGACCTAATTTTTCTAATAGTTCACGACCATCTTGGAAGGATTTTTCGATCACAATTCCGACGGCTTCAACATTAGCACCGGCTTGCTCAATAATCTGAATCAGACCTTTAGCAGCTTGCCCATTTGCCAAAAAATCGTCAATAATTAGTACTTTATCTCCTGGAGATAAGAACTTCCCTGCAATAGATACGGTACTAGTAACTTGTTTCGTGAAAGAATATACTTCAGCAGTCAAAATTCCTTCATTCATAGTAATATTTTTTGCCTTCTTAGCAAAAATCATGGGTACATCTAACTGTTCAGCCACATAAAGGGCTGGGGCAATTCCAGATGCCTCAATAGTTACGACTTTGGTAATACCAGCATTTTTAAAATGCTCTGCAAAAGTACGACCAATTTCTCGCATTACCTTATAATCAACTTGGTGGGTCAAGAAGGAATCCACCTTAAGAATATTCTCGCCTAGAATATTCCCATCTTTTAAAATACGTTCCTCTAGTAATTTCACAATAACCTCCGAAATAAAAAGGGACTTACAAAGTAAGCCCCTCGGAAACATAGAAACAAATAGTACTGCTTCTTTTTATCTCTCTTCGACTTACTCATTGTTAGGTATTTACGGTACCTTGTAGAAACGCCACGCCTATTCATGGCATAAATAAGTAATCATATTTTTAGTGAGCATCTCCATTCCAGATAGAGTTCTTCACAATCACATAATCTACATGTCTAAGATCAGCTACCTTTCGACCTCCAGCGTAAGAAATCGAACTTTGCAAATCTTGTTCCATCTCAGTTAGGGTATCTTGTAAATGTCCTTTGGCAGGAAGAAGAATTTTCTTACCTTCGACATTCTTATAGGCACCTTTTTGGTATTCTGAAGCAGAACCATAGTATTCTTTAAATTGTTTACCATCGACTTCGACTGTTTTACCAGGGCTTTCAATATGACCTGCAAAGAGTGAACCAATCATCACCATACTTGCTCCGAAGCGGATAGACTTAGCAATATCTCCGTGTGTACGGATACCACCATCGGCAATAATCGGTTTACGCGCAGCTTTAGCACACCAGCGAAGAGCTGCCAACTGCCAACCACCAGTACCAAAACCAGTTTTAACCTTAGTAATACATACTTTACCTGGACCGATTCCGACCTTAGTAGCGTCTGCTCCAGCATTTTCAAGTTCACGCACAGCTTCTGGAGTACCAACGTTACCAGCGATGACAAAGGTATCTGGCAACTCTTTTTTGATGTGCTGAATCATTGAAATCACACTGTCAGCATGTCCATGAGCGATATCAATAGTGATGTACTCTGGAGCATCATCCTTTAATTGACTCACAAAATCATACTCGTAATCTTTAACACCAACAGAGATAGAAGCAATCAAACCTTTCTCATGCATGCGTTTCACAAATGGAATGCGCCCAGCTTCATCAAAGCGGTGCATGATATAGAAATAACCACCCTTGGCAAGTTGTTCTGCAACATCTTCATCCAAGATCGTTTGCATATTAGAGGGAACAACTGGTAATTTAAAGGTGTGCTTCCCAAGTGTCACTTGTGTGTCAGCTTCTGCACGACTTTTAAGGACACACTTGTTAGGGATTAGCTGAATATCTTCATAGTCAAAGATCGGAAATTCGTTTAACATTTCGATGTCTCGTTTCTTTTAGAATAACCTACCTATGCTTTCGCATCGCTACGCCTTTTCCGACGTTTCCTTTAACGATTATAAACTAAGGTAAAGTTTTTGTCAAACATTTTGAATTATAAAGATTATATAGTTCGGATTTTGATTGTATTTTCATAAAAAATAGAGAGTTTATTCACTCTCTATTTTGTATTTAATCTTAATAATACTCACCTTGACGATAATCCCATGAGTTAAAGGTATCTGATAGGTGCATCATGATTTTATCAATATCCAGTCCCTTACGGATTACAACTGGAGCTGGTGAGATTGAACGTGCTCCACCTTGTTCTGGGATGAGATTTCCATCCTTATCAACCATAGACACCATCACACCTTGTTCGTAGCGTGTTTCAACTGTTTTGTCTGGTTGGATAGATGCAACATAGTCGTCTGCTTCAATGACAAGGTCCACTGCTCCTTCGATACGTTCTCCGATACCTTCAACCTTACCACGGTTTCCTTTTCCAGAAGGATTTGCAGATGAAGCATATACCATCTTGCCTTCTTCCCAGAGTTTAGCTGCCAATTGTTCACCAGCTTTACCAAACTTGATAACGAAACAGCTCGTTCCACGCACGTCTGTCATAAGCTCTTCACGGCCATCACCGTATGCTTTCAATTTCTCAAAGGCTTCTGGTTTCCATGGAAGGATACAACCAAGGAGAATGTCTTCGTCCCAATGTTTTTGATAGAAGGCTTCGATTTCTGGGTTGAGTTGTGCTAAAGCGCGTAGCTCCTCCATGCTACCACAGAGAACCACACCTGGTTTGTTACGGTTACGCTCTTTTGCTTCAAACTTACGTTCAAGACCTGCCTTGTCACTAGTCATGATAATGTATCCGACTTTAGTAGGACAAACGATACATCCGCCCTCACCTTTTAAAATGTCATAACCTTCTTGTGAAAGTGTTCCGTTCCATTGAATGTGTTTTGTCATAGTTCTATTTC
>CABPWC010000119.1 GCA_902461025.1 uncultured Streptococcus sp.
TTGAGGAATCCTTTTCTCAAAAAAGTAAAATTATGATAAAATGGAAAAAAAGAAAGATGAAATGATGAGTTATTTTAAAAAATATACATTTGACAAATCTAAGTTTAAATTAGGAATGCGAACCTTTAAAACAGGAATTGCTGTTTTTTTGGTTCTCATGATTTTTGGCTTTTTTGGATGGAAGGGACTTCAAATCGGAGCATTAACAGCTGTTTTTAGCTTGAGAGAGGACTTTGATAAGAGTGTCCACTTTGGTACATCTCGTATTCTGGGAAATAGTATTGGTGGCTTTTTTGCTTTGATTTTCTTTCTCTTAAATAATCTTTTTCACGGCGCCTTCTGGGTAACCCTTCTTGTTGTTCCGATTTGCACCATGTTAACCATTATGACAAATGTTGCTATGAATAACAAGTCAGGGGTCATTGGAGGAGTTGCAGCTATGTTGATTATTACCCTATCAATTCCGAGCGGAGAGACTGTTTTGTACGTGTTTGCTCGAGTTTTTGAGACTTTTATGGGAGTTTTTGTAGCAATTCTAGTAAATTATGATATTGATCGCTTGCGGAGTCTCATACAGAAAAAATAAAATAATGTCACAAGATATGACATTAACAATTGACGATTGATTTTTTTTAGACTATAATAGACAGAAAGAAGAGGAAGTGCACATGAAGGAAAAAGAATTTCGTCGCAATATGGCAGTTTTCCCCATTGGTAGTGTTATGAAGCTGACCGATCTTTCGGCGCGTCAAATTCGTTATTACGAAGATCAAGAGTTGATAAAACCTGATCGAAACGAAGGTAATCGCCGGATGTATTCTTTAAATGACATGGATCGGTTGCTTGAGATTAAGGACTATATCTCTGAAGGTCTGAACATTGCTGCTATCAAGAAAAAATATGCCGAACGTGAGGCGAAAGCCAAGAAACCAGTTAGTCAAACTGAGGTGCGCCGAGCACTTCGGAATGAAGTTCTTCAACAAAGTCGCTTTGCTTCTCAACAATCACCTTTTGGTCGCGGTTAGGCAACCGCAAGTCGTCATATATAAGGAGAAAAACCATGCCAATCACAGCTGCAGATATTCGTCGTGAAGTTAAGGAAAAAAATGTAACCTTTATCCGTCTCATGTTTTCAGATATTTTGGGAACCATGAAAAACGTCGAAATTCCTGCTACAGATGAACAACTAGACAAGGTCTTGTCAAACAAGGCTATGTTTGATGGATCTTCTATTGAAGGGTTTGTTCGTATCAATGAATCAGATATGTACTTGTACCCTGACCTGGACACATGGACTGTCTTCCCTTGGGGAGATGAGAACGGTAGTGTCGCAGGATTGATTTGTGATGTCTATACAACAGAAGGAGAGCCATTTGCTGGAGATCCTCGAAGCAACCTTAAACGAGCTCTTCATCACATGGAGAAAGTTGGATTCAAATCTTTCAACCTTGGTCCGGAACCAGAATTCTTCCTATTCAAGCTTGATGAAAATGGAGACCCAACTCTTGAGGTGAATGACAAGGGTGGTTACTTTGATTTGGCGCCTACAGACCTTGCTGATAATACCCGTCGTGAGATTGTAAATGTCTTGACTAAAATGGGATTTGAAGTAGAAGCCAGTCACCACGAAGTTGCCGTAGGTCAACATGAGATTGACTTTAAGTACGATGAAGTTCTTCGTGCATGTGACAAGATTCAAATCTTTAAACTTGTTGTAAAGACAATTGCGCGTAAACATGGTTTGTATGCAACCTTTATGGCTAAACCTAAATTTGGTATCGCTGGTTCAGGAATGCACTGTAATATGTCCTTGTTTGATGATGAAGGGAACAACGCTTTCTTTGATCCAAATGATCCAAAAGGAATGCAATTGTCAGAAACAGCCTATCATTTCCTTGGTGGTTTGATCAAGCACGCCTACAACTACACAGCTATCATGAACCCGACAGTTAACTCATACAAACGTTTGGTTCCAGGCTACGAAGCACCAGTTTACATCGCTTGGGCTGGTCGTAACCGTTCACCGTTGGTCCGCGTTCCTGCTACTCGTGGAATGGGAACACGTTTGGAATTGCGCTCAGTAGACCCAATGGCAAATCCATATATCGCAATGGCTGTTCTTTTGGAAGTTGGTTTGCACGGTATTGAAAACAAAATCGAAGCACCAGCGCCAATCGAAGAAAATATCTATATCATGACTGCAGAAGAGCGTAAAGAGGCTGGTATCACAGATCTTCCATCAACTCTTCACAACGCTTTGAAGGCCATGACAGAAGACGAAGTGGTTAAAGCAGCTCTAGGCGAACACATCTACACTAGCTTCCTTGAAGCCAAACGAATTGAGTGGGCAAGCTATGCAACCTTCGTTTCACAATGGGAAATTGATAACTACCTAGATCTATACTAATGATAAATCAGAAAGATTGTCCGTGAGGACGATCTTTTTTTCTTGCATTTTATATCGAGGTGTGATATATTTTATATAACGAGGTGCGATATATCGAACTAAATAGGAGGTCTGATTAAATGGAATTAACAGATAAGATTAGGCGTGTCTACCTTCCCATGACTGAAACGGGTTTTTATATTCTATTCTGTCTGCAAAAGGAGAACCATGGTTATGGTATTACACAAAAGGTCAAAGAGATGACAGATTCACAGGTTTCCATTAGTCCTGGGACCATGTATGGAACCCTATCAAAGATGGAAAAGGATGGTTTGGTTTCCTTTGTCCGAGAAGAGGAAAAACGTAAAATCTATCAGATAACAGACTTGGGTCGAAAAGTTTTAGAGATTGAGTTGAAACGTATTGAGCGGCTCTACAGAAATAGTCGGGAGGAGCTTTGATGGAAAAGAAAGTTGTTTATAGAATTGCTACCATTGCGGATTATGATAGAGAGGCTCTCTATCTGGGAGAAATGCATGCTAAGGGCTGGAAACTTAAGGAAGTAAGTTATTCTAACTTAGTAGTTGCGGTTAAGTATACTTTTGAAAAGTGCCAACCGGAGCAGGTGGTTTATCAGTTAGACTTTTATCCTATGAAAAAGTCAGAGAGAGCTTCCTATTTACAATTATTTAAAGATTGTGGGTGGGAACATATTACAGACTTTAATGGTTTTTCCTACTTTAGAAAGCTTTATTCTGGAGTTGAGTCGGATGCCGAGTTTGAAATTTATAATGACGCGGCAGGGAAGTTAGCAATGGTCAAGAAGATTTTAACAATGCGGATGCTTCCTATTTTGCTTCTCTTTTTAGCTCTACTACCGGTTTTCTCAAAGTTTGTCAGTGGAGGTAGTTCTTTCAGTTGGGGAATGTTTTTGATTGTTATCATAGACTGTACTTTATTGATAGTTTTCACGATTCAGATTGCTTATATTTTTTGGAGATTGTTTCAAAAGTGGAAAGAATTATCTGATATATAAAATCATGTATGTGTTCTAATTTGGAGGTCAGGCAATGAATAGCAAAGTACAATTTCGAATGTTTACCGTTTTTGATTTGGATAAGGTAGAAGATTATTTGCATGAGATGCATTTGCAAGGTTGGGAATTTAAATCAAATCGTTTTGGTTTGTTCCATTTTGAACAATGCCAACCAGATGATGTGATCTATCGTGTGTATAATACTAGCTACCTTAGAAAGAATGAGATGGTGTTACAAAGTATTAAGGATAGAGGCTGGGAGTTTGTGGAGCGATGTCCTTATTCTGTTTTCCGAAAGGCAACTGATAGTATAGTTTCAAACGATCAATTTTTCATGGATAATCGGCTTGGATGGGAAGGTGTAAAATCTGGACTTCGTTCATGTGTAGCTTCTATCTCTGGTGGTCTAGTTGTTTGTATGAGCCTGTTTCGCGAAAATCTTTCTCAGTCTTTCTTCATTATTTTTGCCCTATATGCTCTCATGATTTCTTATCTAATCTATAGTTTTTACAGACTTAAAAAGAAATATCTTAAGATTGTAAAATGATTTTCTAGGTCTCCAGACCGATTTTTAGCACTCTTGACAAAAGAGTGCTAATTTTTTGAGTTTTTGTCTTGACATTCTCTTTTAAGGGTGTATAATAGAATCATAAGTTAGC
>CABPWC010000120.1 GCA_902461025.1 uncultured Streptococcus sp.
TGTGTATGTCCCAACACTTTTTGGTAACCTTTTGACCCCCAAAATAGAATCATTTTTATACTCCTTATAGTTAATGGTGTTATTGTTTACTGAAATCGTAGTCTTTAACAATTTCGATACTGTCGATGGTAATAGCAGTAGTTGGTTTATCTTTTTCGTCTTTTTCAGCCTTGGCAATTTTATCTACTACATCCATCCCATCAATCACTTGACCAAAGACTGGGTGTTTCCCATCGAGAGTAGGATTTCCACCTTCTTTGTAGGCTTGGATAATTTTCTTAGGATAGCTATTTGTAGGAAGTTTAGCTGAATAGTCTGTTGTACTTTGGTTGATGAAGAACTGGCTACCATTTGAGTTTGGTTGACCAGTATTGGCCATAGATAGAGAACCACGAATATTATAGAGATATGGAGAAATTTCGTTTTTGAAACCTGTTCCCTTGTCCTTGGTTTTATCCTTATCATGCCAGATAGATTCACCACCTGTTCCATCTCCCTTAGGATCCCCAGTTTGTACCATAAATCCATCGATTACGCGGTGGAAAGTCACACCATTGTAGTAACCTTCTTTAGCATGAGTAAGGAAGTTTTCAACTGCAAGAGGGGCTAGCTTTGGAAAAAGTTTGATACGAATATCACCCAGACTTGTGTGAATGATAGCTTCAGCTTCGTCTTCAGCTACTTCCTTAGAAAGTTGAGGGAAGTTAGCATTTTCATTTGTTAAGGCGTCTTTCAAATCTTTTTCTGCTTGAGTAGCGGCTTTAGAACTTTCTTCAGTAGCAATCTTAGAATCTACGTAATCATCACCACGAAGTGCACGTTGGATGCTTGTACATCCACCAAGAGCAAAAGTTGAAATGAGTAGTAGTGTAGCTAATTTTTTCATGTTAATCCTCTCAAAAATCATTTTTTCCATTGTACCCTAAAAAGAAGTGGATTTCAAATATTCAATTGTGATGATTCCGATAGTACATACAATTTTATGGCCTTACTTACACCATTTTGATCATTAGAATCTGTTACTGTATTTGCGCAAGTTTTGACATCTGTAGGTGCGTTTCCCATTGCAACACCAAGTCCAGAAGTCTCAATCATTGGAATATCATTATAATTATCTCCAATAGTCATAATTTCAGAAAGTGAAAGTTGATAATACTTGGCTAATTCTAATAAAGCTTGTTTTTTGGATACTTGATTATGTGTAACTTCTAGATAGTTATCTTTAGAGAGATAGAAGTCGGTTTGAGGGAAATCCATGGTTGCTAATGTCTCTTTAAGTTTCTGGATAGTAGATGCGTTATCTATTAGTAAAAGTTTATGAACAAGAGTTTTCTCGTCTTTTATAAAATCTGCTAAAGATGTAACTTTTGGGCTTTCTCCAGTAATCTGTGCTTCACTTTCTACCCATTCATCAATAGTATTCACAAGCCAATCTTTTCCAGAATAAACATTGATAGAAACTGTCGGGAATTCTTTTTTTAAGAAGTCATGAAGTAAGAGCAATTCGCTTTTATCAATAGAATGCTGACTCAGAATTTTATCTCCTGTACTAATGAGAGCACCATTATAACTTGCAATTGGAAAACTTGTAATCCCCAGTTCTTCCGAAATTGGCGCTATACCAAGAGGAGAGCGAGCAGAAGCTAGAACAAAAGGGATGTCACTTTGTTTTAAAAGTGGCATCAGTTCTAGTAAATGAGAATCTAATTGGTGATTTTTATCCAAAATAGTGCCGTCAATATCACTCATGATTAACTTTATTACTGACATATGTTTCTCCTTTTTATTAAAATAGAATAGTTGTTCTACCATCTAAAGATTCTTGTATTTCTACATCAGGCTCTTTATCTGTAATCCAATAATCAAAATCAGTAAGTTCGGAAAGAATA
This sequence comes from uncultured Streptococcus sp., assembly GCA_902461025.1. GTDB lineage: Bacteria > Bacillota > Bacilli > Lactobacillales > Streptococcaceae > Streptococcus. The sequence continues at coordinate 1,890 of CABPWC010000120.1, forward strand.
TAATGAGAGTGTTTGTTTATCTTGCTGGCTTCAGCTAACAAGACGCGAATTTTACTTGTTTTAAATGCTCTTTTTTTCATGAGAACATCTTCTTGATCCTCAAAGCTAACTTGCCCGTCTGAAAGACTAGCAGCGCCAAAAAATGCTACATCAAATCTAATTCCCTCTAAAGTATTGGATTCTTCTAGTGAATAATAAAAACGATTCTGTCTATGAAATTTTCCACCGAGAATATGAAAATCGACATTTTCATTATTTCCTAAGATAAGTGCGTTATCTAATGAATGACTGAAAATAGTAACTTTTTTATCTATAATTTTTGCTAACTCAAGTATAGTGGTTGAAACATCAAAGAATATCAGTTGTGAATCGGAAATGAGTTGGGTAGCTAAATGAGCAATTTTCGCTTTTTCTTTAGAAGACTGTTCTGCTCGACCTTGAAAACCAAGAATTACTTGTTTTTTTATTGGCAATAAACCTCCATGAGTTCTTTTTGCTCGTTTCTCCTTTGCGAGAATAGCAAAATCTCTACGGATGGTATCTTTAGAAACATGGAAATGGTCAACCATTTCTTTTGCTGATAGACTTCCTCTATCCTCTAAAAGTTTAATGATTTCTTCTAATCGTTGTTCTTGGTACATAGGAAATCCCCCTTTTAATACTAATATACCTCTTTTGTAAGTGATTGTCAATAATTATAATGATTTGTAAGTGTTTTTGCATTAAAAAAATCAACCAGCTTCGGTTGATTAAAGATTCTTTTTAGGATGGCGGTCAATGATTGCTTGATGGTCTTTGAGAGCTTGTTCACCTTTTGGAGTTAGTTTATAGCCACGAATCGAAAAGCAGTTAGTTAATTCCTCTTCTGAAATATGATCATGAAGTGCTTGATTCAAGTCAGAAGCCTTCATTTTGTAGAGCCCAGTAACCCCCTTCTTTTTAAGAATATTCTTTTTTATGGTAGCATTTAGATGGTTAAGCGAGTCAAAGGCTGTTTCAATTGTAGCATAGTCTTTTTCAACAAGTGTTTCTAAGTGTTTTGGTGCGTCAATTCCATAAGAATTACTATATTTTAAATGAGTATATTTTCAAAGGATTTTTCTTTTGGCTTCAATTCCTAATGAAGCAATGAACTTAATACTAGGTCTCGAAAAGAATTATGCATCCTCTTTCTGTCTAAGTTCAAAGAGGTCTTCTACTTTCAGATTAAAAACTTGAGCAATTTTAAGAGCCATTTCCAGCGAAGGATTGTAACGATTATTTTCCAAGTGCAGAATTGTCTCGCGTCGCATGCCGATTAGGTCGGCTAACTCCTGCTGGGTCATGCCTGTGGACTCACGAACAGATTTGAGATTAGTAATAATATTGCTTTCTTTGGCCATGCTTATCCTCTCCGTTCCAAGATAAGATAGACAATCGCAAAGATGCAAATCAAGGCAGCTATGCTAATAAATATCTGACCCATGTAAAGAGTGAGAGACCCCATATACCCAATGATAACTGCTAGGATCATCAGTGCGCCTAGTATAAAAACAAACATTAAGCTAGCTGCCTTTGCTAAATTAGCATAAAAGCGTTCGTCCGGAGTTTCCTTGACATTTTTCAAACAGAAAAAGCCAAATACAATCACTTCAATAACGAGGCCAATTCCCAAAATCCATTCTTTAATACCAGAACTTACGCTTGGGGTCGCAACCCAAATCCCTACTGTATAAAAAATGCTTGCCGCAAATAAAAGTACCGTGTAAAGCTTAGCAGACAAGTCAAAAATAATCTTCCCCTTACCTTTCTGAATCTTATGAGGCCGTGGTTTCATATGTAGCCAGCTCCAAATAGCTATAATTTGACCTGACACTGAAATACCAACAATAACTAACTTGGGTTCCCAACTAAGATTAGAACCAAATAAAACAATAAAATCAATAAAGAGAGCTACGGCAATCATTGCAATGAGGCCACGCATTTTTTGACTTTTTTTCATGATAGACTCCTTTTTTTTGTGTTATAAATATATCACACTTAAATTTATGTTATAAATATATCACACTTAAATTTAGAAAGCAAGAATTTATGTGTCAATGAGGAAATTATTTGAAAAATTTTTTAATTAAAGACCTCGCTAGTCAAACAACTAAAGAATTCTTTGAAGCAATG
>CABPWC010000121.1 GCA_902461025.1 uncultured Streptococcus sp.
CCTTCCACTTGAACAATCGGTTCATTGGCAAATACCAAGTCCCCTTCTTGAGCAGAACGTACAGTCAATTCTAATTTGAGGTTACGCAAATATTCCAAGAAAGCTCCATGATAGCCCAAAGAATCTAGGTAAGCAATATCACTTTCTGAAAATTTCAGGTCATTTAGGTAAGCCACAATCCGCTCTAGACCAGCAAAAACAGCGTAGCCGTTTTTAAAAGGTTGTTGGCGGAAATAAACTTCAAAAACTGCTTTCTTGTTATGAATTCCTTGGTTGAAGTAAACCTGCATCATGTTAATCTGATACAAATCTGTATGCAAAGTTAAACTGTCATCTTGGTACATATACTGTCCTTCTTCCTTATTTGTAAAAAGATGAAAATGTTTCTTCTTTTCTCATAAATTAGTACTATTATAACACATTTTCTCGATATTGATAAAAAGCTAACAAGCTATTCCATGCTCTCGAGCTCATCCATATCTTTTTCATACTTCTTCTGAGCCCATTCACCATAACTTTTCAAACCTAAGTTACCAATAAAGACCCAAGGAAGATAAAAGATATAGGTAAATACCCAAGCAAAAATGTATTTAAGATGTAGAGGGTTATGCTGATATATTTCGATATTGAACTGGTAGTTCTGTAGCATCAAGGTAGCTGTAATCACTAGAGTTAATAACAGACATCCTAAAATTGTAAAATGAAAACGACTATAGTAAGTCACACCTAGACTTCTAGCACGATTGATAAAGTAAAAAGTCCCTATGATAATAATAACGAGAAGCATACTTGGATTAAAAAGGCTTGGTGCTAACACTGCTATGAAATAAGTTAGAAACAATAATCCGATAGAAATATAAAAACTCTCTGCACTAGCTTTATTCATCAGTTGTTCTTCTCTTTCGTCTAATAATTGATAATAATAAAATTTATTTTTCATCTTCTTCCTCCCAAAATAATTGGTCTAAAGTTTTCCCTAAGCATCTGCAAATGGACTGGCAAAGGGATAGACTAGGATTGTACTTTCCAGCTTCTATCAAGCCGATAGTCTGGCGCGTAACCCCGACAGCTTCTGCCAAGTCACCTTGTGTCATATCAAGCTCTACTCGAGCTAGTTTTAATTTTAAATTCTTAGCCACTTGTAACCTCCTTTTAGATTTTAAAAAGTTGCGCTTCTTTCCAAGTTCATTATATCATATATTTTACATTATGCAATATATATATTGCATTTTGTGCGATTTTTTTAACAAAAAACTCTCTAGCACTGAAATGATAGAGAGTTTTCTGTTTATTCAAATCTTTGTAAAATATCTACAACATCGCTCCTTTGTTTTACTTGATAGGCTTTGATGCCTAAACTTTCTGCCATCTTGGTATTCTCTTTTACATCATCCAGAAAAATACAGTTTGCAGGATTTAGCTCATATTTTTGGAGAATTTCTTTAAACATTTTTGGATCCGGTTTGATGGCCTTAATATCACAAGAAAGGATAAAACCGTCTAAAATCTCTGCTAGAGGTGATAATTGGTCTTTCAATAGTTCGTAAAAAACAGGTGAGGTATTGGACAAGACAAAGATACGATGGCCTTTTTCCTTTAAAGCTGCAAGTAGAGGAAAGACCTCAGTGTAAATATCGATGTAGGCTGGCCAATTCCAAATGACTTCTTCAACCTTTTCCTGATAACAATCCCCTAATAAAGAAAGAACCTTATCGACCAATTCTTCTCGAGTCAAAGTACCTAAGTCCAATCTTTCCCATAAACCCGACTGGAAAATCGCCTTGTCTAAAATTAGATAATCTTTTTCTGTTTTAGCCACAGCTTTCAAAATCTTATCCTTGTTCCATTCCAATAGAACATTCCCCATATCTAGTATGATATCCATAGGCCTACCTCCATAATAATTGGCCAATCTCCTCGATCCTTCATTTTCCATTTACAGTTCTTTTTGATAATAGTGTCTTTGTCCATCGTAGGGATAATCCTTCAATGTAAAGACTTCCTTATAGCCATGCTTTTGGTAAAAGGCTGGCGCTTGGAACTGATAAGTATTTACAAAAACGTAACGACAGTTTCTCTTTTTAGCTTCACTTTCTGCTTGCTGCAATAGTTGGGAGCCAATTCCTTGTCCTCGTAAGTCTTCTTTCACAAACAAATACTCTATTTCTAACCAATTTCCAAAAGTCTCTGCTACCAAACCAGCCATAAGTTCACCACTATCATCTTCGACATAAAGGTTTAGTGGCTCACTTTCAGCGGCTTCTCTTTTGGAACGATTATAGGAGCGAATCAAGTCTCCTATTACTTGCGATTTCTGAGACTCTATATTTTCCAATCTAATCTGCATCTAAATCTCCTCGACTATACTTTATAGCTTGATTATAGTCCTATTTCCAAGGGCTGTCAAACTAGAAAAACTCACCAACCTGAGTTGATGAGTTTCTGACTTATTTTCTAAACTTCCATTGGCTATAAATACCAAAAACAACAATCCAGATAGCTGAACCTCTAGCTCCCATAACAGTTGATTCTTGTAAAAAGAGAGTCCCAAATACAAAGATGAAGAAGAGCATAGTCAGAGGATTTAGCAAGCGATAATGAGGCATGAGATAGCCGTCTGCCATAAAGTCTTTAGACTTACGATACTTGAGATGGGCTACCATAATCAAGATGTAAATTGCAATATAAACACCAGATGAGGAAGCTGTGATTAAAGCAAAGGCATCTGATACACCAGGAAGTACATTGATGAAGGCAGCAAAACCAATCAATACAGCAGAAGCAATAATGGCATTCTGAGGAACGTTGTGGCGTGAGAGTGTATCTGCTTTAATAACCTTCAAGAAACGATTTGGCGAATCATGAGCAATTTGGTACAAGTGTCGACCTGTTGAGTAAAGGGTTGAATTCAAGGCTGATGCAGCTGAAGTCAAGACAACAAAGTTAATCAAGGCCGCCGCCCACTTAAGACCAACAAGTTCAAATACTGTTACAAACGGTGAACCTGTTGCAGTAAGCTCACGCCATGGAATAATAGACATAATGGCTAACAAAGATCCACCGTAGAAAAAGATGATTCGTAAAGGAATTTCCTTAACCGCCTTGGGCAATACTTTTCTAGGATCCTTAGTTTCGGATGTTGTAACACCGATAAATTCAATCATCAAGTAAGCAAAGAAAACCATTTGAAAGGCCATGACAAAGTTCATCCCTCCATTTGGGAAAAGGGAGAACTGCTCACTAATATTGGCGAGACTCGCTGAACCATATGGAGTTTCAAAGCCAGTCAAGACTAGAAAAATACCCGTTGCAATCATGGCGAGAATGGCCACAATTTTAATCATGGCAAACCAAAATTCTACTTCACCAAAGATTTTAACAGCAATCAGATTGACCAAGCCCAAAATTGTTAGGAATACAACCTGAATTAACCAAGATGGCCAAGATGGAAACCAAAACTGAACATAGTGAGCAATAGCTGTAATTTCAGCCATACCAATAAAGACTACTGATAACCAATAAGACCAAACCGAGAAATAGCCCCAGCCCTTTCCAAGATAGCGAGTAATAAAATTGATAAAGGTGTGTTGCTCTGGGTCCTGGTACAACATTTCCCCGATAGCACGCATCATGAGATACATGAAGCCACCTGTAATCATATAGACCAAGACAATCGAAGGTCCAGTTAAACTGATAGACCGACCAGCTCCAAGAAATAATCCCGTACCAATCGTTCCGGCAATGGCCATAACCTGAACATGGCGATTGGTTAAGCCACGCTCCATTTTACTTTTCTTTTTGTGCTTTTTTTCTGAATTCATATAGTCTCCTTATTTTTTAGAATTAAGAAAAGGAGTAATAGGAAACGCTTTCCCTAAATCTACTCCTTCCTTTTTCCTATTAAACGGTTTTTTCAACTTTTAAGATTTTAACATCATAGCTTCCAGCAGGTGTTTCGATTGTAACAACATCACCTTTTTTCTTACCAATCAATGCTTGACCAATTGGGCTTTCATTTGACACTTTTC
>CABPWC010000122.1 GCA_902461025.1 uncultured Streptococcus sp.
GTGAACATTTAACTTTTGATGTTCGTTATCAAACAGCTCTTGAAATTGCCCTCGGTGCAAGTAGTCAACATATCATCGTTGAAGATGAACAGGCTGCGACTAAAGCTATTGATTTCCTTAAGCGAAACCGAGCTGGTCGTGCTACCTTTCTGCCTTTGACAACCATCAAGGCTCGTAGCATTTCTGGTCAGAACCAAGATGTGATTGCCTCAAGTCCAGGTTTTCTTGGAATGGCAGATGAATTGGTTACCTTTGATGCCAAGCATGAAGCTATTTTTAAAAACTTGCTAGCTACAACAGCAATCTTTGATACGGTAGAGCATGCGCGTGATGCTGCTCGTAAGGTACGTTATCAAGTTCGGATGGTAACCCTAGATGGTACAGAATTGCGTACAGGTGGTTCTTATGCTGGTGGTGCCAATCGTCAAAATAACAGCATTTTCATCAAGCCTGAATTAGAACAATTGCAAAAAGAGATTGCTCAAGAAGAAAATCTTCTGCGTCAAGAGGAAGAAAATCTGAAATCTGTTCAAGAAGGCTTGACTGCCCTTGCTCAAACTTTGGAGACTATTAAGTCTCAAGGAGAGCAAGCTCGAATAGAGGAGCAAGGCTTATATCTGGCTTATCAACAAACTTGCCAACAAGTCGAAGAACTCGAAACACTTTTAGAACTTCAGGAGCAAGAGTTAACTAATCTCAGAGGTGGAGATTGGCAAGCTGAAAAAGAAAAATGTCAAGAACGTCTTGCAGTTATTTCAACTGAAAAGCAAAAGCTGGAGTCTGAGATTGAAGAAATCAAGTCCAATAAAAATGCGATTCAAGAACGTTATCAAAGCTTGCAGGATAAACTTTCTCAAGAACGTCTGCTCAAAACAGAAATGGTAGGGCGAAAACGTTACGAAGTTGCAGATATTGAACGGATTAACAAAGAGCTTGAATACCTTGATATGGAGCAAGATGAAATCGAACGCCTTCTCCAAGAAAAGGTAGACAATCTTGAAAAGGTTGATACGGAACTTTTGACCAAGCAGGAAAGAGAAGCCAAGAGTCAGAAGGAAGAAATTCAACAAGGGCTTATTCGTAAGCAGTTTGAGCTGGATGATATTGAAGGTCAATTGGATGATATTGCTAGTCATTTAGAACAAGCTCGTCAGCAAAATGAAGAATGGATTCGTAAGCAAACACGAGCGGAAGCGACCAAAGAGAAGATTACGGACCGCCTTCGCTATCTTCAAGGTCAACTGACTGAAGAATACCAGATTAGTTATACGGAAGCCTTAGAACAAGCCAATTCCTTAGAAGATTTGGCTATCGCTGAACAAGAGGTCAAGGATTTAGAAAAATCCATCCGTTCACTTGGTCCAGTCAATTTGGATGCCATTGAACAGTTTGACGAAGTTCACGAACGTTTGGAATTCTTAAATAGTCAGCGTGATGACATTCTTTCTGCCAAAAATCTTCTTCTTGAAACCATTACAGAAATGAATGATGAAGTGAAGGAACGATTTAAATCAACCTTTGAAGCTATTCGTGAATCCTTCAAAGTGACCTTCAAGCAGATGTTTGGTGGTGGTCAAGCGGACCTAATCCTGACCGAGGGAGATTTATTGACAGCAGGTGTTGAAATCTCTGTTCAACCGCCTGGTAAGAAAATCCAATCTCTCAACCTCATGAGTGGTGGAGAGAAGGCCTTGTCAGCTCTTGCTTTGCTCTTCTCAATCATTCGTGTCAAGACCATTCCATTTGTTATTTTGGATGAAGTAGAGGCTGCACTCGATGAAGCTAACGTTAAACGTTTTGGAGATTATCTCAACCGATTTGACAAGGATAGTCAGTTTATCGTCGTTACTCACCGTAAGGGGACTATGGCAGCAGCAGACTCTATCTATGGAGTTACCATGCAGGAATCCGGTGTCTCTAAGATTGTTTCTGTTAAACTAAAAGATTTAGAGGATATGGATGCTTAGTTAGTTCTTATTACAAACTTTTAAGCTAAAGCATGTAAAAAGAACTTCGAGAAGTTAGAAGGATAATGTAAATAATTTGAGGAGTTTATATGGATTTCGATCTATTCCTAATGATTTGTAATTATATTGGGACAATTGCCTTCGCTGCGTCAGGAGCTATCAAAGGTTTTGGTAAACGTTTAGATATTTTTGGAATTAGTTTATTGGCAATTGTAACAGCAGTAGGCGGAGGGATTTTGAGAGATTCTATTATCAGTCGTTTCCCCTCCGCTCTCGCAGATCCTGGACCGATTTATGTCTCTATTCTAGTAGCTGTTATTATGTATGCCTTTGTGACATCAAAACAAGCCAATGCTAGTCAAGAAAAAAAATTCTATAAGTGGCTGAGAGAAGCTTATCTTATCTTTGATTCGATTGGCTTAATCATCTTTTCCTTGATTGGAGCTACCGCCTTAGCTGATAGTAAATTGAACTTGATGTCTGCAGGGATTTTAGCCTGTTTAACAGGAGCTGGCGGAGGTATCATCCGAGATCTCTTGATTAATGAAGTCCCAAGTGTTCTAAAAGAGGACATCTATGCCCTTCTATCTTTTGTAATTGGCATTATTTATTACTGGTTGGCCTTTGTCCTTCACTTTCCAAGAATCACTGCTTTTATCATTCTCTCAATTGTCGGTTTTGTGATTCGACTCTGTATTATTAAGTTTAAGCTCTCTTTGCCAAATATGGATAAAAAGACTTGGAATTGATTGATGGTAGGAAAGTTCAATCACTCGATTGATAAATATTGTATAAATTACAAGTTTAATCAAGCGTCTAATCTCATATGGATTAGGCGCTATTTTATTTTTTGCAAATACGGGAAATATTTGATGAAATTAATATTTTTTGGTATTATATCTAAAATTTTAAATAAGATAGGAGCTACAATGAGTAATTTAAAGAATTCAGTCAATTTTATTAAAGAAATAGAGAAGTTAAAGTCAGTAACAAGATTTAATAGAACTCTTGATGGAAGATTTGAAAATAGTGCCGAGCATTCTTGGCAAGGTGCTATAGCTGCTATAGTTCTTCAAGATTATTATCCTGAAAAGTTGAAAATGGAAAAAGTTATTTCTATGTTATTGATTCATGATTTAGGTGAGATTTATGCCGGAGATACTTGGGTTTTTGATGATGAAAAAAAGGTTTATTCTCATGATAGAGAGTTAGAATCTATAGAAAAAACAATGAGCCTCCTTCCAGAAGAGAAATATTTGAATATGAAAAATTTGTGGTTGGAATTTGAAAAAGGGCAGAGTGCTGAAGCAAGATATGCAAGAGTGATCGATGCATTGGTACCACTGATAAATCACTTAGAAGTGTCAGAATTAAATTATAACCCTGATAATATCAGTGCAGACATGGTATTAGAAAAGAAAAAGTTCATAAAAAGTGAATCAGAAGAATTATGGAAACTGACGGAAGATTTGATTCAGGAAAGTGTGGAAAGGGGCTTATATTTATAATAACAATTGGCTCTACAGATAGATTTATAGAATACAAGGACGTGTCAATCCTGCACGTCTTTTTTTACTTTTTCTATGGTATAATAGAAGATAGATTTATAACTGGAGAATAGAAGTATTTATGATTAAACTAGTCGCAACTGATATGGACGGGACTTTTCTGGATGAAGCTGGCCAATTTGATATGGAGCGTCTGAAAAAGCTGCTCCATTCTTATAAAGAAAAAGGAATTTACTTTGCTGTAGCTTCTGGCCGTGGTCTTTTGTCCTTAGAGAAACATTTTGCGGATGTCAAAGATAAAATTATTTTTATCGCCGAAAATGGGAGTCTGGTTCGTTTTCATGGACAAGACCTTTATGAAGTGACCATGCCTAGAGATTTTTACCTATCAACATTTGAAAAGCTAAAGACTTCACCTTATTTCGATGAAAAGAAGATGCTCTTGACAGGTAAAAAAGCATGCTATGTTCTAGATACGGTTGATGAAACCTATCTCATGTTTAGTCATCATTACAATGAGAATATTCAAAAAG
>CABPWC010000123.1 GCA_902461025.1 uncultured Streptococcus sp.
AATATGGCTGGTGCTATTGGACTTGCAGCTGCCGTGGATTATCTTGAAAAGATTGGCATGGATGCCATTGAAACCCATGAACAGGAATTGATTGCATACGTCTTTCCAAAATTGCAGGCAATTGAAGGTTTGACCATTTACGGTTCGCAAGATTTGGCACAACGTTCAGGTGTCGTTGCCTTTAACCTTGGCGATCTTCATCCTCATGACCTTGCAACTGCTCTGGATTATGAAGGAGTAGCAGTTCGTGCGGGTCACCATTGTGCGCAACCTTTGCTTCAATATTTGGATGTTCCAGCAACAGCTCGCGCTAGTTTTTATATCTACAACACCGAGGCTGATTGCGACAAGTTGGTAGATGCCCTACAAAAGACAAAGGAGTTTTTCAATGGCACTTTCTAAACTAGATAGCCTTTATATGGCAGTGGTAGCAGACCATTCGAAAAATCCTCATCATCAAGGAAAGTTAGAAGATGCTGAGCAAATCAGCCTCAATAATCCAACCTGCGGGGATGTTATCAACCTCTCTGTCAAGTTTGACGCAGAGGATCGTTTGGAAGATATTGCTTTTCTAAATTCAGGATGCACGATTTCCACTGCTTCTGCTAGTATGATGACGGATGCTGTTTTGGGCAAGACCAAGCAAGAAATTTTAGAACTTGCAACCATTTTTTCTGAAATGGTTCAAGGGCAAAAGGATGAGCGTCAAGATCAACTTGGAGATGCAGCTTTCTTATCAGGAGTTGCCAAATTTCCTCAACGAATCAAATGCGCAACCCTAGCTTGGAATGCCCTTAAAAAAACAATTGAAGACCAAGAAAACAAATAAGACAAGCTTTCTTTGTCTTATAAATCATTAGAAATAAAGAATGAAAGAAAGGATATTATGGCTGAAGAAAGAGTAGAACCAAAACCAATTGATCTTGGTGAATATAAATTTGGTTTCCATGACGATGTAGAGCCTGTCCTATCGACAGGAAAAGGATTGAATGAAGATGTCATTCGTGAACTATCAGCTGCTAAGGGAGAACCTGAGTGGATGTTGGAATTCCGTTTGAAATCTTATGAAACCTTCAAAAAAATGCCCATGCAAACTTGGGGAGCAGACTTGTCAGAGATTGACTTTGATGACTTGATCTACTACCAAAAACCATCTGATAAACCAGCCCGTTCTTGGGATGACGTTCCTGAAAAAATCAAAGAAACCTTTGAACGAATTGGGATTCCTGAAGCTGAGCGTGCCTATCTAGCTGGAGCTTCTGCCCAGTATGAGTCAGAAGTGGTTTACCATAACATGAAGGAAGAATTTGAGAAGTTAGGAATTATCTTTACAGATACAGATTCTGCCCTCAAGGAATACCCAGACTTGTTTAAGCAATACTTTGCGAAATTGGTACCGCCGACAGATAACAAGTTGGCCGCCCTCAACTCAGCAGTATGGTCAGGTGGAACCTTTATCTACGTGCCAAAAGGTGTCAAGGTAGATATTCCACTTCAAACCTATTTCCGTATCAATAACGAAAATACTGGACAGTTTGAACGTACCTTGATCATCGTTGATGAGGGAGCAAGTGTACACTACGTAGAAGGATGTACAGCGCCAACTTATTCAAGCAACAGCTTGCACGCTGCTATTGTAGAAATCTTTGCTTTGGACGGAGCTTATATGCGTTATACAACCATCCAAAACTGGTCTGATAACGTCTATAACTTGGTTACAAAACGCGCTAAGGCTCAAAAAGATGCGACTGTTGAGTGGATTGATGGAAACTTGGGTGCCAAAACAACCATGAAATACCCATCTGTTTACCTTGATGGAGAAGGAGCACGTGGTACCATGCTTTCGATTGCCTTTGCCAATGCTGGTCAACATCAGGATACTGGTGCCAAGATGATCCACAACGCGCCACATACAAGTTCATCAATTGTGTCTAAATCCATCGCCAAAGGCGGAGGGAAGGTTGACTATCGTGGACAAGTAACCTTTAACAAGAACTCTAAGAAATCTGTTTCTCACATTGAGTGTGATACCATTATCATGGATGACTTGTCAGCATCAGATACCATTCCATTTAATGAAATTCATAACTCACAAGTTGCTTTGGAGCACGAAGCCAAAGTTTCTAAGATTTCAGAAGAACAACTCTATTACCTTATGAGTCGTGGCTTGTCAGAGACTGAAGCAACTGAGATGATTGTCATGGGATTTGTAGAGCCCTTCACCAAAGAACTTCCAATGGAGTATGCAGTTGAGCTTAACCGTTTGATTAGCTATGAAATGGAAGGGTCAGTTGGATAATAAAATGAATAAAACTGAGCAAATATTAAATTTGTTCAGTTTTTTAGATATAACTTTATAAATATTCACAAAATACATTATTTATGGTAAAATAAAACAATTATTGTTAGTGGAGATGAAGAATGAATATTTTTAGAACCAAGGACGTTAGTCTAGGTAAAACAGAAATGCATCGTCATTTGAAATTATGGGATTTAATTCTTTTGGGAATTGGTGCTATGGTGGGAACTGGTGTTTTTACCATTACAGGAACAGCTGCAGCAACACTGGCAGGGCCTGCTCTTGTGGTATCTATCGTGATTTCTGCGATCTGTGTGTCCTTATCCGCACTCTTTTTTGCAGAATTTGCCTCTCGTGTTCCTGCAACGGGTGGAGCATATAGTTATTTATATTCAATTTTGGGTGAATTTCCAGCTTGGATAGCTGGTTGGTTAACCATTATGGAATTTATGACAGCAGTTTCAGGCGTTGCTTCTGGCTGGGCGGCCTATTTTAAAGGTTTGCTTAGTAACTATGGAATTTCAATGCCTCAAGCCTTAAATGGAACCTTTAATCCAGAGCAAGGGACATATATCGACCTCCTTCCAATTCTAGTTATCCTTCTCGTTACAGGTCTTGTCTTATTAAATTCGAAAACAGCTCTAAGATTTAATTCGATACTCGTAGTTTTAAAATTTTCTGCTCTAGCCTTATTTATTCTAGTTGGAATTTGGTACATTAAACCTGAAAATTGGTCAGACTTTGCACCTTTTGGGTTTGGTCAGATTTATGGTGGAAGCACTGGGATTATGGCAGGTGCTTCACTCATGTTCTTTGGATTTTTAGGGTTTGAGTCTATTTCTATGGCTGTTGATGAGATTCAAAACCCTCAGAAAAATATTCCTCGTGGAATAGTTTTATCATTGATAATCGTAACTATTTTGTATGCCTTGGTTACCTTATTATTGACAGGTCTTGTTCACTATAGCAAACTCAATGTTGATGATGCGGTAGCTTTTGCTCTTAGAAGTATTGGTTTAGATTGGGCAGCCAATTATGTTTCTCTTGTTGCTATTTTTACCTTGATTACAGTATGTATTTCTATGACATACGCTTTATCACGAATGATTTATAGTCTAGCTCGTGATGGGCTTTTACCTAAAACTTTTAAAGAAGTGACGAAGACAAGTCGGGTTCCTAAGAATGCTACCATCTTAACAGGTCTTGTTTCGGCAATGGCTGCAGGGATTTTCCCTTTGGCAAGTATTGCAGCCTTTCTCAATATCTGTACCTTAGCTTATCTGATTCTGTTAGCGTATGGAATTATCAAACTAAGAAAAGATAAGGGTATGCCCAAAGAGGAAGAATTTAAAACACCTTTGGTACCGTTTTTACCAATTTTTTCTATTCTTATCTGTTTATCGTTTATGCTTCAATATACTCTTGAAACATGGTTAGCATTTGTGTTGGCCTTGGTAGTAGGAGTTATTATTTACTTTACTTATGGTTATAAAAACTCTAGGCTGTCAAATAATTAATAAAGAAAAAATCGCGAGTTATCGCGATTTTTTATAATTTTTCATTGACGAATCGGATGAAGCGATTCCACCAAACTTTTAAGAAGAAGGCTTTCTCTACATTTTTATCAGAAATCATTTCAAAGGTTGGTTTGTCAGTGGTGATATAACCTTGACCAACTAAGTCCTTGTC
>CABPWC010000124.1 GCA_902461025.1 uncultured Streptococcus sp.
TATGAATGAAAGAATGAAAGAGCTCGTTGAGTTGCTCAATCGCTATGCGACAGAGTATTATACAAGTGATAATCCATCTGTATCTGATAGTGAGTATGACCGTCTTTATCGTGAATTGGTAGAGTTAGAAAAAGCTCATCCTGACCAAGTCTTGCCAGAAAGTCCGACCCACCGTGTTGGCGGTAAGATTCTAGATGGTTTTGAAAAATACAGTCATCAGTATCCTCTCTATAGTTTGCAGGATGCTTTTTCACGTGAAGAACTCGATGCCTTTGATGCGCGTGTTCGTAAAGAATTGGAGGATGTCACTTATATTTGTGAGTTGAAGATTGATGGTTTATCGATTTCCTTGACTTATGAGCAAGGACTTTTTGTTGCTGGAGCGACTCGTGGTGATGGCTCTATTGGTGAAAATATCACAGAAAATCTTAAACGAGTGAAAGACATTCCTTTATCCTTGCCAGAAAAACTAGATATTACTGTTCGTGGTGAATGCTATATGCCGAGGGCATCATTTGATCAGGTTAATCAATCGCGTCAAGAAAACGGCGAGCCTGAATTCGCTAATCCACGAAATGCTGCTGCAGGAACCCTTCGTCAGTTAGATACAGCAGTAGTAGCTAAACGTAATCTCGCAACCTTCCTTTATCAGGAAGCTAGTCCTTCAACTAGAGACAGCCAAGAGAAAGTTTTGAATCATTTAGAGCAGTTAGGTTTTGTGGTGAATCAGAAACGCCTATTAGCACATAGCATGGATGAGGTTTGGGAATTTATCCAAGAAGTGGGGCAAGAAAGAGACCAATTGCCTTATGATATCGATGGAGTTGTTATAAAGGTCAATGATCTAGCTGGTCAAGAGCAACTTGGATTTACCGTCAAAGCACCGAAGTGGGCTGTAGCTTATAAGTTTCCAGCAGAAGAAAAAGAAGCGAAGCTCCTTTCTGTTGACTGGACAGTTGGCCGTACAGGAGTTGTAACTCCGACTGCAAACCTTACACCCGTACAACTTGCTGGAACAACGGTTAGTCGGGCGACGCTTCATAATGTTGACTATATTGCTGAAAAGGATATTCGTAAGGAAGATACTGTCATTGTGTACAAGGCAGGGGATATTATACCAGCAGTTTTACGAGTGGTGGAGTCTAAGCGTGTGTCGGAAGAAAAACTAGATATTCCAACAATCTGTCCAAGTTGTGAGAGCAAACTGTTACACTTTGAAGATGAGGTGGCTCTTCGTTGCATCAATCCTCGATGTCCTGCTCAGATTAAGGAAGGCTTGATTCACTTTGCATCTCGTGACGCCATGAATATTGCTGGTCTTGGACCATCTATCGTCGAGAAACTATTTGCTGCCGATTTGGTTAAAGATGTTGCGGATATTTATCGTTTAACTGTAGAAGATTTGCTCTTGCTAGATGGCATCAAGGATAAATCGGCTCAAAAACTTTATCAAGCTATCCAATCATCTAAGGAAAATTCTGCAGAAAAACTCTTATTTGGTTTAGGGATTCGTCATGTTGGTAGCAAGGCAAGTCAACTACTCTTACAACATTTCCATTCGATCGAATCACTTGCTCAAGCAAATCCTGAAGAAGTAGCAAGTATCGAAAGTCTAGGGAGTGTTATTGCTCAAAGTCTTCAATCCTATTTTGAGTCTGAGGGTGCTCAACTACTTTTAAGAGAATTAAAAGAATTAGATGTTAATCTAGATTATAAAGGACAGATCGTTGCGGCAGATGCAGCCTTATCTGGTCTGACTGTTGTACTGACAGGAAAGCTAGAGCGTTTAAATCGTTCAGAAGCTAAAAATAAACTAGAAAGTTTAGGTGCCAAGGTAACTGGCAGCGTATCGAAAAAGACCGATCTTGTGGTAGCAGGAGCAGATGCAGGGAGCAAACTCCAGAAAGCGCAGGAATTGGGAATCGAGATTCGAGACGAAGCTTGGCTTGAAAGTTTGTAAGGAATACACAGTCTAGAATACTCATCTATCATTTCTTGCTTCTATCCAATTATTATAATCAAGAAATGCTACTATATAAATTTAACAATTAGAAATTAGGAAAAAACATGTATCATTATCCTGTACTTATTCATTATCATCGTAAAGATGACGCTTATAAGGCATGCAGTTTCAATAAGAATCCTCTAGATTCAGTAGAGTTTATCAAAGAAGAAGAATACTTTGGAGAAAAATTTTCATTTACTCAACTAAGTGAAACACCTCTCGAACAAATGCTGTTTACAGTTGAAAAAAATGGAGTCAGCAAAGAATATCCTATCCGATTCAATCATTATCCACTCTTAACAGAGGTTTGGATTTTAGATGGGGATGATACCGTGTATTATTCTGAAAATCCAGCTATCGCAAGTCCACACTATAAAGATCAAAATCCATTTGCTTTTGATAAAGCGATTAACAGTGCTAGTTTTGACCATCACTGGGGTTACCAAGGAGAATTAGGGTGTCAGGTTTCCGAAAAAGAAACCAGCTTTAAACTATGGTCCCCAACAGCAACCACTGTACAAGTTATAGTGTATGAATCTGCAAGTAATGATGCTCCGATTTTAAGAACTTATGAGATGGAGCGAGGGAATAGCTATTCATACAGTCATAAATATAATACCATTGGTGTCTGGAGTCTTACAGTTCCAGAAAATCTTGCAGGACGAGCTTATCAATACCAGATAGAATTTCCACATCATCAATCAGTAACTCGAGATCCATATACGACTGCAACAAGTCCAGACGGCAAACGTTCAGCAATCCTTTCTGAAGAAGAATGCCAAGTTGATGGGTTTGAAGTTAAGAATGGAACGGAAGCAACATGGCGTTTAGAAAATCCTTGCCAAGCTGTCGTTTATGAAATGCATGTACGTGATTTGACCAAGTCTGAAACATCAGGTGTTTCTCCAGAGTTAAGAGGAACCTTCCTAGGAGCTGCTCAAACTGGTACAGTCAACCAATATGGCCAGTCTACTGCATTTGACTACATCAAGGAACTAGGTGTTAACTATGTTCAACTGCAACCAATTGCTGATCGTCACAAAGAGTATGATGCAGATGGAAATGTGACCTACAACTGGGGTTACGATCCACAAAACTACAATGCACCAGAAACCAGCATGTCTACGAATCCAAATGATCCAGGTCAAGTTATCCGAGATTTGAAGACGATGATTCAAGCCTATCATAATGCTGGAATTGGCGTCATTATGGATGTGGTATACAACCATACGTTTTCAACTGTTGATGCCCCATTCCAAACAACCGTTCCAGACTATTATTACCGAATGAACCGCGATGGAAGTTATCAAAATGGTACTGGTGTAGGAAATGAGACTGCTAGTGAGCACGAAATGTTCCGTAAGTACATGATTGATTCCCTTCTTTATTGGGTAAATGAATTTAATATTGATGGTTTCCGCTTTGACTTGATGGGAATTCATGACGTTAAAACGATGCAAATGATTCGTTGGGCTATGGATGAAGTCGATCCTAAAATCATCCTTTATGGAGAAGGTTGGGATATGGGAACTGGTCTTGCTCCTTATGATAAGGCTAAGAAAGACAATGCCTATCAGTTACCTAATATTGGCTTCTTCAATGATGATCAACGTAATGCGGTTAAGGGTGCTGAAGTTTATGGTGATATCAAATCAGGCTTCGTAAGTGGTGCTGCCACTGAACCAATTGTTGCCAAAGCTATCCTTGGTAGTCGAGAACTGGGCTCTTATCTAAGCCCTAACCAGGTTGTCAACTATGTAGAAGCCCATGATAACTATAACTTGCATGATTTATTAGCGACACTTCATCCAACAGAAGACCAAGCAAGTATCATGAAAAAGGTAGAAACAGCAACTGCCATGAATCTACTCATGCAAGGTATCTCCTTTATGGAACTTGGTCAAGAGTTTGGACGTACCAAACTGGTTCCTACAGGTGAAAACGGTGAGTTGACTCATGATGATCGCGAACG
>CABPWC010000125.1 GCA_902461025.1 uncultured Streptococcus sp.
CTGACCAAGTTAAAAAAGCAGTAGCTGACAACGTTAAAGACAGCACAGATGTTCCAGCTAGCTACCTTGAAAAAGCAAATGTTCCTGGTCCCTTCTTGGCAGGTGTTAACCAAGTGATTCCTTACGAAGCTTTCGGTGGTGACGGTATGTTAACTCGTCTCTTGCTCAAAGCAGCCGACAAGGCTCCATGGTCGGACAATGGAACAGCAGGAAATGCAGCAATTCTTCCACTTGAAGGTTTGGCAAAAGGTCAATATTTCTATGAAGTAGATTTGAACGGCAACACAAGTGGTAAAGAAGGTCAAGCCCTTCTCGACCAACTTCGTGCTAACGGCACACAAACATACCAAGCAACCGTTAAAGTATACGGTGCTAAAGACGGCAAACCAGATTTGACAAATGTTGTAGCGACACGCATGATTGACGTGAACTTGAATGGCATAGTTCCTGCTGACCAAGTTAAAAAAGCAGTAGCTGACAACGTTAAAGACAGCACAGATGTTCCAGCTAGCTACCTTGAAAAAGCAAATGTTCCTGGTCCCTTCTTGGCAGGTGTTAACCAAGTGATTCCTTACGAAGCTTTCGGTGGTGACGGTATGTTAACTCGTCTCTTGCTCAAAGCAGCCGACAAGGCTCCATGGTCGGACAATGGAACAGCAGGAAATGCAGCAATTCTTCCACTTGAAGGTTTGGCAAAAGGTCAATATTTCTATGAAGTAGATTTGAACGGCAACACAAGTGGTAAAGAAGGTCAAGCCCTTCTCGACCAACTTCGTGCTAACGGCACACAAACATACCAGGCAACCGTTAAAGTATACGGTGCTAAAGATGGTAAACCAGATTTGACAAATGTTGTAGCGATACGACAAATAATGATTCAATTGCATGGTAAAGATATGACCACTAAATCATCTCAAGACAACCAAGCTGGAATGGACGCTGGAAAAGACATGAAATCAGAAATGATGGAACTGAATCATGGTATGGAAAATATGAAAGTGAACCAACCAGGTCAAGGTCAAAAAGTTGAACAAATGAAGAAAAGTGATAAAGGTATGTTACCAAATACCGGTGAAGTTAAGTCTAATACAGCAACTATCGGAATCTTTGGTCTTGTCTTAGCTGGTGTACTTAGCCTTCTTGGTGTAAAAGCTAAACGAGACAATTAAAATTCAAATCATTTAAAAATTAGTAAAAATAGTGTTATACTAAATCCAAGTATAACGCTGTTTTTATAAGGGGAATAGGAATGGAAAAGACAATTTTACTCGTGGATGATGAGATTGAAATTATAGATATTCAAAAACGATACCTAATCCAGGCAGGATATCAAGTATTGGTTGCCCATGACGGGCTAGAAGGTTTAGAAATTTTTCAGAAAAAACCAGTAGATCTAATCATCACAGATATCATGATGCCTAAAATGGATGGCTATGATTTTATCAGCGAAGTCCAATATTTATCCCCTGATCAACCTTTTCTCTTTATCACTGCCAAGATTAGTGACCAAGACAAGATTTACGGCTTAAGTTTGGGAGCGGATGATTTTATTACAAAACCGTTTAGTCCTCGTGAGTTGGTGTTGCGAGTTCATAATATTTTTCGCAGAATTCACCGCAGTGGGGGAACTGAACTGATTGAACTAGGGGATTTACGGATAAACCATGCCAATCACGAAGTTCATATCGGACAAGAGTCTTTAGACTTAACTGTCAAATCTTTTGAACTCCTCTGGATCTTGGCAAGCAATCCTGAGCGAGTCTTTTCAAAAACCGAACTCTATGAAAAAGTATGGCAAGAAGAGTATGTCGATGACACCAACACTCTGAATGTCCACATCCATGCTTTGAGACAGGAGTTGGTCAAACACGCAAGTTCCAATACTCCAGTTATCAAAACAGTTTGGGGGCTTGGCTACAAGATTGAGAAAGCGAGGTAATGAATGAAATTAAAAAGTTATATCGTAATTGGCTATTTAGTCTCTACCATTCTGACAATTCTTGTGGTCTTTTGGGCAGTCCAGCGAATGCTGATTGATCAAAAAGAAATTTATTTCTTGGTCGGAATGACACTCGTTGCCAGTTTCATCGGAGCTGGAATTAGTCTCTTTCTCCTCTCTCCGGTATTCTCTTCGTTGCATCATTTGAAAAAGCAAGCTAAAAGGGTAGCAAGTCGAGATTTCAGTGGAGAAACTAACATAAAAGGGCCAACTGAGTTTCAAGAGTTAGGGCAAGCTTTTAACGATATGTCTCATGATTTACAATCAACCTTTGAATCCCTTGACCAAAGTGAAAAAGAAAAAGGGATTATGATTGCCCAACTTGCTCATGACATCAAAACGCCAATCACATCCATCCAAGCAACGGTGGAAGGAATCCTTGATGGTGTTATTAAAGAAGAGGAACGGGCGCATTATCTAATGACTATTAGTCGGCAGACCGACCGTCTAAATAAATTAGTGGAAGAACTCGGCGCTCTTACGCTAAATACCCAATCCAAGATAGAATCACCAAGAGGGATTGAGCCTGTATTTCTGGATCAGTTATTAATAGAAGCAATGAGCGAATTTCAATTTTTAATTGAAAAAGAAGAACGGGATGTGTACATACAGGTTAGTCCAGAGTATGCCCGTATCCAGGTAGACTATGATAAGATTTCGCGAATTTTGGTTAACTTGCTTAATAATGCTTTTAAATACTCGGAACCAGGAACTAAGATTGAAGTTGTGGCTCTGATTGAGGACAAGAACTTGACCATTAGTGTCAGAGATGAAGGATATGGAATTGCTCCAGAGGAGTTGGACAATATCTTTAAGCGTCTCTATCGGGTAGAAACATCTCGCAACATGAATACTGGAGGTCATGGCTTAGGCCTTGCAATTGCGCGTGATCTAGCTCGCCAATTAGGTGGGGACATCAGCGTAGAAAGCCAATATGGCGTAGGAAGCAAGTTTATCCTTAGTCTCAATCTGAACGAAAAGTAAAATAGATAGAAAAATCTCTTTACAAATGCAGTTTTTCATGATACAATAGCCTTTGTGTGAAATAGCAGCAGGAAAGCATGAAGCTCGTCAACAGATGTCTTATAATAAGTAACCTTGGCTGTTTAGGCGAAGGGCATCTGCACGAATCAGGGCTTTCTAAGTGACTATTTCCGCCAAATATTATTTATATCAGGAGGACATACATATGTCACGTTATACAGGACCATCTTGGAAACAAGCTCGTCGCCTTGGCCTTTCACTTACAGGTACAGGTAAAGAATTGGCACGTCGTAACTACGTACCAGGACAACACGGACCAAACAACCGTTCTAAATTGTCAGAATACGGTTTGCAATTGGCTGAAAAACAAAAACTTCGTTTCACTTACGGTGTAGGTGAAAAACAATTCCGTAACTTGTTCGTACAAGCTACTAAGATTAAAGAAGGAATCCTTGGTTTCAACTTCATGCTTCTTTTGGAACGTCGTTTGGATAACGTTGTTTACCGTCTTGGTCTTGCGACTACTCGTCGTCAAGCTCGTCAATTCGTAAACCACGGTCACATCCTTGTTGACGGAAAACGCGTTGATATCCCATCATACCGCGTAACTCCAGGTCAAGTGATCTCAGTTCGTGAAAAATCATTGAAAGTTCCAGCTATCCTTGAAGCAGTAGAAGCTACTCTTGGACGTCCAGCATTCGTATCATTCGATGCTGAAAAATTGGAAGGTTCATTGACTCGTTTACCAGAACGTGATGAAATCAACCCAGAAATCAACGAAGCACTTATCGTTGAATTCTACAACAAGATGCTTTAATTTTAAGATATATCTTACAGAAAGCCTACAACAGTGGGCTTTTTGCTTTGCTAGTAATAAAATTTCAGAAAAAATGATCTTAAGTTCTTGACAAGGTAAAAAAAGTCGGTATAATAGAAAGAGTTGAAAAAGCTCAAGGTCCGTTGGTCAAGGGGTTAAGACAC
>CABPWC010000126.1 GCA_902461025.1 uncultured Streptococcus sp.
TGCGCAGTGAGGAGATTGAAAAGCACTTTATCCTACCTCTGGCTTACAAGGAAGTTGTCGAGCAGTCAAACTTGATTGAAAACTGGTCACAAAAACAAGATGCCCTGCAAGTAGTCACACGCGAAGCGGATGCTTTCTGGGAACTGTTAGTACAGGCAGGCTGTAGGATTCAAGAAATTGAAGTTAATAACCGTAGTTTGCTAGATACAATCTTTGAAGAAACACAAAAAGGAGATGACTAAGATGAAACGATGGATTGCACTAAACAAGATAGAATTTCTATTGACCAAACGACAATTAGTCTATTATCTGTTATCCGTAGGGATGCCGACAGCCTTCTATTTATTCTTTTCAGGTATGTACCAGGACACACCAGGTGGACCGGCTAATTTTATGCGCGACTACCTCATCTCCATGACGGCTTTTTCCATGATGTCGACAGCTATCTTTTCATTTCCAGTTGTTTTACATACCGATAAGATCAACAACTGGCAGAAAATATTACGTCATAGCCCTGTAAATATGGTAGAATATTATCTATCAAAGATAACAAGTATGATGGTTGATTATTTGGTTTCAATATTGGTTGTTTTCTCAGTTGGGCACTTGGTCAGAGGTGTGGATATGCCTCTAGGAAGCTGGGTTGGGGCTGCACTCTTGCTGATTGCGGGAAGTATAGCCTTTGTAGCGCTTGGCTTGACCTTGACTCTCTTACCGTCTAGTCAGCTGATGTCTGTCGTGGGCAATCTTCTCTATCTAGGCTTGGCTGTTTTAGGCGGACTCTGGATGCCCATCTCTTTATTTCCAGACTGGATGCAAGCAATCGGGAAGTGTCTACCAACTTATCAGTTGATGGAGTTGCTCAAGACCTTCTTAAACGAGGGTGGCATCAATTTATCAGCCACAGTTTATCTACTTGTTTTTTCAGCAGTTTTGTTTGGTTTGACCATTTACCTTCAAGGTCATAAGGAGAATGCTTAATGCTTGAAAGACTGAAAAGCATACACTATATGTTTTGGGCCAGCTTGATTTTTATGGTTTTTCCCATCGTTCCTGTAGTGACTGGGGAGCTTCCTAGCTGGCATTTGTTGATTGATATTCTATTTGTCTTGGCTTACTTAGGTGTTTTAACCACCAAGAGTCAGCGTTTATCCTGGCTCTGTTGGATTATCATGCTAGCCTACGTAGCTGGGTATACCGCCTTTGTTGCTGTAAATTATATCTGGTTCTTCTTTTTCCTTTCCAATCTTTTAACTTATCATTTCGGTGTACGTAGTTTTAATTCTTTACATGTCCGAACTTTTCTCCTTACTCAAGTCCTTGTTGTGGGGCAACTTGTGATTTTTCAGAGAATCGGAGTTGAGTTTCTAGTCTTTCTACTTGGAATTATTACTTTTGTCGATTTGATGACTTTTGGTTTGGTTCGGATTCGCATTGTCGAGGATTTGAAAGAAGCTCAGGCCAAGCAAAATGCCCAGATAAATCTATTGCTTGCTGAAAATGAACGCAGTCGTATCGGTCAGGATTTGCATGATAGTCTGGGGCATACCTTTGCTATGCTGAGTGTCAAGACAGATTTAGCCTTGCAGTTATTTCAGATGCAGGCCTATCCACAGGTGGAGAAGGAATTAAAAGAAATTCACCAGATTAGCAAAGATTCCATGAATGAAGTGAGAACCATCGTGGAAAATCTGAAATCACGGACCCTAGCTTCAGAGCTTGAAACTGTCCAAAAGATGCTGGAGATTGCTGGAATTGAAGTCCAGGTTGATAATCAATTGGACAAGGCTAGTTTGACCCAGGATGTGGAGTCGACGGCTGCTATGATTTTGTTAGAACTGGCGACCAATATCATCAAGCATGCCAGCGCTAATAAAGCCTATCTAAAACTGGAACGTACAGATCAGGAATTGGTCCTGACAGTTAGAGATGACGGGAAAGGATTTGCAAATGTAAAAGGGAATGAACTTCATACAGTCCGTGACCGTGCAGCAGCCTTCTCAGGTCAAGTAGAGCTGGTCAGTTTGAAAGATCCCACAGAGGTGCGCGTGCATCTGCCTTATAAGGAGAGAAAGTAGATGAAAGTATTAATCGCAGAAGACCAAAGTATGCTTAGAGATGCCATGTGCCAGCTCTTAAGCTTTCAACCAGATGTGGAGACCGTCTTGCAGGCGAAAAATGGAGCCGAGGCTATTGAGGTTTTGGGGAAAGAAACAGTAGACATTGCCATCCTTGACGTCGAAATGCCAGTAAAGACGGGACTAGAAGCGCTCGAGTGGATCAAACAAGAAGTGCCTGAAACCAAGGTGGTTATCGTTACGACCTTTAAACGTCCAGGCTATTTTGAACGAGCGGTCAAAGCAGGAGTCGACGCCTATGTCTTGAAAGAGCGAAGCATCTCCGAGCTTATGCAAACCCTGCATACGGTGTTAGAGGGACGCAAGGAATATTCTCCAGAGCTGATGGAAGTCATGATGACACATCCCAATCCCTTGACCGAGCAGGAAGTCGCTGTTCTACATGGAGTGGCTCAAGGGCTCTCCAACCAAGAAATTGCGGACAAGCTCTACCTCTCAAACGGTACCGTCCGTAATTACATGACCAATATCCTCTCCAAACTCAACGCCAGCAACCGAACCGAAGCAGCCAAAACTGCCGAAGAAGAAGGCTGGTTGTGAGGGGAGAAGAAAGAAAAAAATCTCTTAGAAATGAATCTAAGAGATTTTTTGTGTTGTTCAGGTCTATTTTGCTACCCAGCCGATGGCATCGCTTGGTGGATTTTCAGTATCAATCCAGATGAACTCAATTCCGATTTCCCCGTTTTTAAACTTGGTCAATCGAATACCGTTGATTTCTAGTTCATTGAGTCTTTGACCTGTCAAAACTTCTCGTTCCTTCAACTGGAAAACACCACGCAAGATCCAATTACCAAGAATTTCTTGCTTATCAGTTGACTGAATCGCCTTACCAGATTCTTGGTTGATATAGGCATTAATGACATCTCCAGAAGGTAAGAAGCGTAGCTTAAAAGTTCTTTCCTCTTTTGGTAGAGCTAGTTTTTTGGTACCGGGTTCAAAGGTCCCGAAACCTGGACCAAAGAAGTCTGGTCTCTCATCATGGAAGTTCTTGGAGTCAGGCAGAGGAATGTAAACTTCACTAACTGGACGATACACTAACTGCTCAATTTCTTTAATGAGCTTTTCGTTGCCAGTCTCGTGGACAAAGTTAATCAAGTCCTCACGAATAGCCTTCATCTGAGCTTTTTCTTCCTTGCTGGTCCATTTCTTCAAGAGGATTTCTTCCAGAGAGAAGGTCACAAAAGCTAGTTCTTCTGGAGCTAAACTGTCCTTAAATTTATCCTGAATCTTTAAAATCCGTGGCAGACGGTCTTTTTTGGCTAATTTTGAACCACCGTTAAAGGCATTGAAACCAGAGTTTTCTTCCACATTTCCATGTTTGTCTGTGATTACCCAAGACACCGTTTCTGAGATATCGGATTGTTCCTTTTCAGCTGTCAGTAAATGAAGATTTTCAAAAAGAGAAAAAGGATCTTCGATGTAATGGACATCCCAAGTGTCTACCACAATGTCTTTATTGTTAAAAGTCATGTGAAGCTGGCTGTCAGCTGCTGTATACTTGTAGTGGTGTTGTCCATCCGTAAATCGAAAATTAGTAGGATTGTTTTTGGTAGTTGATCCTTCAATGACCAGATTATCAATATCGACTGGCAAATAAGTCGTCTCTCCAACAAAAATCCTAGGATTTTCACCCTTTGGTGTTGGCATCAGGACGTGATAAACAGCTTCAACATTGACCGATTCTGAGTTAAAACCCTTGATTTGCGCCTTGGAAGATTCGATTCTCTGATTCCTCAAAGTCGCAATCTTTCGTGCCAACTCTTCAT
>CABPWC010000127.1 GCA_902461025.1 uncultured Streptococcus sp.
TCATGACAAGAAAAGTATAAACTAAGCGCTATAGGATGGCTTCGCACCATCTTTAGAAAGAAGAATAACGTGAAATTTAATGAATTTAATCTTTCTGCGGATTTGTTAGCAGAAATCGAAAAAGCAGGATTTGTAGAAGCAAGTCCTATCCAAGAGCAAACCATTCCTTTGGCTCTTGAAGGGAAAGATGTTATCGGACAAGCTCAAACCGGTACAGGGAAAACTGCAGCCTTTGGCTTGCCAACACTTGAAAAAATTCGTACAGAAGAAGGAACCATTCAAGCTTTGGTCATTGCACCAACCCGTGAACTAGCTGTACAAAGTCAGGAAGAACTCTTCCGCTTTGGTCGAAGCAAGGGTGTAAAAGTCCGTTCTGTTTATGGTGGTTCAAGTATCGAAAAACAAATCAAGGCACTTAAATCAGGAGCTCATATCGTAGTTGGAACACCTGGTCGTCTTCTTGACTTGATCAAACGCAAGGCCTTGAAACTACAGGACATTGAAACTCTTATCCTTGACGAAGCAGATGAGATGCTTAACATGGGCTTCCTTGAGGATATTGAAGCCATCATCTCTCGTGTCCCAGAAAATCGTCAAACCTTACTCTTTTCAGCAACTATGCCAGATGCCATCAAACGTATCGGGGTTCAGTTTATGAAAGAACCTGAGCATGTGAAGATTGCTGCTAAGGAATTAACAACTGAATTGGTTGACCAATACTATATCCGAGTTAAAGAACAAGAAAAATTTGATACCATGACTCGTCTCATGGACGTGGAGCAACCTGAACTTGCGATTGTATTTGGTCGTACCAAACGTCGTGTAGATGAGTTGACTCGTGGTCTGAAGATCCGTGGCTTCCGTGCAGAAGGGATTCATGGAGATCTTGACCAAAACAAACGTCTTCGTGTCCTCCGTGATTTCAAAAATGGCAATCTGGATGTCCTCGTTGCAACAGACGTAGCGGCTCGTGGTTTGGATATTTCTGGTGTGACCCATGTCTACAACTATGACATTCCACAAGATCCAGAGAGCTATGTTCACCGTATTGGTCGTACAGGTCGTGCTGGGAAGTCAGGTCAATCGATTACTTTCGTAGCACCAAATGAGATGGGCTACCTCCAAATCATTGAAAACTTGACTAAGAAACGCATGAAAGGTCTCAAGCCTGCAAGTGCAGAAGAAGCCTTCCAAGCTAAGAAACAGGTTGCACTCAAGAAAATTGAACGTGACTTTGCTGATGAAGCTATTCGTGAAAACTTTGATAAATTCGCAAAAGATGCCCGTAAATTGGCAGCCGAATTCAGCCCAGAAGAATTGGCCATGTACATCCTTAGCTTAACGGTTCAGGATCCAGATAGTCTTCCAGAAGTTGAAATTGCACGTGAGAAACCATTACCATTCAAACCATCTGGTGGTGGATTTGGAGCAAAAGGCAAGTCTGGTCGTGGTGGCCGTCGTGGTGACGACCGTCGAGATCGTGATCGCCGTGGCAATGGTCGTCGTGATGATTTCAAAAAAGGCAGTCGCAAGAACGACCGCTTTGAGAAGGAAAAACGTTACCGTAAGGATAATAAAAAACCACGTAATACTTCAAGCGAGAAGAAGACAGGCTTTGTGATTCGTAACAAAGGAGATAAATAACAAAAAAAGCGGTTCACTGAGGTGGATCGCTTTTATATATATAAGGAGACCGAGAGTCATATGAAAAAGTAATACGAGAAGTTTGTATTTATAAATTTGTTATCTTGTAATATTATTCTATCAAAAATTCAGGAAGCTGTCAATAAGAAAATTAAAAAAAATAGGAAAAATTTTCGAATACACTTGAATTGCAATTCAATAAACAATTTTCAGATAATTGTTGAAAAAGTCAGAATTTTATGATATAATGAAAGCGATTATATGCGAGGTAAAAAATGGCACATTTATTAGAAAAAACAAGAAAAATCACATCAATGTTAAAGCGTTCGGAGGAGCAATTACAAGATGAGCTTCCTTATAATGCCATTACACGTCAATTAGCAGATATTATTGACTGTAACGCTTGTATTGTGAATAGCAAGGGTCGTTTGTTGGGCTACTTTATGCGCTACAAAACTAATAATGACCGAGTAGAGCAATTCTTCCAATCAAAGACTTTCCCAGAAGATTATGTGCAAGGTGCGAACATGATCTACGATACGGAGGCCAATCTTCCAGTAGAGCATGATTTGACAATTTTCCCAACTGAGAGTCGTTCTGATTTCCCAGATGGTTTGACAACGATTGCTCCAATCCATGTCTCTGGTATTCGCTTGGGTTCATTGATTATTTGGCGCAATGATAAGAAGTTTGAAGATGAAGATTTGATTCTGGTTGAGATTGCAAGCACTGTAGTAGGAATTCAACTCTTGAACTTCCAACGTGAAGAAGATGAGAAAAATATTCGTCGTCGTACGGCTGTAACTATGGCGGTCAATACACTTTCTTACTCTGAACTTAGAGCAGTATCGGCTATTCTAGCTGAATTAAATGGTAATGAAGGTCAATTAACAGCTTCAGTCATTGCTGACCGTATCGGTATCACTCGTTCTGTAATTGTTAATGCTCTTCGTAAACTCGAATCTGCAGGGATTATTGAGAGTCGTTCTCTTGGTATGAAAGGAACCTATCTCAAAGTTCTAATTCCAGATATTTTTGAAGAAGTGAAAAAGAGGGACTATTAATGGCTAAGGCTTTAATTTCTATTGACTATACAGAAGATTTTGTAGCGGACCATGGGAAACTGACTGCGGGAGCTCCAGCTCAAGCAATATCTGATGATATATATGGGGTGACCCAAAAGGCGTTTGAACGTGGAGATTATATCTTTTTTACCATCGATGCTCATGAAGAAAATGATGTTTTTCATCCCGAAAGTAAACTATTCCCGCCTCATAATATTATTGGGACTAGTGGACGAAACTTGTATGGCAAACTAGCAGAATTCTATCAGGAATATGCTGATGATAGTCGAGTTTTCTGGATGGACAAACGTCACTATTCGGCTTTTTCTGGAACAGATTTGGATATTCGTCTCAGAGAGCGTAGGGTAGATACAGTCATTTTGACAGGAGTTCTTACTGACATTTGTGTCTTGCATACGGCGATTGATGCTTATAATCTTGGTTATCAGATAGAAGTTGTCAAACCAGCAGTTGCATCCATTTGGCCTGAAAATCATGCCTTTGCACTTGGACATTTCAAGAATACACTTGGTGCGAAATTGGTTGATGAAAATTTGCTTGAAATTACAGAATAATACATTTCAAGATGAAAAAATCTGAAAAAAGTCTTGACAATTTTTTTCAAAGTTGATATACTAGTAAAGTAATCGACGCGGGGATGGCGGAATTGGCAGACGCGCAGGACTAAGGATCCTGTGACCGCTTTAGGTCGTGAGGGTTCAAGTCCCTCTCTCCGCATAGTAGATGAGCTAGTTTGACTAGCTTTTTATTTTTCATAAAAAGAGCAAAAATATTTTTGCTCTTTTTTTGGTATTTCATAAACATTTCATATTTGAATATTATAATGGTTTTACAAATATGGAGGTGCTATATGAATCCCACTCAAAGAGCTTGGGCTTACGTCAGCAGAAAACGACTGAGAAGTCTTATATTATTCCTGATTCTATTTGTCTTATTGGCTGGAATATCGGCTTGTTTGACGCTCATGAAGTCCAACAAAACAGTAGAAAATAATCTCTATCGCTCTCTGAATACATCTTTTTCTATTAAAAGAATAGAAGCAGATCAGACCTTTCAACTGTCTCAACTAGATGACCTAAAAAAAATAAAAGGTCTTGAGGAGATTTCACCAGAGCTTGAGACAATAGCTAAATTGACTGACAAAGAAGTCGTTACTGGAGAACAAAGTAT
>CABPWC010000128.1 GCA_902461025.1 uncultured Streptococcus sp.
ACTAACTATGAAGATTATTCTTGTCGGAGGGGGAAAAGTAGGTTCTGCCCTCTGTCGTTCACTTGTTGCTGACAACCATGATGTTGTCTTAATTGAACAGAACGAAACTGTTCTAAAATACTTGACTAGCCGTTTTGATATTATGGGAATCGCAGGTAACGGAGCTGACTTTGCTATGTTAGAAGCAGCCAATGTTCAAGATTGTGATATTTTCATTGCCATGACTCAATACGACGAGGTCAACATGGTTTCGGCTGTTCTCGCTAAAAAAATGGGAGCAAAAGAAACCATTGTTCGTGTCCGTAATCCTGAATATTCCAACCCTTACTTTAAAGAAAAAAATATTCTTGGATTTTCAGTCATTGTAAACCCAGAACTCCTAGCAGCTCGTGCTATCGCTAATATTATAGACTTCCCCAATGCTCTTTCTGTTGAGCGTTTTGCAGGCGGATTGGTCAGTTTGATGGAATTTAAAGTTCGAAATAATAGCAATATTTGTCAGATGTCTATTGCAGATTTTCGTAAAAAGTTTGGTAATGTTATTGTCTGTGCTATCGAACGCGACCATAAACTCATGATTCCTAGTGGAGATATGATTTTAGAAGATAAAGACCGTATCTTTGTGACAGGAAGTCGTGTCGATATGATGCTCTTCCACAACTATATTAAGTCCAGAGTTGTTAAGAGTTTACTCATCATAGGAGCTGGGAAAATTGCTTACTATCTCTTAGGTATGTTAAAAGACAGTCGTATCGATACCAAGGTTATTGAGGTCAATCCTGAAAGAGCTGCCTTTTTCAGTGAGAAATTCCCTAAACTCTACATCGTACAAGGAGATGGAACAACTAAGGATACGCTTTTAGAAGAAAGTGCCCAAAACTACGATGCCGTTGCAACTCTTACAGGCGTTGATGAAGAGAATATTATTACCTCTATGTTCTTGGATAGCGTAGGTGTTCAGAAAAACATCACCAAAGTAAACCGCACTAGCTTGTTAGAAATAATCCACGCAACAGATTTCTCAAGTATCATCACCCCTAAAACAATCGCTGTTGATACCATCATGCACTTTATCCATGGTCGTGTAAATGCGCAATATTCTGACCTTCAAGCTATGCACCACCTTGCAAACGGACAGGTAGAAACTCTTCAATTCCTAATCAAGGAAGCCAATAAAATGACTGGCAAGCCTTTATCTCAATTGAAGCTCAAAAAAGATGTCTTGATTGCGGCTATTATCCGCAATGGAAAAACGATCTTCCCAACGGGAGAAGATATACTCCAGGTCGGTGATAAGTTAGTGGTTATCACTTTGCTTTCAAATATCACCAAGATTTATGACTTGTTAGAGAGGTAAGCTATGAATAGAAGTATGGTACGCTTTCTTCTTGCAAAACTACTCTTGATTGAAGCCGGACTGCTATTAGTTCCAGTTGGTATCGCTCTTTACTATCGAGAATCTAGTCAAGTTTTTACAGCTCTTTTCTCTACCATCGGGATTCTTGTTGTCCTAGGTCTACTTGGAATCATCCGTAAACCTAAAAAACAACGTATCTATGCCAAAGAAGGAGTCTTAATTGTAGCTCTATGTTGGATCCTCTGGTCTTTCTTTGGTTCCCTTCCCTTTGTCTTTTCAGGTCAAATCCCCAATTTTATAGATGCCTTCTTCGAAACTAGTTCCGGCTTCACTACTACGGGAGCAACTATCTTAAATGACGTTTCTGTACTAAGTCGTTCGCTTCTATTTTGGCGGAGCTTTACCCACCTCATTGGAGGGATGGGGGTGCTAGTTTTTGCCCTAGCTATTATGGACAATGCAAAAAATAGTCACCTTGAGGTTATGAAGGCTGAGGTTCCTGGACCAGTATTTGGTAAGGTGGTATCTAAGCTAAAAAACACAGCACAAATCCTTTACATCCTGTATCTGGCAATGTTTGCCCTTTTTGTAGTGATCTATTACCTCGCTGGTATGCCACTCTACGATAGTTTTGTTATCGCTATGGGAACTGCTGGGACTGGTGGCTTCACTGTTTATAATGATGGCATCGCCCACTATCACAGTTCTCTCATTACCTATCTAACGAGTATTGGGGTTTTGATGTTTGGTATCAATTTCAACCTCTACTACTACCTCATGATTCGTCGTTTTAAAGAATTCTTTTTCGATGAGGAACTTCGGGCTTATCTCTTGATTGTAATCATTTCAACTGGCCTCATTACTCTTAACACACTTCACCTATATAGTGGGGTTTCGCAAAGCTTTGAGATGGCCTTCTTCCATGTTTCTAATATCATTACGACAACTGGTTTCGGTTACGGAAACATAACCAATTGGCCTTTATTTTCTCAATATATCTTACTGATGTTGAT
This sequence comes from uncultured Streptococcus sp., assembly GCA_902461025.1. GTDB lineage: Bacteria > Bacillota > Bacilli > Lactobacillales > Streptococcaceae > Streptococcus. The sequence continues at coordinate 2,371 of CABPWC010000128.1, forward strand.
GGCCATTGGTGGTTCTGCCGGTTCTACTGCTGGTGGTCTCAAAGTTATGCGTGGAGTCATTCTAGCTAAAATTGCTAAAAATCAGTTTTTGTCCACCATTTCCCCCCACCGTGTTTTAACTCTCCATGTTAACCAAACGGTCATCGATAAGGATACCCAGCATAAGATTCTGAAGTACTTTGTCGTTTACATCATGATTCTACTCAGCTTAATTTTCATTATCAGTTTAGATGCTAACAATTTAATGATTGTTACGAGTGCCGTTTTCAGTTGTTTTAACAATATCGGTCCAATCCTCGGAACAACTTCAAGTTTCTCAATTTTTAGTCCATTTTCAAAACTCCTCCTATCCTTTGCAATGATTGCAGGACGTCTTGAAATTTATCCAATCATACTACTCTTTATGAAGCGAACCTGGTCTAAACGTTAGAAATTGTATTATCAAAAGCACATCCCTCAACAAATGAGAGATGTGCTTTTTCTGTTGGATAAGATTTTTTAAAAGACAGTTGAGAATCAAAAAATAACACTTGGGATAAAGTTGATTTTTCGTGAATCATTTTAGTTATAATTTTTAAAAAAACGTAGGGGTATTATATGGAAAAAATGAACAAATCAATCCAACTTCTTTTATTGATTTCCTTGGTATACTTAGGATTCTGTAGTTGCTTATTTTGGCCTGGCATTGTTTTGACTCTCAAACAATCCTGCTTTTACTTTTTACTTCTCTTACTGTTATTAGCAGCCATCTGTACATTTATCCACTATCTCTCAGGACATGATCATGTGAGAAGTCAGCTACACAATCGTAGTCGATTCTTCTTTTTATTGTATGGCAGCATGGTGATCATTAACGTTGCTGGCGCAAGTTTTATTTTATTTGAAAGCATAAACACTGACAGTCTACTACAAAAAGAAATAGTGGACTTGTTACTAATCTCTTTCTTTTTCCTTTTCGGACTTGATCTTGCTACTTTTCTGCCGTTAAACAAATGGAAAAAATTACCAACTCATAAAAAGACAGGCAGGCTAACAACCCTTATCTTTTTTAGTTTGTTTTTTCTGCACAATCCCTTAACCATCCTTTCTGTCGGCTTTTATATTCTTTTAGGAGCTAGCTTTCTAAACTTTTTATTCCCTAAAACCTTAAGACAAGATTTATCCTTTTATAGTCACATCATTCGAAATATCTTACTTGTATTATCAACACTTATGTTCTGGTAGTTAATAGAATTCCTGTGAGAAGTGTGCTATAATGAAATAAATTTTTTAGGAGATATATGAATGAATTTTTTTAAAGATTATCGTAAACGATTGATTTGGCTAGGAATCTTTCTTGTCGCTATGTGCCTATCGCAAGTTCCTATCGTAACTTTAATGTTACTTCAAAAAACTCAACTTGGATCTATCTGGTCATCTCTAATAGTGGGGCTTGTCTCTAC
>CABPWC010000129.1 GCA_902461025.1 uncultured Streptococcus sp.
AAATGATTCTATTTTGGGGGTCAAAAGGTTACCAAAAAGTGTTGGGACATACACAAACTGCTATCGAATGTGACCATTGTAACAATGTTGGTACTTGGGAAATTACGGAATACGGACGTAAGTTTACTCTTTACTGGATTCCTCTCTTTCCTTATGGAAAAACTTATTTCGTTTCTTGCCCGATTTGTCACTACGGTAGAGAAATCCAAAAATCCGAAATTGAACAATATCTAAACTATTAAAAAAGATAGGTCATTCGGCTTATCTTTTTTTATTTACATTTTTATGTAAACGCTCTCTTTTTTGTTTCAAACAAATATGATATAATTTAGTCAATAGTAACGAGGAGATTTTCCTATGAAACCCTATAAAATCAACCTATTCCAGCTTGGTTTACTCTTGCCAACGTATTTAATCTTTAATGTTGTTTATTCGATTATTTATGATTCTGCTGGATTTGCTTTTATAATCTTGTGGCCAGTAGTTTACTTATCATTTGCGGTAATTGTACTAGGAAATATTTTTATCTTTAGAGATATCTCAAAATTAAAATCCTCCTTCAAAGATAATGAGTTGATTCAAAAGACTTCTAATATACAGTTAGCCTTAGCTACAATTGGAGCCTTCTTGCAAATATTAGGTTTTAAGGGAGCCCCACTTAATTACATTGATAATTATCCAGTACTGGTTTGCGCCAGTATTGTGTACTCTCTCATTCTCCTTATCGGTATTTATCAGACAATCAAGTTAGGGCAAGGGAAAGATAATTCAGCCATATTTGGTTTTATCTTTGGGGGGATGATCATTTTTCTCACTAGCCTTGCACTGGTTTTAATCACTTCTCCATCAATTAAATACACTACTCCTTCTTTCGCTGAAGAATTTCAATCACTTGGACTTAAGGGAAAGGTTGAGGTAGTTGATAAACACAGAGAGATTGAAGCATTTTATGGAACTGCCTACAAGCTAACATATACAGAAAATTTATCCGATGGAACTATTTTAAAAGAAACTACTACTGCAAAAATTCATGGAGCAGATGGAGAACATTTATCGAATTTCTTTCTTCTTTCAGGAACAGATCTTGAAACACTTCTTAACGACAAAGAAAAGGCACTATTTACTACTGTCAAACAAGATGAATTCAGTTTCTTACTAGATGTATACAAAGAAAGACCGAATCTACAACAAGAAGAAGATAGTATCAAAAATACTACTGCTGACAAAATAAATAAGCTTTTTGATACACCAATAGCTTCTAGTTTTAAATTTGGAAAATATCCAATAGAAAACTACTATGTGGCAATTATGGCTCAGGCTGTCAGCAATCGAGAAAAAGGAGATTCTGACGCAGCTGGCTTTTATAATATTACAACAAAAGATCTCATGAAAAACAAAGGTCTTACTCTCGATTTTGATTGTGACCTTTCGATTATAAAGGCAGAAAATGGTAGTCCTGTGGATGCCTTTAAGGAAAGAATCTTATCTTTACCAAAAAATTCATTTTCCGATGGAATCTATAACATCACTAGTTCCTATGATGAAAATGGAATAAAAAAGAAAGTTACTTGCCCATTTGTTGTTGAAGATGGTGTGGGACACTTTGAAGAGGATGAAATCGTGGGAAATCAAACCAATTAGTTATTTTTGATACAAAAACTAGGAGATAGCAGTATGACTTCTATTAGTTGCAATCCCCGTAAAAAAGCCAAGTCACATAGACTTGGCTTTTTATGACTATTTATGTTAGCTCATTGAAATCCCAGATTTGATCCATCCAGCCTTCATAAAAATCAGGTTCATGACAAACCATGAGGATAGAACCCTTGTATTCTTTCAAAGCACGTTTGAGTTCGTCCTTGGCATCCACATCCAAGTGGTTGGTAGGTTCATCAAGAACAAGGACATTATTCTCTCGGTTCATTAAGAGACAGAAACGAACCTTGGCTTGCTCTCCACCTGACAAGACTTGAATCTGACTTTCAATGTGTTTAGTCGTCAAACCACAGCGGGCAAGAGCTGCACGGACTTCTGCTTGATTGAGCGCCGGAAAGGCATTCCAAACTGCTTCCAGTGGTGTCTGGCGATTGCCACCTTCCACTTCTTGCTCAAAGTAGCCAAGTTCTAGATAGTCCCCACGTTCAACCTCCCCAGCAATTGGAGGAATAATCCCCAAGAGACTCTTCAATAGGGTTGTTTTCCCGATACCGTTAGCACCAATGATGGCAACCTTTTGATTGCGCTCAAAGGTAAGATTTAAGGGTTTGGTAAGGGGACGGTCGTAGCCAATCTGCAAGTCCTTAGCTTGGAAGATAAAGCGTCCAGGTGTACGAGCCGTTTTGAATTCAAAGGATGGCTTTGGTTTCTCACTTTGGAGCTCGATGATATCCATCTTGTCCAATTTTTTCTGACGAGACATAGCCATGTTACGCGTTGCAACACGCGCCTTGTTTCGAGCCACAAAATCCTTGAGATCCGCAATTTCTTTCTGTTGACGCTCATAGGCTGCTTCCAGTTGCGATTTCTTCATGGCATAGACTTCTTGGAACTGGTAGTAATCGCCTGAATAGCGTGTCAACTGTTGATTTTCAACGTGATAGACAATATTAATCACATCGTTGAGGAAAGGAATATCGTGCGAAATGAGTACAAAAGCATTTTCATAGTTCTGAAGATAGCGTTTGAGCCAGTCGATATGTTCGGCATCGAGATAGTTAGTAGGCTCGTCAAGCAGCAAGATATCTGGCTTTTCAAGAAGCAATTTGGCTAAAAGCACCTTGGTTCTTTGCCCACCAGACAAGGCTGTCACATCCGTATCCATTCCAAAGTCCATGACACCAAGGGCACGCGCTACTTCATCGATTTTGGCATCCAAGGTATAGAAATCACGACTTTCCAAACGGTCTTGAAGTTCTCCAACTTCTTCCATCAATGCATCAATATCAGCGCCCTCTTCTGCCATTTCCATGTAGAGTTCATTGATACGTGCTTCTGCTTTGAATAATTCGTCAAAAGCTGTACGCAAAACATCACGCACAGTTTGACCTTCTTTGAGAACTGCATGCTGGTCAAGGTATCCTGCTGTCACATATTTAGACCATTCCACCTTACCTTCATCAGGTAACATTTTACCAGTTACAATGCTCATGAAGGTTGATTTTCCTTCACCGTTAGCACCGACTAGCCCGATATGTTCACCCTTGAGGAGACGGAAGGATACATCTTCAAAAATCGCACGGTCACCAAAACCGTGACTCAAATTTTTAACTTCTAAGATACTCATTCTAATTCCTTATTTTATTTTTATGTAGTAGTTTATAGAGGAGCCAAGCTAGGTAGCCTCCTAAAGTATTGGTCCATAAATCATCAATCTCAAAGACCCTATTGAAATCAAAGAAAAAATCTAACACTAGCTGTGTGCACTCGATGCTCAAGCTCAATAAAAAGCTAAACAAAATGACTCTCTTCGTTTTTCTGAGACTAGGGATGAGATAGAGAAGCTGGAAAATCAGAGGGAAGAGCAAGAGGACATTTAAAGCATTTTGCAAAAAAATCCAAAATAGCTGTGTGATACTTGTTACTTCTCCCAGTTTCCAAAGAGAGTTAAAAGGCGTCAAAAGAAAAACCAGGCGTCCAATAGTTTGAATACCTGGAGTTTCCACTCCTATCGGAAGTTTTGGCTGAGGAGTAAAACAAAAACAGACGATACAAAGACTGTATAATAGCACTCCCAAAATTATTATTTTTTTTCGATTCATCTTATGGATTTACTTCAGCTACTGCTTTTTGGCGATCACGTT
>CABPWC010000130.1 GCA_902461025.1 uncultured Streptococcus sp.
AGGTTGATTATGTCCTTGATACTCTTGGGGGCGCTGAGACTGAAAAACAAATGTCTATCATGAAAAAAGGTGGTCAGCTTGTTTCCCTCCGTGCTATGCCAAATGGTGACTTTGCTAAACGCATGAACCTGCCAAAATGGAAACAGATGATTCTTGGACTAGTCGGTCGCAAATTTGATAAGATGGCTGTCAAATACGGTGTCCACTACCATTTTATCTTTGTAGAAAGCAATGGTGCTCAATTACAAGAGGTAGCTGATCTCTTTAGCAAACTCGAAATCAAACCATCTATCGATACAGTTTATCCATTTGAAGAAGTGAATAGCGCCTTAGACAAGGTCGCTAATGGTCGCTCACGTGGAAAAACAGTCCTCAGCTTTAAGAAATAAAAAGGAAAAGACAATGTCATATCTTACAAGTAAAACTCAATACATCACTGTCGACGGGAATAAAATCGCCTATCGCGAACTCAGCAAAGGCAAATCAAAACTACCTCTTCTGATGCTGGTCCATTTGGCAGCAACCCTCGACAACTGGGATCCAAAACTCTTGGACTTGATTGCTGAAAAACACCATGTGATTGTGGTCGACCTTCCTGGTGTCGGAGCCAGTCAAGGAAAAGTGGCCCCAACCATTCCTGGAATGGCTGAGCAGACGATTGCCTTTATTCAAGCCCTTGGTTACGATAAAATCAATCTCCTTGGCCTTTCCATGGGAGGGATGATTGCCCAAGAAATGGTCCGAATCAAGCCTGATTTGATCAATCGTCTCATCTTGGCAGGAACAGGACCTCGAGGAGGAAAAGAGGTCGATAAGGTTACAGGGAAAACATTTAACTATATGTTTAAAGCTGGACTCGAGCGCATCGATCCTAAACGCTATATCTTCTATAACCATGATGAACAAGGAAAAATCGAAGCCTTGAAAGTTCTCGGACGAATGGGGATGCGCACCAAAGAATTTGTGGACAAAGACATGAGTGTGCCTGGTTTCTTGACTCAACTCAAAGCTATTAAACGTTGGGGGAAAGATTCTCAAGACGACCTAAGATTTATCACCCAACCAACCTTAATCGTCAACGGCGACAAGGATATGCAGGTGCCAACGGAAAATTCTTATGATATGCATGAGAAAATAAAAGATAGTAAGTTTATCATCTATCCAAATGCTGGTCACGGTTCGATCTTCCAATATGCAGAGGAGTTTTCAAAAGAACTCATTGCTTTCTTGGAGGATTAATATGGTCAAAACCATTCTAATAACAGGTGCTACTGATGGCATTGGAAAGCACTTGGCAAAGAAACTGGCTAGTGAAGGTCATCAGGTCATTCTCCATGGCCGCAATCCTCAAAAACTTGAATCGGCGCTTCAAGATGTTCGGGCCGTTTCCTTGAGAGGCAAAGTTTCGAGCTACTTGGCAGATTTTTCAAAATTAGATGATGTTTATCGATTTGTAGAGGAAATCAAGCGAGACTTTCAAAGGATCGATGTCTTGTTTAACAATGCAGGACTGTATGCAGGAAAAGAACGAAAAGCGAGTGTTGAAAATATCGAGTTGACTTTTATGTTATCCGTTCTCGTTCCCTATCTGTTAACAACTGAGCTAAGCCCCTTGTTAGAAAAATCGGCTGACGGCCGTGTCATTAATACCTCTTCCTATATGCATCATTTTGCCAAGGTCAAGGATTTGGACTTTGGATTTGAGAACAACTATCATCCAGGATTGGCCTATAATAATTCCAAACTCTATACCATTTGGATGACACGCTATCTAGCAAGAGATTTCTTTTTAAAAGGTTTAAACATCACCATCAATGCCTATCATCCTGGTCTCATCTCGACTAACTTAGGGAATAATTCTAGTGATGAAAAGACGAAAAAGTCCCTCTTCGGACGCCTGATGAAGCCTCTCTCAAAAGATCTAGATGAGGGGATCGAAACAGGCTATTATCTCACCCTATCAGAGGAAGTCAGGGGCTTGACAGGCTACTATTTTGATGAAAAGAAAGTGAAGTCTGTATCTGAAAAAGGCTACACATTTGAAAAAGCACAAGATTTAATCAATTACTGCAATGATAAAATTGAGTTGTTTAAACAGAAATATGCTCTGCTTAATTAGAAAAAAATTCTCTTTCCATTTTGCTAGAAAGAGAACTACCAATTCAGGGATAAAGGAATTCGTGTCACGAGCGCCTGCAGTATTGAGCAAGACACTCTTTGGAGCAGCTAAAGCCTCTCCTGTCTTTTGGTCATAATAAACAGCCTGTCCATTGCATTCGCCGATAAAGACACGACGGCGTCATAGAAAAAACACCTTTACCTCTTTCTATTTCCTTTGTTATATTTTAAATTGGTTAGAAAGCAAGGGCGTTTCTACACCCTTACTTCTTACTAGTATTCTTATTTACGGTAAAAATGACTATCTTTGTCACTTGGTGATTGGCCGATGGACAAGACTTCTTGGCTACCATCTGTACCTGTCAATTCATTTTGGACTCCCGCTGGAGTGTAGATAAGGCGAGCACCTTCTCCACCATCAACAAGTTGGATTCCTGCTGAGTAATAACCATTTTTTTCCTCTACTCGACCCATCTCATAATTAAAGGTTCCTTTTGAACTTTGGATTGTTACAATTCCATCAGATGTAACTGTTGCAGTTGTCCCTGCATAATTTTCCCAAGTTCCCACAAATTTAGCGTAAGCTTCTTGTGATTTTTGCTTATCTTCCGTTTGTTCTGCTTGAGTGGTTGTAGCTTCTGTCGCACTATTTGTTTCTGACTTCTGCTCCTCTTTTTGGCCTGCTTCAGTTTTACTTGCGGACTCTGTAGTCACCTTGCTTGTTGTTTCCTTTTGGTTTGTAGCTGAAGTGTTCTTGTCAGTCTTTCCACCACAGGCAGCCAAGGTCAAGGCAGTCAACAAGGTCAGAACTGATAGGCTCGTATAGCGCAATGTTTTGTTTTTCATAAAAATCTCCTTTGGAATAGACAAAGATAAAAGTAGCTCATCAGATTTTGCATATATTTGACGGCTGTCTCGTAGTCTTCGGTGTATCATTTATTTGCTTTTAATTCAACAGCTATCTGATATCAAAAAAAGGCTAATCCAATCAGGAATTAGCCCTTCTATTCTTAATAGATAAACATGGCATCGCCAAAGCTAAAGAAACGGTATTTCTGATCGATAGCATGCTGGTAGGCTTCGAGGACAAATTCACGGCCTGCAAAAGCTGAGACAAGCATGACTAAGGTAGATTTCGGCAAATGGAAATTAGTAGAAAAAGCATCCACAACCTTCCAGTCATAGCCAGGCTTGATAAAGATATTGGTCCAGCCAGAGTCGGCCTGGATTTGACCATCAAACTTGCTTCCGATGGTTTCGAGCGTACGGATAGAGGTTGTCCCCACAGCAATCACGCGGCCACCATTTCCCTTGACCTGACGCAAGGTCGCAGCAGCTTCCTCAGACAATTGGTAAAACTCTGAGTGCATCTCGTGCTCATCTAGATTATCGACGGAAACAGGTCTAAAGGTTCCAAGACCAACGTGCAAGGTCAAGTAGACTAGGTGAACTCCTTTTTGCTGGATCTCTTCTAGTAGTTCTTTGGTAAAATGCAGACCAGCAGTTGGGGCAGCTGCTGATCCACTCTCCTTGGCATAGACTGTCTGGTAACGTTCACGGTCATCCAATT
>CABPWC010000131.1 GCA_902461025.1 uncultured Streptococcus sp.
TAGTAGAGCCCACTCAACCACTGCGTCTTGCTCGACAATCCAAAGACAATTGAGAGGCTAGGACTTTTGTCCCAGCCTCCTTTCCAATTTCTAAACATTAATAATTTCTCTCGCCAAATAAACCTTCTGGTAAATCATGGAATCCCTTGCCTGCCTTGAAGTTTTCAAATTTACCTAGTAAGAACTGGTAGGCATCCAAGCGACTCTCGTAGCGAATCATGGCATCTTTAGCGCGCTCATCTTGATCTTCTTCATAGACCTTTTGACTTTCCTTAAGAGCCATATCGTTGATCATAATCTGGGTATTAACCCAGGCTTCAAATTCCTTCATAAATTCTTGCTCGTAACTCATTTTTTCTCCTTATTCTAATCCACGGAAATAGTCCGTGTCAATCTCACGGTAGGGTTGGATGTCCTGAACATATTCCAAGACTCCTTGAAACTCCCCTGCTTGATCGTGGACAGCTGCGTAAGTGACATGGACAAACTTTCCACGTGATTCTGACTTGAACCACATCTCGTACTTGTCCTTTTTCCCTTCACGAAGGCCTTGCATAATCGCTTTGACTTTCTCCAAATATTTTGGTGGATGGCATAGTTCGACATTTCGTCCAACTTGAGACGGTGTCCGCTTGAAAATCATTTCATCTGCTGGAGTATTGTCATTATAATACTGGAAAATATCATCCTTATTAACAAAGGTAATCTCCATCGGCAAATGATTAAGGATAAGATTCGCCTGTTCAACTGAGAGATAGCCATTGCCAAAAGCCTGCTGGCTATTGCGATCTAGCACCGTTTCCTTTTCCTTTGGTGTAAAGGTGATTGTAAACTGACCTTCTGGTGTATCGATCACTTGCTGAACTTGTCCATCTACAGTTTCTGACTGAGTTGGTTCTTCTACACTTTTTTCCTCAACAAAATGTTGACGTTCAGGAACCCATTTCTCAGACGGACGGATAATAGCATATCCATAGGCATCACTTTCCTCAGCAATCTGAATCCAGTCATCCTGGGTAAAGGATTCAAGCAGAATCATGAGAAGGATTGATTCTTCCTTAAAAATCATACTTTCAAACTCTGTCGCAAAAGCTTCAAAAGCTTCCTTTACGGTGGAAATTGGCACTTCTGGGAGCGACTTAGTAGCCACTAAGGCTGTTTGAAAGAGATCCCTAATCTGATCATCCACTCCCCACATAACTTTGGGAGGTGAATCATGGCCATAACGTTCCATGATAGGAAAGAAGAGCTCTTCCTTGCGCTGGTAGTGAATATCAAATTGACCAACAAGCCCCATCTGACGTACCAAGCCTTTGCGCATCTCAACCAGCATTTCCTCATCGTCCACAGATTCATAAGTCGAGAGCAATCTACGGACCCGAATCAAAGCAGCACGGAGAGCTAGATTTTCATCCTTAAAGACACGCACAGGGTGACCAGGATGCTCGGTGTCCTCAACTTCGACACCCTTAACAGCATTCTTAAAGAGATTGGCATGCACATCACATAGCTCCATGACGTCTTCAAATGTCACACCTGAGTCCGAGTTCATCAACTCGTGCTCCATAAGGGAAATCTCAATAGCAGATACACCTGTAAAGGTCGCATCAAAGCGTTCTTGAACGGACTCTGGAGAGGCTCCATTATGCAATTCTAATAAAATATCCCGCAGAATATAAATTCGTTCATCTGTCATTAGTCTAACCCAATCACTTCGTATCCATTCGCTTCAAGCGTACGCACAATCTTATCCATAGGAGTTCCTTCAAGCTTTGAGCCTTGTTTGAGCGACACTTTTCGCCCTACAGTATTACGCATCAAGGGATTTGCAAGAGGTTTAAAACCAAGCTCAACCAAAATACCTAAAACTTCTGGATGTTTATCCACCACTTCCGCAACTGGAATTGATACATCGATTATATTGTCCATGAGAACCTCCATGAGTCTATTTCTAATCATTTAACTGTTTTTATTATACCATAAGGAATGGGATTAAAAAAACTAGCAACACCAGACTTGCTAGTCTCATCATATCAGTCAGCTTCGATTACCTCAGCCTCTTTTCGAATAATTGCCATATCATTTTGATATTGCACTTCAGAATAGTTAACTAATTTGGATAATTCTTTTTGCAATCTTTCGCCCATGGGTTTCATAGTCGCATAGGTTAATCCCCCTGAAATAACCCCACCTAGAATAGGAATCGCTTTTCCCATTCCCTTTGCCAAGCCTCTCCTTGTAAGAGTAACCCCAAAAATTTTCATAACCTTTTTTAAAATAGGGTACCAGCCTGCTTTGGCTACGGCTTTCTGAGGTACTGTGGTCATTACATGTTTAGCGACTGTAACACCACCAGAACGAAGCAAGGCACCCGCTCCGTTTACCCCAAGCATGACCCCTAGATAAAGTAATAGTGTGTTTTTAGCTTCTTCACTTAACTCATTTCGTGATGCCCAAAGATCATTAAATCCATAAATATATCCCAATTCTTGGGCTAATTTCAAGGAAAAAGCATAAAACTGAGCTACATCCGTTGGAATAGTAAGCGCCATTAGAATACCTCCAGGTAGACCTGCTAGAACAGATGTTCCACTTGCTCGTAAAACATTATCCTTTATGCAGGACCTGGCTACCCTATCTAAGGTTTCCTGGGGTAATAATGAAGGAGGACCTTGTTCTAACAATTTGGCAATATCCTTCTTATCTAATTCTTTAGAGAACTTCTCCACTAAAAATTTTTCTCTATTTACTTTCACGACAGGAAGCTTTACAACTTGTTGTAAAACTTTTATAGCTATATCTTGTTTAGCCATCTATATCTCCATTTTATATTCAAGTTAAGCTTTATCATATCATACTATTAGAGATTTATACATTTTTTTAACCGACTTTTAAGAAGGGCAACTAATTAATCTATCATCATGTTTAAAGTAACAAAAAAGAGGGATTCCCCCTCTTTTTCTTAATTCTTATCCAGATTGCGTAACATTTCGTCAATCTTGTTTCCATACTCGATAGATTCGTCTTTGACGAAGGTCAAGTCTGGAATTTTATACAATTTCAAATTGTGACCAAGCTCACGTTTGATAGTTCCGGTTGCTTTTTCAAGCCCAATTTGGGCCTTTTGATTATCTGAAGCAAGATTACTCAAAATTGTGTAGTAAACCTTAGCTACAGACAAGTCCCCAAGCATCTGAACATCTGTGATGGTCACGCCTTGGACACGCGGATCACGGACTTTCTTTTGCAAAATCTCATTGACTTCACGCTTGATCTCCATGCCCACACGATCCGTACGGAAATGATTTGCCATGCTATTCCTTCCTCTCTATTGAACCAAAAGCTAGGCCAGCAGACCTAGCTTTTTCTAAACTTATTGATTTTCAATTCAAATTGGAACGAAGTTCAATTTGAACTCATCGGCTTCTTTCGCCGTGGTGAAAGTGATTAGGCTGATAATTCAGTTCAATCACTGGGGATTTTTGAGACTCTAGGCTCAAAAATAAGCAATGAAACCATCGGTTTGCTTGCGTCCCTCACCACCTAAGAAAGGAGCAAAAAATCTTATCTCTTGATTTCTTCCATGACATAAGCCTCAATCACATCATCCATCTTGATATCATTGTAGCCATCAATCAT
>CABPWC010000132.1 GCA_902461025.1 uncultured Streptococcus sp.
ACTTCTTTTTCCTTGGCGTGAATAACAGGAGCAGTCGCTGCAATGGCAGAACCGCCACAGATAGAAGATCCAACTCCAATCAATGTAGCTAGCTTTGTATCAAGGTTAAAAAAGCGTTGGAAAAAGAAAGCTATAATCAAAGCAATTGAAATAGTTGAGAGGATGACAGGAAGGGAAGATTTTCCAACTGCGAAAACTTGTGAGATATTGAGTCCAAATCCAAGCAAGATAACAGCATACTGAAGCAATTTTTTGGAGCTATAAGTCAAACCAGCATCCAGTTGTTTATAGGGAGTGAGAAAGGGGTAGAGAATCATTCCGATAAAAATGGCGAAAACAGGTGCTCCCACAACAGGCAGAAAGCCTCCTAAAACCCAAGAGATGATAGAAATGATCAGACAGGCTAACAGTCCTGCCCAATTTTTTGATAGAAATGACATAAAAACCTCCGAAAATAAATACCCCTTATTATAATCTTATTTATCAGAAAAGTAAAATAGAAAATAGAAAGTAGGAATAAGGTTGTAAATTAACGGAATTTTGCGGTCAGAGAGCTTTTGTAGTATAATAGATATATGTTCTTTGATCAAGGAGGATATATATGGACTTAACCAAACGATTTAATAAACAATTAGATAAGATACAAGTTTCCTTGATTCGTCAATTTGACCAGGCTATTTCAGAGATTCCTGGTGTCCTGCGATTGACCTTGGGAGAACCAGATTTTACAACGCCAGATCATGTCAAGGAAGCTGCAAAGCGAGCCATTGACCAAGATCAATCCTACTATACAGGGATGAGTGGTTTGTTGACATTGCGTCAGGCGGCGAGTGAATTTGTAAAAGAGAAATATCAGCTAGACTACAATCCAGAGAATGAAATCTTGGTCACAATTGGTGCGACAGAGGCTCTATCAGCCACTCTGACAGCTATTTTGGAGGAAGGAGACAAGGTTCTCTTGCCAGCTCCTGCCTATCCTGGCTATGAGCCAATAGTTAATCTAGTTGGTGCAGAGATTGTCGAGATTGATACGACTGAAAATGGTTTTGTCTTGACTCCTGAGATGTTGGAAAAGGCAATTTTGGAGCAGGGGGACAAGCTCAAGGCAGTTATTCTCAACTATCCAGCCAACCCTACAGGAATTACTTATAGTCGCGAGCAATTAGAAGCCTTGGCAGCTGTTTTACGCAAGTATGAGATTTTCGTAGTCTGTGATGAAGTCTACTCAGAGTTGACTTATACAGGGGAAAATCATGTATCTCTGGGAACCATGTTGAGAGATCAGGCTATTATCATTAACGGTCTTTCTAAATCCCATGCCATGACAGGTTGGCGTTTAGGTTTTATCTTTGCACCAGCAAATTTCACAGCTCAACTCATCAAGAGTCACCAATATTTGGTTACTGCTGCGAATACTATGGCACAACATGCTGCAGTGGAGGCTTTAACAGCCGGTAAAGATGATGCAGAACCCATGAAGAAAGAGTATATCCAACGTCGGGACTACATTATCGAGAAAATGACTAATCTTGGTTTTGAAATTATCAAACCAGATGGGGCTTTTTATATCTTTGCTAAGATTCCAGCAGGCTATGATCAAGACTCCTTTGCTTTTCTCAAGGAATTTGCTCAGAAGAAGGCTGTTGCTTTTATCCCTGGTGCTGCCTTTGGTCAGTATGGAGAAGGCTATGTTCGCCTATCTTATGCAGCTAGCATGGAAACGATTAGGGAAGCTATGAAACGACTTGAGGAGTACATGAGAGAAGCATGATTCAATCGATTACGAGTCAGGGTCTAGTACTTTACAATCGAAACTTTCGAGAGGATGATAAGCTTGTTAAAATCTTTACAGAACAGGCAGGCAAGCGTATGTTTTTTGTCAAACACGCCGGCCAATCCAAATTAGCCCCTGTCATTCAACCTTTAGTTTTAGCCCATTTTCTCCTAAAAGTCAATGATGATGGTCTCAGTTATATAGAAGATTATCATGAGGTAAAGACTTTTCAGAAAATCAATAGCGATCTCTTTGTTATGGCCTATGCGACCTATGTTGCAGCCTTGGCAGATGCGAGTTTGCAGGATAACCAAGAAGATGCTCCCTTATTTGCTTTTTTGCAGAAGACCTTGGAGTTGATGGAAGATGGCCTGGATTATCAAGTTTTAACCAATATTTTTGAAATTCAGATTTTGACTCGTTTTGGAATCAGTCTCAACTTTAATGAGTGTACCTTTTGTCATCGTGTGGGGCAAGCCTTTGACTTTTCCTTCAAATATGGTGGCTGTCTTTGTCCAGATCATTACCATGAAGACGAGAAACGATGTCATCTAAATCCCAATATTCCTTATCTGCTCAATCAATTTCAGGCTATTGATTTTGACACTCTAGAGAACATTTCTCTTAAGTCAGAGATTAAGCAAGAATTGCGTAAGTTTATGGACCAGATTTACGAAGAGTATGTTGGGATTCACCTAAAATCAAAGAAGTTTATTGATTCCCTAGCAGATTGGGGACAACTACTGAAAGAGGAAAACAAATGAAAAAAATCGCAGTAGATGCAATGGGTGGTGATTACGCACCACAAGCCATCGTTGAGGGTGTTAACCAAGCCCTTGCTGACTTTTCAGATATTGAGATTCAACTTTATGGAGACGAAAGTAAAATCAAACAATATCTGACAGCTCAAGAGCGTGTGAGCATTATCCATACAGATGAAAAAATAAATTCTGATGATGAGCCTACAAAAGCTATCCGTAAGAAGAAAAACGCCAGCATGATATTGGCGGCCAAGGCTGTCAAAGATGGAGAGGCAGATGCTGTTCTTTCTGCAGGAAATACAGGCGCCTTGTTAGCAGCAGGATTTTTCATCGTTGGTCGTATCAAAAATATCGATCGACCAGGTCTTATGTCAACCTTGCCAACTATTGATGGAAAAGGTTTTGACATGCTTGACCTTGGTGCTAATGCAGAAAATACAGCTCATCACCTGCATCAATACGCTATCCTAGGTTCCTTCTATGCTAGAAATGTTCGTGGCATTGAAAAACCTCGTGTAGGTTTGCTTAATAACGGGACAGAGAGCAGCAAGGGAGATCCACTCCGCAAGGAAGCCTATGACCTATTAGTGGCTGACGAGAGTTTGAATTTCGTCGGGAACGTGGAAGCGCGTGATTTGATGGATGGTGTTGCTGATGTAGTCGTAACAGATGGTTTCACGGGAAACGCTGTGCTCAAAGCTATTGAAGGGACTGCTATGGGTATTATGGGATTGCTCAAAAATGCTATTGTAGGTGGCGGTCTTAGAGCTAAGCTAGGGGCTTTCCTTCTTAAGGATAACCTCAGAGGTTTGAAAAAACAGCTCAACTATTCAGATGTTGGAGGTGCGGTTCTGTTTGGTGTTAAGGCACCAGTAGTTAAGACTCATGGCTCAAGTGATGCCAAGGCTGTCTATAGCACAATACGCCAGATTCGTACCATGCTTGAGACAGATGTAGTTGCCCAAACTGCGCGTGAATTTTCAGAGGAATAAGGAGAACAATATGACAGAACAACAAATTTTTGACCGTATCGTAACCATCATTCAAGAGCGTCAAGGAGAAGACTTTGTCGTAACCGAAAACTTGAGC
>CABPWC010000133.1 GCA_902461025.1 uncultured Streptococcus sp.
AATTTTTTCTGCTATAATTTGAAAATACCCTGAAAGGAGACATCACATGAAGAAAAAAATCCTAGCATGTTTGCTAATTTTATTTCCTATTTTCTCATTAGGGCTCGTAAAAGCTGATACTGAGAAAACCAAATATGTTATCGCCAGCGACTCATCTTTTGCACCTTTTGTTTTTCAAGACTCAAGTAACCAGTACACTGGTATCGATATGGATCTCATCAAGGCTATTGCCAAAGACCAAGGTTTTGAGATTGAAATTACCAACCCTGGCTTTGACGCAGCTATTAACGCTGTTCAATCTGGACAAGCAGACGGTGTCATTGCAGGAATGTCTGTAACTGATGCCCGTAAAGAAACTTTCGATTTCTCAGATTCTTACTATACAGCAAATACTATCCTCGGTGTTAAAGAATCAAGTACCATTTCTTCTTATGAAGATTTGAACGGTAAGACTGTAGGTGTCAAGAATGGTACAGCTTCACAAAGCTTCCTAACAGAGAACCAAAGCAAATACGGTTACAAAATCAAAACTTTTTCAGATGCTGCATCTATGTATGATAGTTTAAATACTGGTTCAATTGATGCCGTCATGGACGATGAGCCTGTTATTAAATATTCTATCAGCCAAGGACAAAAATTAAAAACACCAATCGAAGGTACACCAATTGGAGAAACTGCCTTTGCTGTCAAAAAAGGAAGCAATCCAGAATTGCTAGAGAAGTTTAACAAGGGACTCGCAAACCTTAAGGCGAATGGAGAATTCCAAAAAATTCTAGATAAATATCTAGCAAGCAATTCTACTACCACAACCTCAACTGCTGATGAAACGACTATTTGGGGCTTGTTGAAAAACAACTACAAACAACTTCTCAGCGGACTTGGAATTACTCTCTCATTAGCACTTCTTTCATTTGTAATTGCAATTTTCATCGGAATTATCTTTGGGATGTTTAGTGTCAGCCCATATAAATCCCTCCGTATGATTTCAGAGATTTTCGTTGACGTTATCCGTGGTATTCCATTGATGATTCTTGCAGCCTTCATTTTCTGGGGGATTCCAAACTTTATCGAATCTCTTACTGGTCAACAAAGTCCAATCAACGACTTTGTCGCTGGTACAATTGCACTTTCCCTAAACTCAGCTGCCTACATCGCTGAAATTGTTCGTGGTGGTATTAAGGCCGTACCTGTTGGACAAATGGAAGCTAGTCGAAGCCTTGGTATCTCTTACAGTAAAACCATGCGTAAGATTGTCTTGCCACAAGCAACCAAGCTCATGCTTCCAAACTTCGTTAACCAATTTGTTATCACTCTTAAAGATACAACGATTGTATCTGCCATCGGTCTGGTCGAACTCTTCCAAACTGGTAAAATCATCATCGCCCGTAACTACCAAAGTTTCAAAATGTATGCAATTCTCGCAGTCTTCTACCTTGTGATTATCACTCTTCTAACTAGATTAGCGAAACGCTTAGAAAAGAGGATTCAATAATGGCAAAATTAAAAATTGACGTTCATAACTTACATAAACAATATGGTAAAAACAAAGTCCTTAAAGGAATTTCAGCGAAATTCTATGAAGGAGATGTTGTTTGTATCATTGGACCTTCTGGTTCAGGTAAGTCAACTTTCTTGCGTAGCTTAAATCTCCTCGAAGAAGGAACAAAAGGAAGCATCACAGTTAATGGCTATGATTTGACGGATAAATCTACCAACGTAGACCATGTTCGTGAAAATATCGGAATGGTGTTCCAGCACTTCAATCTCTTTCCACATATGACCGTATTAGAAAATATCACTTTCGCTCCTGTAGAACATAAGTTAATGACTAAGGTTGAAGCTGAAAAATTGGGTATGGAACTCCTTGAAAAAGTTGGGCTTGCTGACAAGGCCAATGCCAATCCTGAAAGTCTATCCGGTGGTCAAAAGCAACGTGTGGCTATCGCTCGTGGTTTAGCAATGAACCCTGATATTATGCTCTTTGACGAGCCAACTTCTGCCCTTGACCCTGAGATGGTCGGTGATGTTCTCAACGTTATGAAAGAGTTGGCTGAACAAGGCATGACTATGATTATCGTAACCCACGAAATGGGATTTGCTCGTAAGGTTGCCAATCGAGTTATCTTTACAGCAGACGGTGAATTCCTAGAAGATGGTACACCTGATCAAATCTTTGACAACCCACAACACCCTCGTCTAAAAGAATTTTTGGACAAGGTTCTCAATGCTTAAAAAACTGCAAGGTTTACCTTGCAGTTTTTTTCTCACTTGTATTGGAATTTTGGATTTTTTAGAAAATTATGTTAAAATAAAGGGTATGAAAATGGGGATTCCTCATGCCTAGGATATCTAGGAAAGTAAATAGAAATTAGGTAGCTGGATGTCATCTAAAGTTATTGTTACAATTTTTGGTGCTAGTGGAGATTTGGCTAAACGCAAGCTTTACCCTTCACTCTTTAGACTTTATAAATCAGGTAATCTTTCTGAACATTTTGCTGTTATTGGAACTGCTCGTAGACCTTGGAGTAAGGAATATTTCGAATCTGTTGTTGTCGAATCTATTTTAGACTTGGCAGATAGCGCAGAAGAGGCTCAAGCTTTTGCTAGTCATTTTTACTATCAAAGTCACGATGTCAATGATACCGAACACTATATCGAATTGCGCAAACTTCAGGCTGAGTTAAATGAAAAGTATCAAACTGAACACAACAAGCTCTTCTTCTTATCTATGGCACCTCAGTTCTTCGGTACCATTGCCAAACACCTCAAGTCTGAGCAAATCGTTGACAGTAAGGGCTTTGAACGTTTGATTGTTGAGAAACCTTTCGGTACGGATTATGAAACTGCAAGCAAACTAAACGAAGAGCTTCTAGCTACTTTTAACGAAGAGCAAATCTATCGTATCGACCACTATCTTGGTAAGGAAATGATTCAAAGCATATTTGCCATTCGTTTTGCCAATATGATCTTTGAAAATGTTTGGAATCGGGAACATATTGATAATGTGCAAATTACCTTTGCAGAACGTCTAGGTGTTGAAGAGCGTGGTGGCTACTATGATGAGTCTGGTGCCCTTCGAGACATGGTTCAAAACCACACACTTCAGCTTCTGTCACTCCTTGCTATGGATAAGCCTGCAAGCTTTACAAAGGATGACATTCGCGCAGAGAAAATCAAGGTCTTCAAGAACCTTTACCACCCTACAGATGAGGAACTTAAAGAGCACTTCATCCGTGGGCAATACCGTTCTGGTAAAGTTGATGGCATGAAATACATTTCTTACCGCAGTGAACCGAATGTCAACCCAGAATCAATGACAGAAACCTTCGCTTCAGGTGCCTTCTTTGTTGAGAGTGACCGTTTCCGTGATGTACCTTTCTTCTTCCGTACAGGTAAACGAATGACTGAAAAGGGAACGCATGTCAATATCGTCTTTAAGCAAATGGATTCAATCTTTGGAGAACCACTAGCACCGAATGTGCTTACCATCTACATCCAACCGACGGAAGGATTCTCTCTTAGCCTTAACGGTAA
>CABPWC010000134.1 GCA_902461025.1 uncultured Streptococcus sp.
GAAGAACGTATCGACGTATTCGGTTCAGAAGGTAAAGCTTAATCTAGCTGAACAGTATAGAGAAAACCTGCCCATTGGGTGGGTTTTTTGTGTTTTAAGGAAACGATTAAACTAGAATTTTGATCTAAAAATACCTTTTTAAGAGAAAAATTTTCAAGTTCACAAACTGCAAGCAAACGCTTGCATTCTGGTTTTTATTGGACTATAATAGGTTGGTATAAAGCCTTTTGTAATAAAATGTAGAAGGTGTAGAAAGTAAGGTTTTAGAATACTTGTAGTCAAAAACACAATGTTGCTATTCCTTACATAGGGAGATAGATATGGCAATGATAGAAGTGGAACATCTTCAGAAAAATTTTGTGAAGACTGTTAAGGAACCGGGCTTGAAGGGGGCTTTGCGTTCCTTTATTCATCCTGAGAAGCAGACCTTTGAAGCGGTTAAAGATTTAACTTTTGAAGTTCCAAAAGGCCAAATTTTAGGCTTCATTGGGGCAAATGGTGCTGGAAAGTCAACCACCATTAAAATGCTGACTGGGATTTTGAAGCCGACATCTGGTTTTTGTCGGATTAACGGCAAGATTCCTCAGGATAATCGCCAAGATTATGTCAAGGATATTGGGGTTGTTTTCGGACAAAGAACACAGCTATGGTGGGATTTGGCCCTGCAAGAGACCTACACGGTTTTAAAAGAAATTTACGATGTGCCAGATTCGCTCTTCCATAAGCGTATGGATTTTTTGAATGAAGTCTTGGATTTGAAGGACTTTATCAAGGATCCCGTGCGGACTCTTTCACTGGGTCAAAGGATGCGGGCGGACATTGCAGCTTCCTTGCTTCACAATCCCAAGGTTCTCTTTTTAGATGAGCCGACCATTGGTTTGGACGTTTCGGTCAAGGATAACATTCGTCGGGCCATTACTCAGATCAATCAAGAGGAAGAAACCACCATTCTCTTGACCACTCACGATTTGAGTGATATTGAGCAACTCTGTGATCGGATTTTTATGATTGATAAGGGGCAAGAGATTTTTGATGGAACGGTTAGCCAGCTCAAGGAAACCTTTGGAAAGATGAAGACTCTCTCTTTCGATCTGACGCCAGGTCAAAGTCATCTCGTCTCTCATTATGAGGGCTTGCCTGATATGTCCATTGATAGACAAGGAAATACTCTCAATATTGAATTCGATAGTTCCCGCTACCAGTCGGCCGATATTATCAAGCAAACCTTATCTGATTTTGAAGTCCGTGATTTGAAGATGGTAGATACGGATATTGAAGATATTATCCGTCGCTTCTATCGAAAGGAGCTCTAAGATGGTCAAATTGTGGAGACGTTATAAACCCTTTATCAATGCAGGGATTCAGGAGTTGATTACCTATCGAGTCAACTTTATTCTCTATCGGATTGGTGATGTCATGGGGGCTTTTGTGGCCTTTTATCTCTGGAAAGCTGTCTTTGATTCTTCGCAAGAGTCTTTGATTCAGGGCTTCAGTATGGCAGATATCACTCTCTACATCATCATGAGTTTTGTGACCAATCTTTTGACCAGGTCTGATAGCTCCTTTATGATTGGGGAGGAGGTCAAGGATGGCTCCATTATCATGCGTTTGTTGCGACCAGTGCATTTTGCGGCCTCCTACCTTTTCACCGAACTTGGCTCCAAGTGGTTGATTTTTATCTCTGTTGGACTGCCATTTTTAAGTGTCATTGTTTTGATGAAAATCTTATCTGGGCAAGGTATTGTAGAAGTGCTGGGATTAACTGTCCTTTATCTCTTTAGCTTAACTCTGGCTTATCTGATTAACTTTTTCTTTAATATCTGCTTTGGATTTTCAGCATTTGTCTTTAAAAATCTTTGGGGTTCCAATCTACTCAAGACTTCCATAGTGGCCTTTATGTCTGGAAGTTTGATTCCCTTGGCTTTCTTTCCAAAGGTTGTTTCAGATATTCTGTCCTTCCTGCCTTTTTCATCCTTGATTTACACTCCGGTCATGATTATCGTTGGGAAATACGATACCAATCAGATTCTTCAGGCGCTCGCTTTGCAGTTTTTCTGGCTCTTAGTGATGGTGGGCTTGTCTCAGTTGATTTGGAAACGAGTCCAGTCATTTATCACCATTCAGGGAGGTTAGTATGAAAAAATATCAACGCATGCATCTGATTTTTATCAGACAATATATCAAACAAATCATGGAATACAAGGTGGATTTTGTGGTTGGGGTGCTGGGAGTTTTTTTAACTCAAGGTTTAAATCTCTTGTTTCTCAATGTCATCTTTCAACACATCCCATCCCTAGAAGGTTGGACCTTTCAAGAGATTGCCTTTATCTATGGCTTTTCCTTGATTCCAAAGGGACTGGACCATCTCTTTTTTGATAATCTCTGGGCGCTAGGGCAACGCTTGGTGCGAAAAGGGGAGTTTGACAAGTATCTGACTCGTCCCATCAATCCTCTCTTTCACATCTTGGTTGAGACCTTTCAGATTGATGCCTTGGGTGAGCTCTTGGTCGGTGGTATCCTACTGGGAACAACAGTGACTAGTATTGCCTGGAGCTTTCCAAAATTTTTACTTTTCCTAGTCTGCATACCATTTGCGACCTTGATTTATACTTCCTTGAAGATCGCGACAGCCAGTATTGCTTTTTGGACTAAGCAGTCAGGTGCCATGATTTACATTTTCTATATGTTTAATGATTTTGCTAAGTACCCGATTTCTATTTACAATTCTCTCCTTCGTTGGTTGATTAGCTTTATCGTGCCTTTTGCCTTTACGGCCTATTATCCTGCTAGTTATTTCTTGCAGGACAAGGATGTCTTTTTTAACATCGGAGGTTTGATGTTGATTTCCCTTGTTTTCTTTGTCATTTCCCTTAGACTTTGGGATAGGGGGTTAGATGCCTACGAAAGTGCGGGTTCTTAGCATAGATGTTATCAAAGCCTTGTCTCAGGACAGGCTTTTTTTAATAGAGATGAAAATTTCTTGATATCTATTCTCAGATTGCTATATTGTAAGTGTAATCGCCGATTTAGCTTATACTCTTCGAAAATCTCTTCAAACCACGTCAGCTTCGCCTTGCCGTATATATGTTACTGACTTCGTCAGTTCTATCTACAACCTAAAAGCAGTGCTTTTAGCAACCTGCGGCTAGCTTCCTAGTTTGTTCTTTGATTTTATTGAGTATTAGTCGCTAGAGCAAGAGAGTCGTAAAGTCTAGGTCACAGGTGAACATATGACTGAAGATTTGAAAAAAATTAGATAAGTATATAATAACCGTTAAGCCTAGTTCTTATCGGTTATTTATGTTGTTACACAACATTGTTATTGCATCAATTATGTCTGTTTTTGTAACTCTGGTAGTGCTTCAACTTGATTGCTACTATTTTTGATGGTGTGAATGTGCTTATAATGTATCTCAGTTAAGTACGAAATTTTTATATCTTTTTTAACACATATTAAAAATAAAATTAACACCACTTAATTTTTCTTGACTTAAATTTTTTTAATTGATATACTATTTTTCA
>CABPWC010000135.1 GCA_902461025.1 uncultured Streptococcus sp.
CGTGAATTAGCCAAAACGACTATAAATGGGACGACAGCTTTGGGTCTGGTGAAGGCTGCGGAAACATTAGGTTTTGAGCCACAAGCAATTCAAGCAGACATGACTTTGTTTGATTCTCCAAATTTAATCTTTCCTTTTGTGGTTCACGTGCTTAAGGACAAAGAATTCTTTCATTATTATGTAGTGACAGGGATGGATCAGCAGAACATTCATATAGCTGATCCAGATCCAGAGGTTAGATTGACCAAACTATCGCGTGAAAGATTTGAAGAAGAATGGACAGGGACAACTATCTTTGTGGCTCCCTCCCCAAATTATCAGCCACATAAGGACAAGAATCAGAGTTTGACTTCTTTTCTACCTATTTTGATAAATCAGAAAGGTTTGATCACCAATATCATATTAGCGACCGTTCTAGTAACCTTTATTAACATCGTTGGTTCATACTATCTACAATCTATTATTGATACTTATGTACCGAATCAGACGTCTTCGACCCTAAGTATTATTTCTATATGCCTTGTTATCGTTTATGCTCTTCAACAGATTTTGTCTTTTGCTCAAGATTACCTTTTAATTATCCTTGGGCAACGTCTATCGATTGATGTTATTTTATCTTATATCAAACATATTTTTAATCTACCTATGTCCTTTTTTGCAACACGTCGGACGGGGGAGATCGTGTCACGATTTACAGATGCTAATAGTATCATAGATGCCTTGGCTTCAACCATTATTTCAATTTTTTTGGATATATCTATGATGTTGATGATTTCCATAATTTTGTTTTTGCAAAATAGTAATCTCTTTTTCATGAGCTTATTGGGGCTTCCTATTTATGCTGTAATTATTATTGCTTTTATGAAACCTTTTGAAAAGATGAACCGGGATACCATGGAAGCAAATGCAACCCTATCATCTTCTATTATAGAGGATATTAATGGTATTGAAACGATTAAATCCTTAGCTAGCGAAAAAACACGCTACCAAAAGCTTGATAGGGAATTTGTGGACTATCTGAAAAGGTCCTTTACTTATAGCAGAGCAGAAAGTCAGCAAAAAGCTCTTAAAAAATTTGCTCAACTGCTGCTAAATGTCTGCGTATTATGGATGGGTGCTAATTTCGTTATGGATGGAAAGATGAGTTTAGGCCAGTTGATTACATATAATACGCTTCTTTATTATTTCACCAATCCTTTAGAAAACATTATCAACCTTCAGAGTAAGCTCCAAACAGCTCAAGTTGCGAATAGTCGTCTCAACGAGGTGTATCGGGTCAACTCTGAGTTTGAAGGACAGAAAATGGTAGAGGATTTGAGCATGGTTCAAGGAGATATGACTTTTAAGGGAATTCACTACAAGTATGATTATGGTCAAGATATCTTATCGGATATCAATTTGAACATCAAACAGGGCTCTAAAATAGCTCTTGTAGGGGTTTCAGGATCAGGGAAGTCGACCTTGGCTAAGATGATGGTTAATTTTTTCAACCCAAGTCAGGGAGAAATCAGACTGGGGGATATGAATTTAAATCAGATTGATAAAAAGTCTCTGCGCCAACATATCAACTATTTACCTCAGCAACCTTATGTATTTAATGGAACAATATTAGAAAATCTTCTCCTTGGAGCCAAGGAGGGTACGACTCAGGAGGATATACTACGTGCAGTTGAGCTAGCAGAAATTCGTGAAGATATTGAGCGTATGCCCTTGAATTACCAGACAGAATTGACTTCTGATGGAGCCGGGATTTCTGGTGGTCAACGCCAGAGGATTGCTTTGGCGCGTGCTCTCTTGACAGATGCCCCTATCTTGATTTTGGATGAGGCGACGAGCAGTCTAGATATCTTAACAGAGAAACGGATAGTGGACAATCTCATGAATCTAGATAAGACCTTGGTTTTCATTGCTCATCGCTTGACTATTGCTGAACGGGTGGAGAAAGTTGTTGTTTTGGATCGAGGTAAGATTGTAGAAGAGGGCAATCATGCTGACTTGCTTGCTCGAAATAGTTTTTATGCTCATTTAGTTAACTGTTAGAAAGGAGAAAGAATGTACCTTGAATTTTTAGAAAGTGCGGAATTTTATAATCGACGTTATCATAATTTTTCCAGTCGAGTGATTTTTCCTATGTCACTTTTGGTAGTGTTTATGTTTGGATTTGCAATGTTTGCAGAAAAGGAAATTAGTTTATCTTCGAAAGCTACAGTTGAACCTAGTCGTATCATTGCTAATATCCAGTCAACTAGTAATAGGCGGATGGTAGTTAATTATCTGGAAGAGAACAAGCAAGTGCAACGAGGAGATTTACTTGTTCAGTATCAGGAGGTTGGAGATGTGATTCAGTATGAAGCCAATGTTAATCAGTTGGAGAGTTTTAGACATCATCAAAGTAAAACAAGTAACCTTAAGAACAGTACTGCACAGCCAAATATAGGTCTCTTTTCTCAGAATTCTTCGACTGTACAAGAGCAGATAGCTGTAGAGCAAGATGATTTAGAAAGAGAAATAGGCAAAAAAAATCAAACTAGCTTACTTGAAAAAGGAACAATAAGAGCCCAGGAAGACGGAGTTCTTTATCTCAATCCTGAAAGGAATCAATCTGCGGTCGTCACAGAAGGAACATTACTGGCTAAATTATATCCACTATTAGATAGAGAAGGGAAAACAAAATTGACGGCCTATCTTAGTTCAAAAGATATTGTGGGAATCAAGATTGGAGATTCTGTACGCTTTACCACGACTAATGGCGCTAATGGTCAAGTGAGACTTGTTTCTACTATCACTAGTATTGATACAATTGCAACCAAAACTGACCAAGGAAATTTCTTTAAAATAGAAGCGGAAACAAAAATAACTCGAGAACAAGCTGAAAATCTTAGGTATGGTTTAGAAGGCCACTTACAAATAATCATAGGCAAGAAAAGTTATTTACGCTATTATTTGGATGATTTTTTGAATTGGGAATAATGATCACTTTTTCTTAAATAATATTTAAAAACTGTAATCTTAAAACGATTTACAGTTTTTATAAAACTCAGAAGGGAATGCGTTTACGTTCGTAAAACATTTGATTTATGCTTATTTTTGTGTTAGAATGAGGCAAAGTAATACGAAAGGCGAATAATAAAATGTCCAGCAAACTTATTTATACGGGAAAAGCTAAAGATATCTATACTACAGAAGACGAACATGTGATTAGGTCCGTTTATAAGGACCAAGCTACCATGCTTAATGGTGCTCGTAAAGAGACCATCGAAGGCAAAGGTGTGCTCAATAATCAGATTTCGTCTCTTATTTTTGAAAAATTGAATGCTGCGGGTGTGGCTACTCACTTTATCGAACGTATCTCTGATACAGAACAATTGAACAAGAAGGTTTCAATCATTCCTTTGGAGGTTGTGCTTCGTAACGTGACTGCGGGTTCTTTCTCAAAACGTTTCGGTGTTGAAGAAGGTTTGGACTTGAAAACTCCAATCGTTGAATTTTACTACAAAAACGATGA
>CABPWC010000136.1 GCA_902461025.1 uncultured Streptococcus sp.
CAACCGTCATAAGAGCAGTAAACTGCGCCTGCATGTCCGTAGGAAACCCTGGATGCGGAAGTGTCTTAACATGAACTGCTTTTAGTTTGTCTCGTTGAGAACGGATACGGATACCTTCATCCTCATCAATGACTTCAACACCCATTTCCTGTAATTTCGCTATCAATGGTCGATTGTGTTCCCAGATAGCATCTTGAATCAGGACATCTCCACCTGTCATTGCAGCGGCAACCATGAAAGTCCCTGCTTCAATACGGTCTTGTACAACGTTATGTGTTGCACCATGCAATTTTTCAACACCAGTGATGGTGATGCTTTCTGTTCCTGCACCTTTGACTTTAGCTCCCATCTTATTTAAAAGAACAGCTAAGTCTACAATTTCAGGTTCACGTGCTGCATTTTCAATAACAGTGACTCCATCAGCAAGCGTCGCAGCCATCATTAAGTTTTGGGTTGCTCCAACACTTGGAAAGTCCATATAGATGTGAGCTCCGTGCAAACGGTCCGCCTTAGCTTCGATATAACCTGCCGTTTGAGTAATCTGAGCTCCCATTGCCTCCAAACCTTTAAGGTGAAGGTCAATCGGACGACTACCAATTGTACAGCCACCTGGCATCGAAACTTTAGCGTGACCAACTCTAGCTAGGATTGGACCCAAGACTACAATTGAAGCACGCATCTTGCTGACATACTTATAAGGTGCTTCTTCTGTGATGTCATCTGTTGCATCTACTTCAATAATATGTGCTTCTTGATCAAAGTCTACTTTGGCATTTAAACCACGAACGACCTGGTTCATGGTAAAAACATCTGATAAGATAGGAACATTTTTTAAAACTGTTTTTCCTTCGCTTGCTAAAATCGTCGCCGCAAGTAGGGGTAAAACTGCATTTTTTGCACCCTCGATGGTGACACTTCCGACAAGGCGATTATCGCCACCTCGAACTACAATTTTTTCCATAACTATTTTCCTTTACTTTCGAGTTTAGAATAATGTCCGTACTGCTTCTTGCCATAATTGGTAGAGATTTAGGAAAAAAGAGCTAATCAGATATCCTAAACCGATACTACACAATACGACCAAAAGTCGTACCTTCCTCGCATTGTCCTTAGTCACCTTCAAAATTTGATCCCATTTGACTAAATCTTTCAAAAGTTGAAAAACTAGGTAGACAAAAAACATATGACTACTGAGGGTAAAAAACAATTGAATCATCTGCCTATTATACCATCTTCTCTTTTTCTACGCTAGTCTATGGACTCACACCGTATTTTAGGGGTTGTTTTTCAAGTAGTCAATTGCATCTTGAAGCGTTTTAACTGGAACAATCTTCATGTCCGTTTTAATCATTTCAGCAGCTTCTACAGCCGTGTCATAATTACTTTTAGCATTGGGATTGGCCTTTTTAGCTTCTTCCGTTACTGGATTGTTAGGAGCAAAGAATACAGTCGCTCCCTTTTTTGCTGCAGCAACAACTTTTTTGTCAATCCCACCAATATCGCCAACATTCCCATCTCTGTCGATACTTCCTGTACCAGCAATGATACGGCCATTTCGAAGAGTTGGATCTGCAATTTGCGTATAGATGGATAAACTAAACATCATTCCTGCACTCGGACCACCAATGCCAGCCGTTGAAAACTTGATTGGCACATCACTTGATACTTCTGTGCGGTCAATCAAACCAATTCCGATACCATTTTTCCCATTTTCAAGAGTAATGATTTTCCCTTCAGCCGTTTTAACTTTCCCATCCTCTTGGTAAGTAACCTTAACCTTGTCACCTAGAGTTTGAGAGTTGACGTAGTCGACCATCTCCTTAGAACTCTCAAAAGTCTTATCATTTACAGCCGTCACGGTGTCAGCGATATTGAGAATTCCCTTGAAAGTCGAGTTATCCGTCACAGTCAAAACATATACCCCTAGGTATTTGAGCTCTATTTCCTTACCAGCAGATTTCAGACCTTGATATTTGGCCATGTTTTGCGAAGTTTCCATGTAAAACTGGTTGATTCGCATAAATTCCGCATCTGACGAACCACCAGTCATCTCTTTGGCACTATGTATGTTCGTAAAAGGTGTTAGCCAAGCATAAACCAAGTCAACCAGTCTAGCGTGCTTAACTCCAACTGTTACAAATTGGTAGGAACCTTCTTCTTGGTCAGATTGGTTATTTACTTGTAAAACCTTTCGAATATCTTCTGAAGTCCCTGGCACTTCAATGTAGTAAGGCAGAGGTACCGTAAAAGCTATAAAAGTGATAATGAGCCCGATGATTAAATATATGGGCCATCTAGTTTTTTTCTTCATTCTTTAACTCCTCTAAGACAGCATTTGGTACATACTTGCTAATATCTTGACCAAACTTCAATAGTTCTCTCACAGCTGAAGAGCTGATGTAAACATGCTCTGGGCGACTATGGAGATAGACTGTCTCAATCTCTCCTGCTAATTGATGGTTGTAAAAATCAAAACTGGCTTCATACTGAAGATCCGCAGCGTTACGCAAACCACGAACAAGAACATGGACACCCAGTTTTCTAGCAACATCAACGACTAATTCATCATGAGAGGCAATGACTTGGACATTTTTAAGGTGTCCCACCGCTTTTTCAACCGTCTCTAGCCGACTTTCTATCGGTAAAAATCCATTTTTGTGTGGATTATAAAAAATTCCCACATACAATCTATCAAAGAGCTTACTTGCGCGTTCAATAAGGTCCAAATGACCATTGGTAATTGGATCAAACGAACCTGTAAATAGCCCAATTTTATCTGACATAAACCGTCACCTTACTAATCCCATATATTTTTTCCTTCCAGATGCCTAAACAGGCGATTTCTTCTGGAAGCTCTACTGATTTATCGGTCTCGCAGACCACCATGACATCTTCTGAAAAAAGATTTCTCTCAGCCATTTTTTCAATGTCGGATACGATCTGTTCCTTTGCATAGGGAGGGTCCAAAAAGATGAGATCAAAGACACCATCCACTTGCTCCAATGCGCGACTGGATTCCATTTTCAATAATTGAAATTTAGAGGTTTCCTTGGTCATCTGAATGTTTTCTGCCACAATATTCTGTGCTCGGCGATCCTTCTCAACTAGGACAGCGCTCGACATCCCTCTTGAAACTGCTTCAATGGATAAGCCCCCACTACCAGCATAGAGATCTAGCACACGCCCTCCTTCAAAGTAAGGGCCAATCATATTGAAAATAGCCCCTCGGACCTTGTCCGATGTCGGCCTCGTTGTTTTCCCGTCCAAGGTCTTTAAAGGACGTCCTCCGTAGATTCCTGATACGATTTTCATAAGGTATATTATACCAAATTCTGATGAAATAAGAAAATCGAACCTCTCGGTTCGATTGATTAAAGAATATTCTCGTAAGTATCTCTAACTTCTTGTGGCCAAACACTGGTTTGAACTTCACCGATGTGCTTCTTACGAAGTAAGAACATGGCCATACGAGA
>CABPWC010000137.1 GCA_902461025.1 uncultured Streptococcus sp.
GGTGGTGGTGTCGGAATTTCCCTCAGCAACCTTCGTGAAGCTGGAGCACCTATCAAAGGGTACGAAGGTGCTGCTTCTGGTGTCGTACCAGTTATGAAGCTTTTCGAAGACAGCTTCTCTTACTCTAACCAACTTGGTCAACGTCAAGGTGCTGGGGTTGTTTACCTTAACGTCTTCCACCCAGACATTATTGCTTTCCTTTCTACTAAGAAAGAAAATGCTGATGAAAAAATTCGTGTCAAGACTCTTTCACTTGGTGTTGTGGTACCAGATAAATTCTACGAATTAGCACGTAAGAATGAGGAAATGTACCTCTTCAGTCCTTATTCTGTTGAAAAAGAGTATGGTGTACCTTTTAACTACATCGATATCACAGAAAAATACGATGAATTAGTGGCAAATCCAAACATCCGTAAGACAAAAATTAAGGCCCGCGATTTGGAAACAGAAATTTCTAAATTGCAACAAGAATCTGGTTATCCTTATGTAGTCAATATCGATACTGCTAACCGTGCAAATCCTGTCGATGGCAAGATTATCATGAGTAACTTGTGTTCAGAGATTCTTCAAGTCCAAGAGCCAAGTCTTATCAACGATGCGCAAGAATTCCTTCAAATGGGTACTGACGTTTCATGTAACCTTGGTTCAACAAACGTTGTAAATATGATGACATCACCTGACTTTGGACGTTCTATTCGTGCAATGGTTCGCGCTTTGACCTTTGTAACAGATAGCTCTCACATCGTTGCTGTTCCAACTATTGACCACGGAAATAGCCAAGCTCATACATTTGGACTTGGTGCTATGGGGCTTCACAGCTATCTTGCTCAGCAATTAATCGAATATGGATCTCCTGAGTCTGTTGAATTTACAAGCATCTACTTTATGCTTTTAAATTACTGGACTTTGGTAGAATCAAACAATATTGCGCGTGAACGTGGCATTACCTTCCACAACTTTGAGAAATCAGACTATGCAAATGGTACTTATTTCGATAAGTATACGTCTGGTCAATTTGTTCCAAAATCTGATCGTGTTAAAGAACTCTTTGAAGGAATCTTTATCCCGTCTGCAGCTGATTGGGCTGAACTTCGTGATAAAGTTAAAGCAGATGGACTTTACCACCAAAACCGTCTTGCTGTAGCACCAAATGGTTCTATCAGCTACATCAATGATGTGTCTGCTTCTATCCACCCAATTACTCAACGTATTGAAGAACGTCAAGAGAAGAAAATTGGTAAGATTTACTATCCTGCTGCAGGATTATCAACTGAAACTATTCCTTACTACACTTCTGCCTATGACATGGATATGCGTAAAGTTATCGATGTCTATGCTGCTGCAACTGAGCACGTAGACCAAGGGCTTTCACTTACTCTCTTCATGCGTAGTGATATCCCAACAGGTCTTTACGAATGGAAGAAAGAGAACAAACAAACAACACGTGACCTATCTATCCTTCGTAACTACGCCTTTAACAAGGGCATCAAGTCTATCTACTACGTTCGTACCTACACAGATGACGGCGGTGAAGTTGGTGCTAACCAATGTGAAAGCTGTGTAATTTAAAATCTCACTAAAATCTTGTTTACAAAGATAAGGTAACATCAAAAAGTCGGAGTACCGACTTTTTGTGCGGTAACCCATTCACACAAGGCTAGAACATTCATCACTATTTTAATAAAATCAAAAGAAAGAGATTTGTAATGGAAACTTACTACAAAGCCATTAACTGGAATGCCATCGAAGATGTCATCGATAAATCAACATGGGAAAAACTAACTGAACAATTTTGGTTGGATACACGTATTCCCTTATCTAATGACTTAGATGACTGGAGAAAGTTATCAAATCAAGAAAAAGACTTGGTAGGAAAAGTCTTTGGCGGTTTGACACTTTTGGATACCATGCAGTCTGAAACAGGGGTAAATGCTCTTCGCGATGATATTCGTACTCCTCACGAAGAAGCTGTTTTTAACAACATCCAATTTATGGAATCTGTCCACGCTAAATCTTATTCTTCTATTTTCTCAACCTTGAATACAAAGACTGAGATTGAAGAAATCTTTGAATGGACTGATACAAACCCATATCTTCAGAAAAAGGCACAAATCATCAATGAGATTTACCTTAACGGAACACCACTTGAAAAGAAAGTCGCTAGTGTATTCCTTGAAACCTTCCTCTTCTACTCTGGTTTCTTCACTCCACTCTACTATCTAGGAAATAACAAGTTGGCAAACGTTGCTGAAATCATCAAACTCATCATTCGAGACGAGTCAGTTCACGGAACATATATTGGTTATAAATTCCAACTTGGTTTCAACGAATTACCAGAAGAAGAGCAAGAAAAGTTAAAGGACTGGATGTACGACCTCCTCTACACTCTTTATGAAAATGAGGAAGGTTATACAGAGAGTTTATATGATGGTGTTGGTTGGACTGAAGAGGTTAAAACTTTCCTTCGCTACAACGCCAATAAAGCTCTTATGAATCTAGGACAAGATCCTCTCTTCCCTGACTCAGCTGACGATGTAAACCCAATTGTTATGAATGGAATTTCAACTGGTACATCCAACCACGACTTCTTCTCTCAAGTTGGTAACGGATATCTACTTGGTGAAGTTGAAGCTATGCAGGACGATGATTATAACTACGGATTAGACTAATTAAAAAATATAAAAACATCTGAGTTAAAAACAAACACAGATGTTTTTTGTTTTTGTTTAATTTTGTTTTCTTTAAGTTGCTTAGATGTTTAAAATATGATAAAATGATAGTGGATATGGGGGTGATTCAATGCTAAAACAAGAAAAACTAGATGTGATTTTAGAGATTGTCAATACAAGAGGAACCATCACAGTCAAAGAAATAATGAATCGTTTAGATATTTCTGATATGACTGCTCGACGTTATCTACAAGAATTAGCTGACAAAGATCTACTTGTTCGAGTTCATGGAGGTGCCGAAAAGCTTCGTTCTGGTTCTTTTTTGGCAAATGAACGCTCTAACGTCGAAAAACAAGGTTTACAAATCGCCGAGAAACAAGAAATTGCTCGCTTTGCTGGCCATTTAGTTGAAGAAAGAGAAACCATCTTTATCGGTCCTGGGACTACTCTCGAATTCTTTGCTCGCGAACTTCCAATTGATAATATTCGCGTTGTGACAAATAGTCTTCCAGTTTTCATTATCTTGAATGAACGAAAATTGACTGATTTAATTTTAATTGGTGGGAATTATCGAGAAATCACTGGTGCCTTTGTCGGAACCTTAACGCTCCAAGATATCGAAAGTCTTCAATTCTCTAAAGCTTTTGTTAGTTGCAATGGTATAAAAGATCATGCTATCGCTACTTTTAGCGAAGATGAAGGCGAAGTCCAAAAGCTAGCATTAAATAATGCTAATAAAAAGATTCTTCTTGCTGACCACAGTAAATTTAATAAGTTTGATTTTTATACTTTCTATAATAT
>CABPWC010000138.1 GCA_902461025.1 uncultured Streptococcus sp.
TTATAGAAGAGGTTAACTATTTTGAAAAAAGCACACATTTACGCTATTCCTGCTATTGGAGCGGCTCTTATTGCAGTATTGGCACAAATTAGTATGCCGATTGGTCCAGTTCCTTTCACTCTGCAAAACTTTGCTATTGGACTCATCGCCACTGTATTTAGACCAAGGGAAGCTGTTCTCTCTGTCGGACTCTATCTCTTACTTGGTGCTATTGGCCTTCCGGTCTTTGCTAACGGTGGAGCTGGATTTCATGTTTTAGTTGGACCAAGCGCTGGTTATCTTTGGTTCGACCTTGTCTATGCAGGGCTTGCTTCCTATCTCATTCACACCAATAGTGGCGTATTACGTATTTTCTTTGCAAATCTTTTGGGAGATTCACTTGTTTTTGTCGGTGGTATTCTCAGTCTCCACTTCTTAGCTGGAATGCCTTTTGATAAGGCACTGGCTGTCGGAGTTATTCCCTTTATCATACCTGATCTTGCCAAAATTGTAGCCATTAGCTTCATCAGCCGACCACTACTCCAACGTCTCCATACACAAGCTTATTTTTCAAGCAAATAAAAGAGGCCGGGATTTTCCCTAGCCTCTTTTTAATTAATCTTAGATGAACGTTTATTGATTCTTAAAAGCATCCACCATGATTTGAAATTCTTCATTTGAGAGGGTAATTCCTTTCCCCATTTTAGTGTGGTCAGGACTCCAGCTACGAATGTCAAACTTCGCCGGTGCACCATTAAAGCTGACACGATTGATTTCTTTGGTCCATCCTTTTTCATTTTCAGATAGAGTAAGCAAGTGTTCTTCAATTTCAAATGTAAATTCTGCCATGTTCTTCTCCTTTTTGTTCTCAATTGATTATTCGAAAAATCTTGTAGATTTCATAAAATTTTTATATAATGATGTAAAGAAGGGAGGTCGGAATGAAAGATTTATTAAAACAGGCTTTGCAAAAAGTCCATGATTTTGTCAATGGACATGAATATTCCATTCCTGAAAAAAGCGATCCCCTAATTGCTAGACTTGAAGAAGCCCTAGCCCAAAAAAAGGCTGTACATATCATCTTTGCGGAAACGAGTTTTACAGGCGATATTATCAAGTATGATACTGACCGCCAACAAATTATTGTTAAAAATTTCGCCAAAAACGTCAGCCGTATTATTCGAGTGTCGGATATTCGAAGGGTAACTTTCGTTCCCTCTACTATCCAAACGGCCCAAAAAAGAAGATTTAAGAAAGAGTGAGACACTTTTATCATCTCACTCTTTTTCTATTAACGAATTTGTTCAAAATGAAGGTGAACAGCGATGTGGTCGCCGTAACCACTTCTCTCCAAATCACGTTGCAAACGGTAAGAGATATAGTGTTCTGCAATAGTAATATATCCTGCACCTAGTAAGCGGTGCTCAACCATTGATTGGATCATACTGATAGTTGCACGTTCTACTTTTGCTTCTTCCAAATCCAAAACAACCTTTTTAGTAACTTGAGCTAGATTTTGGCGCAAATCGTCCGTCAATACATAGACTGTTTGAGCTGCCTTAAGGATGGCTTGGTAGATTTTATCTGGATCAAAATCAGCGACTTGTCCATCACGTTTAATTACTTGCATAGTTTTCTCCTTTTAATTGTTATTTTCTTTAATTTCTGCTAACATTTTCTCTTCTTCTGCTGTCAGTTCATACTCTTCCAGCAAATCAGGTCTACGTTGGTAGGTTTTCTTGAGGCTCTCATAGAGTCGCCATTGACGTATATTTTCATGGTGTCCACTCATGAGCACATCCGGAACTAACATACCACGAAAATCGTAAGGCCGCGTGTATTGAGGATATTCCAAGAGACCTGATGAAAAGCTATCATCCTGGTGACTTGCTTCCTTCCCGATAACTTCTGGAATCAAGCGAACCGTCGCATCAATCATGGTCATTGCAGCTAGTTCTCCACCGGTCAAGACATAATCTCCAAGAGATATCTCATCTGTTACCAAGGTCTTAATCCGTTCATCATAACCTTCGTAGTGCCCACAGATAAAGATGAGTTCCTCTTCTTGAGCTAAATCTTCCGCATAGGCTTGGTCAAACTGCTTACCGGCTGGATCCAATAGAATCACGCGCGGATTCTTTTTTTCAATGGCATCAAAGGCATCAAAGATGGGTTGCGCTCTTAGCAACATCCCTTGACCACCACCGTAGGGTTCATCGTCAACATGACGGGCCTTTTCAGCGTAGTCACGAAAATTATGGTAGTGGATATCTAAGAGTCCTTTTTCTCGAGCCTTTCCAACGATGGAATGTTCTAAGGGTGTGAACATTTCTGGAAAGAGGGTTAAAATATCAATCTTCATCGTCTAACCCTTCTAAGAGTTCAACATCCACACGGTTATTAGGAATATCTATATTAAGGACAACAGGCGGAATATAGGGCAAGAGTAGGTCTCGTTTGCCTTTTCGTTTGACTACCCAGACATCATTGGCACCTGGCTGAAGGATTTCCTTGATGGTTCCAATCAAGTTATCCCCCTCATAGACTTCTAAACCGATAATTTCGTGGTAGTAAAATTCACCATCATCAAGATCATTGAGATTCTCCTCAGCAACCTTTAGACTGTAACCCTTGTATTTTTCAATGTCATTGATATGGTACATATCCTTGAACTTGATGATATCGAAGGTTTTTTGTTTACGGTGGCTTGCAATGACCACTGTTCGCACAAATTGATCTTTCTCATCAAATAAGGCTAACTCTGCCCCTTTTTTAAAGCGTTCTTCAGCAAAATCTGTCACTGACAAGACTCGCATCTCACCTTGCAAGCCCTGAGTATTGACAATTTTCCCAACGTTAAAGTAGTTCATCTGATCTCCTGTATCTGTTTCTCCCTTTATTTTATCATGTTACAGGGATTTTCACAAGTTGGAGAAAAGGGGAACTATGGAAGGTTTTTATCTAAAAAGCTTTCCAAATCCTGTACATGCTGATACTTGATGGCTGCCTTTTTGTCTTTTTCAAAAATGGTCTTCGTTAGGTCAATATCGTTGATAGCTGCAATTGCCACTGTATAGTGAATGATATCTGCCAACTCCTTTGCCAATTCCTCGTTTGAATCTTGGACACCCTCTTTTCTACCGGAACGTCCATTTAAAACCTCAGCGACTTCTCCAACTTCTTCAACTAGTTTTATAAAGAGTCCTTCTTCTGTCCTAGATTGTTGATAATGGTCAAGTAAGTATTCCTCTAGTTGTCTAACTGTTAAATCTCTCATTCCTTCTCCTTGCAAAAAAAGCGAGACCATGTCCCGCTTTTCTTATTTTTCGTCAATAACGATTCTTACTTTTTTGTCTTCAGTTGGGACAGAG
>CABPWC010000139.1 GCA_902461025.1 uncultured Streptococcus sp.
TTATTTTCCATTTTATTTTAACAATTTTAATTGGA
Source organism: uncultured Streptococcus sp. (assembly GCA_902461025.1). Taxonomy (GTDB): domain Bacteria; phylum Bacillota; class Bacilli; order Lactobacillales; family Streptococcaceae; genus Streptococcus. The sequence continues at coordinate 36 of CABPWC010000139.1, forward strand.
AAAGTCTAATTAAAATTTCAGGATTGCTATATATATATCAACCAATGGTTTAAGGTTTCTTTAAGCTTTCTATATTATCCTGAAGAACTCTATATTAACTGAGAGTTAATAATGCAAGAATTAGTTTTAAATGTTCAATGCATGAAATGCTCTCATCATCGGTTTCTAACTAGAGAGAACTAGTATTTATTTCAAGATAGTGCTTGATTATGATATAATAGTGAAGAATGAGTTTTTAAAACAAACCAAAGGAGAATCAATATGATTTACGCTGGAATTTTAGCAGGTGGAACCGGCACGCGCATGGGTATCAGTAATTTACCTAAACAATTTCTTGAGTTGGGAGACCGCCCAATTCTAATCCATACAATTGAAAAATTTGTCCTAGAACCAAGTATTGAAAAAATTGTTGTTGGAGTTCATGGAGACTGGGTGACACATGCTGAAGATTTAGTTGAAAAATTCCTTCCACTCCACAAGGACCGTATTATCATTACAAAAGGTGGGGCTGATCGTAATTCTAGTATTGAAAAGATTATTGAAGCCATCGATGCTTACCGTCCACTAACAGAAGATGATATCGTAGTAACACATGATTCGGTTCGTCCCTTTATCACTCTTCGTATGATTCAAGACAATATCGCTCTTGCTCAAAAACATGATGCGGTTGACACTGTGGTTGAAGCGGTGGATACAATTGTTGAAAGCACAAATGGTCAGTTCATTACAGATATTCCAAATCGTGCTCATCTTTACCAAGGACAGACTCCACAAACATTCCGTTGTAAAGACTTTATTGATTTGTATGGTTCATTATCAGCAGAAGAAAAAGAAATTTTAACAGATGCATGTAAAATCTTTGTCATTAAGGGTAAAGATGTAGCCTTGGCTAAGGGTGAATACTCAAATCTTAAAATCACAACAGTGACAGACTTGAAGATTGCTAAAAGCATGATTGAGAAAGACTAGAGACATGATTAATCAAATTTATCAACTGACAAAACCAAAGTTTATTAATATTAAATACCAGGAAGAAGAAATTGATCAAGAGAATCATATCCTCATCCGACCAAACTATATGGCTGTTTGTCATGCGGATCAGCGCTATTATCAAGGTAAACGAGATCCAAAAATTTTAGCCCAAAAACTACCTATGGCTATGATTCATGAATCTTGTGGTACAGTCATTTCTGACCCAACCGGTACCTACAAAGTTGGTCAGAAGGTTGTTATGATTCCAAATCAACCACCTATGCAAAGTGATGAGGAATTCTACGAAAATTACATGACTGGAACATATTTCCTTTCAAGTGGTTATGATGGGTTTATGCGAGAATTTGTATCTCTGCCTAAGGATCGTGTTGTATCTTACGAAGAAATCGAAGACACAGTTGCCGCCATTACAGAGTTTGTCAGTGTTGGCATGCATGCTATGAATCGTTTCATGACGATATCTCACAGCAGACGCCAACGAATTGCTGTCATTGGTGATGGAAGTTTAGCTTTTGTCATGGCTAATATTATTAACTATACTCTGCCTGAAGCTGAGATTATTGTTATCGGTCGTCACTGGGAAAAGTTAGAACTCTTCTCATTTGCAAAAGAGCTTTACATTACTGATAGTATTCCAGAAGATTTAAGTTTTGACCATGGTTTCGAATGCTGTGGTGGTGATGGATGCGGACCTGCTATTAATGACTTGATCCGTTACATCAAACCACAAGGGACCATTTTGATGATGGGTGTTAGTGAGTATAAGGTCAACATCAACACTCGGGATTCATTGGAAAAAGGCTTGTTACTAGTCGGATCTTCACGTTCAGGAAGAATTGACTTTGAAAATGCTATCCAAATGATGGAAATTAAAAAATTTGCCAATCGTTTGAAGAATATTATTTATCTAGAAGAACCAGTCAGAGAAATTAAAGATATTCACCGAGTTTTTGCAACTGACTTAAATACAGCATTTAAGACAGTCTTTAAGTGGGAAGTATAATGGAGGATTATTGTGAAGAAAATCGTTAAAGCAAAGATTGCTTCCTTATTGTCAGCTGACGAAGAAATTCAGAGCGTTGAACAATTGGGGGGGATGACCAATCAAAACTATTTGGTTAAGACAACCTCAAACCAGTACATCGTTAAGTTTTTCGGTAAAGGTACTGATAAATTAATCGATCGCCAGAATGAAAAGTACAATCTTGAGTTGTTGAAAGATTTAAAATTAGATGTAGAAAATTATCTTTTTGATATCGAAGCAGGTATCAAGGTTAATCAGTACATCGAAAATGCTGAGACACTTAATTTTAATACCATTAAAACTAAATTTGAAAAGATAGCTCCAATTTTACAAACGATTCATGCTTCTGGTAAAGAATTGAAAGGAGAGTTTGCTCCTTTTGAGGAAATTAAAAAATATGAATCATTGATTCAAGGGGAGATTTCTTATCCTAATTATGAAGCTGTCAGAAAGGCTGTATTTTCTCTGAAGGAAGAGCTTGAACAAATTGGAATTGATAAGAAATCATGTCATATTGATTTGGTTCCAGAAAACTTTATTGAAGGTCCAGACGGACATCTTTATCTAATTGATTGGGAATATTCTTCTATGAATGATCCTATGTGGGATTTGGCAGCCCTCTTCCTAGAATCTGAATTTACAAGTGCAGAAGAAGAAGACTTTTTAAGTCATTACGAGAGTGACAAGACTCCAGTTTCAAGGGAGAAAATTCGTATTTACAAAATCTTGCAAGATATCATTTGGAGTCTTTGGACTATTTACAAAGAAGAAAATGGTGCAGATTTCGGAGATTACGGAATCTCTCGTTACAATAGAGCAGTAAAAGAATTAGAGTCTGAAGGAGATTTAAATGAAAACTAAAAATGGAGTTTCTTTTGGGCTACTATCAGGTGTGTTCTGGGGATTAGGATTAACTATTAGTGCTTATATCTTTTCAATATTCACGGATTTATCGCCCTTTGTAGTAGCAGCAGCACACGATTTCCTAAGTATTTTTATCTTGTTAGGATATCTTCTAGTTAAGGAAGGCAGAGTTCGTTTTTCAATCTTCTTGAACATTCGAAATGTCAGTGTTATCATCGGAGCTTTACTAGCCGGTCCGATTGGAATGCAAGCCAATCTCTATGCGGTCAAGTATATTGGTAGTTCTTTGGCCTCCTCGGTTTCAGCTATTTATCCTGCGGTTTCTGTCCTTCTTGCCTTCTTTATTCTTAAGCATAAGGTTTCGAAGAATACAGTATTTGGAATTTTATTAATCATTGCAGGAA
>CABPWC010000140.1 GCA_902461025.1 uncultured Streptococcus sp.
ACAGAGGGCAGAACCTACTTTTCCCCCTCCGACAAGAATAATCTTCATAGTTAGTAAACCTACTTTTTCAATATGTCTTTATCATACCTTTTTTTAGAAAAAAATGCACTCAACAACCGACTGTTTCTTTCTTTAATAAAGGGATTCGGTGGATTTGAAGGAATATTTTGCTTTATACAAAATCTATTTATGAAAAAATTTGTTCCGAAAATTCTCAATCTAGGTAAATTCAAGGATATAGCTGCCTTAAAGTTAAATTTTTAACTTTTGTAAATATGCTTGTAAAAAAAATGAAAAAAATCAAGTCATTTCTATTGACAATCAGGCTGAAAGTGATATACTAAAACAGTAGTTTCGCTGATTTACTTCAAACCTGTTGTGAGGTAAGTTAACGATGCCTTAACCACGCTGTTTGCTGAGCTTGACTCCGGGCAGTGTGGCTATTTTTTTGCACCAGTGAGAGGAAGCAAGGCATGACAAATCACATTGTACTATTTGAACCCCAGATACCACAAAATACAGGTAATATTGCTCGTACCTGTGCAGCGACGAATGCACCCCTTCATATTATTAGACCTATGGGATTCCCAATTGATGATCGTAAAATGAAGCGAGCTGGGCTCGACTATTGGGACAAGCTTGAGATTTATTTCTATGATAGTTTAGATGAATTCATGGAAAAAATGAATGGTCAACTTTACCTGATTTCCAAATTTGCAGAAAAGGTCTACTCAGATGCAGACTTTACGGCAGAAGGGAGTCACTATTTTCTCTTTGGACGCGAAGATAAGGGCTTGCCTGAAGATTTTATGCGTGAACATCCAGAAAAAGCTCTCAGAATTCCTATGAATGATGAACATGTTCGTAGCCTAAATGTATCTAATACAGTATGTATGATTGTCTACGAGGCTCTCCGTCAGCAAAACTTTGCAGGTCTTGAATTGGTTCACACCTATGAAACAGATAAGTTGAAATAAAATAGTTATAAGATATCAAAAGCTTGCGCTTGCATGCTTTTTTTGTTATCATAAAAGGGTCTTCAGGGCTGGGTGAGATTCCCGACCGGCGGTGACTTTTACTCGGAAATGTTCTTTTCCTTTTATACTTTGTTGCCAAGCTTTGCCTAACCAAAAGTTATGCCTACAGCTTGTCGCCTAGTCTAAAAGAAAAATCCCCATTTCCTTACTCTAAAAGAAGTCCGCGAGCGCAAGCTGATGTGGTGAGATTCCACAACCGACAGTATAGTCTGGATGGGAGAAGACGAAAGAATAGCTTTGTCTGTTCTGATAGATTTATAGCTAAACTGTAACCGCTTGCTTGAATTTCCTTAATAGAGTGAGAGGGGACTTTTGGGATATAAAAAGTGAGAATAGATAGAGGAATCCTTTCTAACTTCTTCTGATTTTATAGAAAATTGGAGGAACCTGTTATGACAAACACACGTCGACTTTCGACCATTGCAATTTTATCAGCACTTTCATTTGTGTTGATGTACTTTGACTTTCCGCTCTTGCCTGCGGCGTCCTTTTTGAGGATTGAATTCAGTATCTTACCTGTCCTTGTGGGCTTGGTGGTCTTGGATTTACCAGCAGCTTTAGGAGTGCTATTCCTTCGGTCCTTGCTGAAAATCCTTCTGAACAACCAAGGAGTTAGTACCTACATTGGTTTGCCGATGAATATCGTAGCCTTAGGAGTCTTTGTTCTTGCTTTTGGTCTGATTTGGAAAAAAGAGCGTACAACCATGCGTTTTGTCCTAGCTTCATTAGCCGGAACGATTGGTCTTACTATAGCGATGCTCGTTCTAAACTACGTTTATGCTGTACCTTTGTATGCAAAATTTGCTAACTTCGATATTGAGAATATTTTAGGACTTAGTAATTACTTGTTGACAATGGTCTTGCCATTTAATTTGATTGAAGGTCTTATTTTTGCCATCTCATTCTGGTTATTATTTGTCCTTCTAAAACCAACTTTGAAACGCTATGAAAAATAAACAAACATTTTTAACAAAGGGCTCTTTTGCCCTTTTACTATTTGTGATTCTGGGTTATGTCGTTAAGTTTTATCCAGAACAATTGATACCATTTGATTCGTCTATTCAGACAGCAATCCGTGGAGATTTACCAGCTATATTAACAACTATCTTTCGTGGAATTACTCGTCTGATTGACTTACCAATCGTTATTTCTTGGGCAATTCTATTGACTGTTATTTTTTATCTGAAAAAGTGGAAGTCAGAAAGCCTTTTAGTAGCTGGCAATCTTAGTTTGGCTGGAATTTTAATTGTGTCCTTAAAACACCTCTATCAACGTCCGCGACCAGATATTTTACATTTAGTGGAGGAAAAAGGATTTTCTTTCCCTAGTGGTCACTCGCTAGCAGTAACCCTCCTAATCGGTTCTCTAATTATCATTGTGGGACAGAGAGTGAAAGATAGGACTGTAAAGCTCATTCTCCAGATTTTACTGGGAATTTACCTAGTAAGTGTAATCATTTCCAGAGTCTATCTGGGAGTTCATTACCCATCAGATGTTCTTGCCAGTCTCTGTCTGGGTCTTGGAATTCTATTCATTGAATTTCCGTTTTATGACAAACTTCGCTTTCAATGGCGCTTTACAGGCAAACAAAAGTAGGGTTTAGCCCTTCTTGAGGAGATAAAAATGGAAGTCAACATAAAAGATCTTCATCCGACTCAACTATACTTATCAGAAAAGAAGTTGCATTATATTCAGATGCTTTATCAGTCGGCTGAAATCATCAATATGGATCCAATTAGTATTCTTGTGTTTGGAGATCGCTTGTTGATTACAGACGGGCATCACAGAGCTTACCAAGCTTTGTTAGCAGGTCAAAATACGATTTCTGCTGAGTGGGATAAAGATGGTGGTGATGAACTATATCATCTCTATGCGCAAGTTTGCGAGGAAAGAAAGGTATACTCTGTTCTGGATTTAAAAAATCATATCTTACCTGAAGATGAGTATGAAGCAAAATGGTACAATTGGTGTGATGGTTTTAATCAAGCAGCGAAGCAGTTGTTAGGAGCAAAAAAAGATGCCAAAGATTATTCAGATAGATGATTCCCTACGTCTAGTTCCCTATATTTTAGCAGATCATCGTGATGCAGCTTTATCCTGGTATCAAGATGTGGATTTGGTGGAACTGTTAGATGGCATTAGAATTCCCTATAGTTTGGAAAAATTAAATGCCATGTATTCCTATTTAGAGGAACACGGGGATTTGTTCTGGATTGAGTTTCGAGAAAAGGGAGAGTGGCTTCCGATTGGGGATGTCACCTTATCTCTGGAGAATAT
>CABPWC010000141.1 GCA_902461025.1 uncultured Streptococcus sp.
AGAGAGCTGATTAAAACAGATACTGAACTAAAGGCCATGGCCAATCCTGCAAGTTCTGGATTGAGTACCAAACCAAGACCAGAAAACACTCCTGCTGCAATCGGAATACCAATGAGGTTATAGATAGAAGCCCAGAAAAGATTGAGTAGAATACGATTAAAGGTCTTCTTACTCATATCAAAAGCACGTGCCAATCCTAGTAAATTGTTGGTTGTAAGGACAAGATCTGCTGATTCAATGGCAATATCTGTCCCAGAGCCCATGGCAATTCCGACATCAGCTACACTGAGGGCCGGCGCATCATTGATACCATCTCCAACAAAGGCCAATTTGCCATTCTTTTGAAGCTTGTGAATTTCATGTGCCTTTTCCTCTGGCAAGACATTTGCAATCACTTCTTCGATTCCAATTTGCTCTGCAATCGTATGCGCTACTCCAGCATTATCTCCAGTAAGCATGACAGTTCTAAGGCCACGTTTTTTCAATTTGGCAATAGCTTCTCGAGCATTTTCCTTAGGGACATCCTGCAAGGCAATTAAGCCTTTTAACTGACCATCTACGGATAGGAAGACAACTGTTTTTGCTTCTTTCTCAAGCAAATCAAATCGTTCTTGATAATCATGTGGAATAGCAAGATCATCTAAGAGTTTGGCATTCCCCAGCAAGACTTGTTTACTATTAATAATCCCAGTCACACCTTTTCCATGCAAGGCTTGGAAGTTTTCCACTGGGTAAAGGCTAATTCCTAGTTCAGATGCACGATTAACAATAGCTTGAGCTAGCGGGTGTTGAGATACATCTTCCAGTGAAGCAGCCAAACTTAGCACTTCTCTTTCATCACCAATAACATCTGTCACTACTGGCTTCCCGTCGGTCAAGGTTCCTGTCTTATCAAAAACAATGGTTTGGACTTTTTGGATTTCCTGTAAAACTGTACCATTTTTGAGAAGAATCCCCATCTTGGCACTTCGTCCTGTTCCTACCATGAGTGCTGTCGGTGTCGCGAGTCCTAGTGCACAAGGACAGGCAATTATCAAAACTGCTACTCCATAGAGGAGCGACGTCACAAAGCTTTCTCCTAGGAAAACAAACCAGATCCAAAAAGTAAGAAGTCCTAAAATGACAACTGCTGGTACAAAAATCCCTGAAATCTTATCTGTCAAATCTTGAATAGGGGCGCGACTCGTTTGCGCTTTCTTCACAAAGTCCACAATTTGAGCCAACATAGTCTCAGAACCAACTTTTTCAGCTTTAAAGATGATCGTACCACTATTATTGATGGTTGAACCAATGACAGCATCTCCAACTGATTTATCGACTGGAATACTTTCCCCAGTCACCATTGATTCATCAATACTCGTTTCACCTTCTAACACAGTCCCATCAACAGCAATTTTTTCACCTGGTCGAACGCGAATGAGATCCCCAACTTTGACTTGTTCTAGAGGTATTTGAACATAAACATCATCACGCAAAACCTCTGCTGTTTTTGCTTGTAGGTCTAATAATTTTTCGACTGCCTGCGAAGTATTTTTTCGCATTTTTTCCTCAAAAACTGCTCCCAAAAGAATGAAGAAGAGGATAAATGCAGCACTTTCAAAGTAAACGGGCAGACCAGTGAAGAGGGCAACTAAGCTATAGAAATAGGCCACTAGGGTTCCCAGAGCAACCAAGGTATCCATGTTGGAATTGTGCTTTTTAAAACTAGCCCAGGCGCTTCTGATATATGGAACTCCAGCTACCAGCATAATGGGTGTTGTGGCTAAAAAGGTGCCCCAACGCATGACTTGGTGACTAATTCCTCCTGTAGACATCCCAATCATGAGAATCACAAGAGGCACAGTAAAGATACTAGTAATCCAAAAACGTTGTAAAAGACTGAGGGACTTTTTAGTTTTTTCAACAACGGTGTAGGTTCCCTTTTGCATCTTCATGCCACAAGAAAAATCGTGCTCACCCAATTCTTGAGGAGTAAAGCGAATGACTTTTTCCTCATCTTGAGCGATTGGTTCTAGAATCCCTTCTTCTTCGAAGAGAATCTCTTTATAACAGTTTGAAGGTGTCACACGATGAAAGGTAATCTCAGCAGGAATCCCTTTTTGCAGTTGAATGTGGGCTGGATGGTAGCCTTTGTCTGCCGTGATACGGATTTTTTGAACACCATTTTCAAGACTTGCTTTTACAATTTCAGTCATATCATTCTCCTATTCTACAATCATCTTACCGTGCATCATGTTCATTCCACAAGAGAAGCCAAATTCCCCGGTTTCTTCAGGAGTGATCTCAACCACATATTGGTCTCCCATAGGTAAATCAGCATGCACCCCAAAGTCTGGAAAAACGATTTGGTCCAAGCAAGGTGAAGGGTCTTTTCGATCGAAAATAATGCGAGCAGGTTGCGATTTTTTGAGGATAATGGTTCCTGGAGTATAGCCCCCCATGACCTCCACTCGAATCTCCTGATAGCCATTCTTTTGTTGGGCTCTCTTAGCATCTTCTTGCGGTTTTTTGAAAAACCAAAAGAGGATAAAAGCAATCATTCCTAAAACAACAATAGATACAAATAGATTTAACATAGCGTCTCCTTTACATACAATTACATCTTACTTCTGTTACAGCACTTGCTTTTTTCTTTGAAATGACTTCTTCCAAACCTTCTAAGTCGGCTAGGGTAAAGTCACATTCTTCAATCAAATCAGCTAGCAAGAGCTTTATTCTTCGAGAACAAAGCTTGTCTTTGATATCCTGAACCATTAAGCCCCTACTATCATCTAGAGTTAAAAGGGCCGAATAGACAAAGGACTTGCCCTGCTTTTCCCGAGTCAAACATTCTTTCTCTACCAAACGAGCCAAGAGTGTCTGGATCGTGGATTTGGACCAACTGAACCTTTTCTCTAATACTTTTATGAGATCAGTACTAGTCTGTTCTCCCTGCATCCAGATAATCTTCATGACCTGCCATTCTGCATCCGAAATCTGCATCAGCACACCTCCAAAATCTACATTTGTCAATTACAATTATCAGTATACTCTTAAAATCTACATTTGTCAACTAAA
>CABPWC010000142.1 GCA_902461025.1 uncultured Streptococcus sp.
GAGTACTTGGTTTGGGACCAAGGTGTCGCAGGTTCGAATCCTGTCTTCCCGATTGGTCAACATTTTGATTGAGGCAGATGCCTTTTTTTATTTTTAAATAAAAAGTAATTATGTTCTTAAATCATCATTTATCTGTAAAATTACATTACATTTCCTTATATGTTTTGTTTCGTTTCCATTTCAAAAACTAATAATCTGGTGAAGAATTATCCTAATGATAGTTCTTTTTTTTTATTTTTGGTATTCTAGACATATGAAAAGAATCAGAATTGATGTTGTTGTTGTTCCTTTAAGTGGACATTTGTATCCAACAATGAATTTATTAGTACCTTTACTGAATAATCCTCAGTATGAGATTCGTTTATTCACAGGTCCTCAGAAAAAAGAAGTTGCTGAAGTTGCTGGTTTCACTGTTGTTCCTATACTAGAGAATCACATCGAAGAGTTTGAACGCGCAGCAAATAATGATCAGCAATTAGGAGTTTTGTCAGCCTATCATCAACTTTCTGAAAGTATTGATTTAATTAATTTAGTTTCGGATCAATTATTAGAAGAGTGGAGTAAAAATCGACCAGATATTGTTATTGCTGATTTTATTACTTTGTCTGGTGGTTTGGTGGCTAATCAACTTGGAATTCCCTGGATAACTACTATGGCTACACAATTTGTTTTAGAAACTACTGATGGGCCTCCTTGTTTTATTGGTGGCATGGGGAGTCCAAAGAATTTTTGGCAGGCTACAATACAATTTTTGGGGAGAAAAGCAACTCGTATAGTGAAACGTATTGTATCTTTTTCATTCCGTGATCGTTTAAAGAGATATAAATTCAAAGTATATAACCAACTCGGTCAGGAGACAATTTATTCTCCTTATTCCATTCTCGCTATTGGCATGAAAGAATTAGAACTTAAAAAGGAATTTCCAGAGCATTTTCGTTGGGTGGGCCCATCAGGAGCTTCAGTTGAGGCAGGAGAGGATTATCCTTTAGATTTGTCTCCTTTTATGGAGCGAAAGAAAGTTTTGATGACTTGTGGGACACAACTAGCTTGGGCAAAAGAAAATCTTATTTATCAAGCTACGCAACTTGCAAAAGCTCATCCTGATTGTCACTTTTTTGTAACTCGTGGTGTAGGTGGAGAGGCCTTCCAATGTGAAAAACTCATGGAGAATCTGTCCCTTGTTTCTTATCTCCCTTATAAGGAGTATATCCCTCAGATGGATTATGTCATTCATCATGGTGGAGCTGGAATTTTTTATCAATGCATTATTTATGGTAAGCCAGCTTTGATATTACCTCATGATTATGATCAATTTGATTATGCCGTTCGTGGGGTTGAGGCCGGTATTGCTTTTACAGCTAAAAGAGATAATAGCGAGGCCATTGGACAAGCCTTTGAGAAACTGTTAGCTATAGAAAATTGGCCAGAATTAGAGACTTTGCGCCAGGCAGCACAGTCTTATCATCCGACGGAAATTTTGGAGAGTGAAATTCATCGTCTGCTAGCGGATAAGGAGAAAGAAAAATGAAAACAGTTTTAGTAACTGGAGCAACAGGTTTCTTGGGTAAATATGTAGTAGAAGAATTAGTAGATCATGGTTATCTAGTGCGAGCTTTTGGCAGAAATAGAAAAGTTAGTTACTCCTTAGAGAATTCTTCAGTCAGTTTTTTTAAAGGGGATTTGACCAAAGCTGAGGATGTGGCAGAAGCTTGTAAGGGAATGGATATGGTCGTTCATGCGGGAGCTCTGTCAACAGTTTGGGGCCCGTGGGAAGATTTTTATCAGGCCAATGTTTTAGGGACTAAACATGTTCTTGAAGCTTGTCGTCAAGCTGGAATTCAGCGCTTAGTCTATGTATCCTCGCCAAGTATTTATGCTGCTCCCAAGGAGCAGTTGGCTATCAAAGAAAGTGATGCTCCAGAGGAAAACAATCTCAATAACTATATCCGTAGTAAATTAGCTTCGGAGAAACTCTTTAAAGATTATCCAGATGTTCCTAGTATCATCTTGAGACCTCGTGGACTTTTTGGGATTGGGGATACCAGTATTTTGCCACGGGTGATCAACCTTAGTCAAAAAATAGGAATTCCTTTGATTGGAGATGGGCGTCAGCTCATGGACATGACTTGTGTGGAAAATGTAGCTTTGGCAATTCGTTTGGCTTTGGAAGCTCCAGAAGCAAAAGGTGATATCTATAACATCACTAATGGCGAACCAAGAGCTTTTAGGGATTTGCTGGAGGAAAGTTTGACAGGTTTGGGTTATCCAATCAAATATAGAAAAATTCCAGCAACTCTATTATCGGGAATTGCCAGTAGTTTAGAGTTTCTTTATAAGACTCTGAATCTTAAAGGGGAGCCAGCCCTGACACGCTATACCTATTACCTGCTTCGCTATAGTCAGACTCTTGATATTAGTAAGGCTGAGAAGGAACTGGGTTATCATCCAAAAATAAGTATTTCAGAAGGGATTGAGCAATATGTCCAAGATTATCGAAAGCATTGAGTATTTCCCAGCAGGATATTGTACAAGTTATGCTGGTTTGCTCTTTAAGGGTGTCAAGAATAGAAAGATGACTTTTCCAGCGGGTGTCTTTTTAATCAAGCATAAGGAAAAGGGCTATCTGCTTTACGATACTGGCTATCACTATGATATTAAGAGGAAACTTCGTTATGGTTTTTATCGTCTAGGAACTCCAGTTCAAATGACGGAGGAGGATCAGATTTCACATTTGCTGGAAGCTAAAGGAATAAAGCCAGAAGACATTAACTATGTCTTGCTATCTCATTTACATCCAGATCATCTAGGAGGGGCTAGCTTCTTTCCTCATGCAAACTTTATCCTGACTCAGGAAGTGTATGATGTTTATAAGAAACCAAAACTAAAAGATTTAATTTTTAAAGAATTTTTACCGGCTACTTTTGAGGAGAGGTTGACAGTTATTAAGGCAGATCAGCAAAATGCTAACTTTAACTATCGGCCTACCAAGGATCTTTTTGGAGACGGAAGTATCCTTGTAGCTTCGATAGATGG
>CABPWC010000143.1 GCA_902461025.1 uncultured Streptococcus sp.
CCGACCATCTCAGTCACAAGAATCATAGCTGTCAAAGGTGCTTTTGAGATAGCACCAAAATACCCACTCATTCCAAGAATCACAAAGATAGGAAATTGCTGCTGGGTGACGAGTCCAAGATTGACACAAATAACACCTACTAAAGCACCCAGTAAAGAGCCTAAAGCTAAAATTGGTAAGAAAATACCACCTGGGAGACCACTTCCGTAACTAATCATGCTCCAGATAAAGCGAATGATAAAGTAAGTTAAGAGAATTTGGAAGCTAAAATCTTGTTCTGTTAAGGATAAGACAACCTGATTTCCCCCACCAAGTATTTGAGGTAGGAATATTCCTACAGGAATAATCAGGATAAAAGCAAAAATTGGATGATAAGCTTTGTCAATGTGAACCTTTTTCCCAATCCAATCATAAACTTTGCCGACATTCAGAACCGCTTTCTCATAAAGAAAACCTGAAAAACCAAGAAAAATGCCCATAAGCAGATAAATCCAATACTGGCTCAAACTCATAAGAGGGATATTATCAGGCATATCAAGCACGGGTGTCAAGCCAAAGATAAGAAGAGAAACAAAGTTTGCTACTAGACTAGCAGCCAAGGTAGAAACCCAGAAGAATCGTGAAAAATGGTGATAAACTTCTTCTACTACAAATAATAACCCCGCAATCGGTGCGTTAAAGGCAGCGGCAAGTCCAGCAGCAGCTCCGCTTGCAATCAAAGAACGCTCCTCAACAGGGCTAGACTTGAGCCATTTAGCAATTCCTTTTCCTCCAGCAGCACCTAGCTGAATGCTGGGACCTTCACGACCTAGCATGAGCCCACTCGCAATAGCCAATATACCTAAAATGTATTTTTTCCAGAGGACACTCCACCAGTTGAGAGACATGAGACCTTTTAACTCCGCTTCAACTTGAGGAATACCAGAACCTTTGATATCTTTTTCTGACCGCGTTAACTTGGCACTAAGCCAGCATATAAAAAGATAAAGAAGGAAAATAATCAATAGATTCCGTATCAGATTTTCTTGGTCTTGATAAAAACCTTGAACGATATGAAAGCCTTTTTCGATCAAAAATCGAAATGATCCTACAATAAGTCCTACGAGTAAACCGACAATAATGCCTCGCCCTACTTGAGCTAAGATCGTACTGGACGCGAAGGCAAATTCTTTCTTGGAACTAAGTATTTCCGATTGTTCCTCCATAATTCTCTCCTTTAATTATCTTTTACTAGTTTCTGAAACGATCGATTTAATCGGTTCAAAACTGGTGCGATGAATAGGTGTGACACCGTGCTTTTCAATTCCTTCTAGATGCTTAGCAGTTCCATAGCCAGCATTTTGAGAAAAATCATAACCTGGAAATTCTTGGTCATAGTTAGCCATGATCTTATCTCTGGTAACTTTAGCTATAATCGATGCTGCTGCAATGGATAGGGAATTCGCATCTCCTTTGATGATGGATGTCTGAGAAATCGGCAAATCCAACTTCATTGCATCAATCAAAAGGTGTTCTGGTTGAGGGTCAAGCTGAAAGATAGCTTCTTTCATAGCTAGTTTAGTTGCTTCATAGATATTGACCTGATCAATGACTTGATTGTCCATAATTCCAATACCAATTGCTAGTGCATTGTCCTTAACGGCCTGAAAAATCTCCTCGTGTTTTTTCTTAGGGATTTTTTTACTGTCATTTAAACCTTTAATCTTACAATTTTTAGGAAGAATGACTGCTGCAGCAACAACAGGACCAGCTAAAGGTCCACGACCAACTTCATCTACACCCGCAATTAAACTAATACCTTGAGCATAAAGCTCTTTTTCATAAGATAACATTCCTTCTAGGCGCAGATTTTCATCAATTTCAGCTTGAATAGATTTCTTACGCTTTTCAATTTCCTTTTGGACACCTGAACGAGAATCTTTTTCAAATTCCTTGAACAAGGGACTTTCAAGATTAGTTATCTTTGCTAATTCTTCTTTGATTTCTTTAATCGTTACCATTGAGATCATCCAACGTATCTAAGGTATAGTTACCAAGTTTTCCATCACGAACTTCTTTGACAAAGAGATTGTAAAAACGATCGTAATCATCACGGAAACCAAGGATACGCGTCATATCCATGATAATTTCTGGAGCCTCATCGTCCAGATTCATTTGTTTAAAACGTTCTTGAAGTTTATCCGGATAATGGGTTTTAAAGTAATTAAGTCCAAAAATAGTCACTTCATCCATTGGAAGCAACTGATCCTTGATTGCTCCAGTAAGTGCAAGTTTTAGAGCAACGGTTTCATCTTCAAATTTTGGCCAAAGAATCCCTGGAGTATCCAAGATTTCTAAATCCTTATTGGTTTTAAGCCATTGCTGGCCTTTTGTCACACCAGGTTTGTTTCCAACTACAGCAATTTTCTTACCAGCTAAACGGTTCATCAGAGTCGATTTACCAGCGTTTGGAATCCCGATAATCATGGTACGCAAGGTTTCGATTTGAATACCACGTTCTTTTTGACGAGCAATCTTATCTGCCATGAGTTTCTTGGCAGCATCCGTTACTACTTTTACTGTTATTTGCTCTTTAGAATTGATTGCGAGTGTTTGAATGCCTTGTGATTCAAAGTGCTGACGCCATTCTTTTGTTAATGCTGGGTCCGCTAAGTCTGCCTTGTTCAAAATCAGTAGTCTTGGCTTGTCTCCGATGATTTTAGTCAGCATCGGATTTTGACTAGACAAGGGCAAACGTGCATCTACTAAAACTGTTACAAAGTCAACAAATTTTAAATTTTCCTGGACCTGACGCCGTGCCTTGGACATATGTCCAGGAAACCATTGAATAGTTGCCATTTTATTTCCTTTTCTTCATACAAACTTATTCTATAAAACATAGATGATTACTGACTATTTTACCATATTTTGGCTATTTTTGCAGATGAATG
>CABPWC010000144.1 GCA_902461025.1 uncultured Streptococcus sp.
GGACGACTAGCGAGGGCAGTTACGTGGGCTTGGCCGATTGATCTCAAAACTGGACGTATCGGTACTTGAACATGTTTGATATGCATCCCAATAGCCGTATCTCCAATATCGAGTCCTGCATCAGCTTTGATAAATTCGACCTCAACTGGGTCTTTCATATAGCGAAAGGCCGCCAATTGACCTGATCCTCCAGCATGCAAAGTCGGTAGAACACTAACAATCTCAAGATTGTATTTGATTGCAACCTCTCGTTCTACTACCAAGGCCCGATTAACATGTTCGCACCCTTGAACTGCTAGGTGGATTCCTCTAGCTGATAAGATTTCTAAGATCCTTTTAACAATTAATTCCCCAATTTCTTGACTAGAGGCTTTCCCGATGTGTCCTCCTATAACCTCACTGGAAGATAAGCCCAAAACAAAGAGAGCCCCCTCATGGAGAGAAGCCTTTGCCAACACATCTTCTAGGATTTCCTCTACCTCTTTTTGTAAATGTCCTTGGTCCATACTTTACCTCGCTTATTTCTTTCTATGATATCGTTTTTTCATTATTTTAGCAAGCTAAGTGACGTAATAGAAAGTATTCATCTATAGTACCTCAATTGAGTTTACAAAAATTATCGTATAGTCTAAACCTAATCAAATCTAAATCTAAAACGAAAAAAACAGAGAATTCTATTTCTCTGTCTTTTTTCAAATACTTCAAACTTTTTGGAGTCCTTGGACGGCATCGTGATTGATGATAACTTGACCGTATTCTTGGAGAACTGAACGGCTGATATCACTATCATCAGCAAATTCACGCATGCGAGCCAATAACCAAGCTGGATAAAGACTTGGATGATCTTCCACATCAACCAAGACTGTTAGATAGTATTGGTCGTTCATTTTGTAAAGTTCTGAAGTCTCCATTTGGTAATCAACTGTTTTCGCAAAAGAAACCAAACTAGTTAAGTCGTCAAAGCGTAGGATGTAGTAGATATAAGGTTCTCTTTTCCCTTCATCCACCTCAGCAATTTCATCAATCGCTGCTTCTTCCTCTTTTTCAACCTGCTCTAAAGATTGAATCGCTTCAATATCTTCTTTGGTTTTCTCTGCCATGGTTTTTTCCAACGTTTTCAAAAATTCATCTGGAGACATTTTCGCTAACTCATCCATGTCGGGAAGGTCTGCCAAATCCTCAAAATCCAAATTTTGGTCAATCTTAGACTTGGTTACAAAGACGTCGACCTTATCAGGCTTCGGTGTCACTCGGAAGCTAAGCATACCTGTATCCAAGAAACTGTCTGGCATCTCTAACTCATCCAGAATGGCGTAGAAGAACTCTTCTGTTTTTTCTTGTGGAACGAGAAAGTCTGCGATTTCCATCCCACGATCCATCAAATCTTCTAAAGACATCGTGATTTTTAAAGTCGTATCACTGATTTGTTTCATTTTCATAGTTCGTAACCTCATACTTTCAGTTCTATCTATTATACAAGATTTAAATGATTTTATCAAAAGAATGGCGTTGGAATGTGATATAATACTAGTATCTAGTTTAGAATATAAGAAAGAAAGTTTCATGAAAAATATAAAAGTTAATGCTTTGGCTAGCTTGCTGGTCAATATTTTAAACATCGTTTTTCCCCTGATTACTAATCCCTATCTAACACGGATTCTTAGTAAATCAAATTACGGCTACTTTAACACAGCTAACACCTGGGCGAGCTTTGTCATTCCACTAGCTGCCTTTGGGATTTACAATTATGGGATTCGAGCAATTAGTAAAGTAAAGGATGACAAAAATAAGATTAATTATGTCTTTTCTAAGTTGTTCTATATCTCGCTTATTACTTCAGTTGTAACAACAGCTATCTATTTCCTCTTTATTTATTTTGATACTAGTATTGTCAATCTAAAAATTCTTTACTATATCCTTGGAATCCAAGCTCTCTTCCAATTCCTAAATATCGAATGGATGAACGAAGCCTATGAGAACTATTCATTTATCCTTTATAAAACACTCGTGATTCGTATTGGAATGTTGATCGCTATTTTTGCTTTCGTTAAGACACCTGATGATATTGTTCCCTATGCTACAATCATGAGCGCGACAACCATTATCAACTATCTGCTCAGCTTCCTATGGATTAAACGAGAGGTTTCCTTTGTCAAGATCGAAATTATCGAACTCATCAAAGCATCTAAGCCTCTTCTAACCATGCTACTCCTAGCAAATGCAAATATGCTCTACACCTTACTGGACCGTATGTTCATCACGAAGGGGCCTGATGAGAATTACATCTCCTACTACACTATTGCCTCAAGTATTGTTATGCTGATTGCTAGCGTCCTCAGTGGAGCCATCAATGTTAGTATACCTCGACTTGGTTACTATTTAGGAAAAAAAGATTTTAATTCTTATAAATATCTGGTCAATCAAGGTGCAGCTCTCTTTTTCTTCCTTATGATTCCGACTAGTATCGGAATTATGGTTTTAGGAACTTATGCGACTGTTATCTACTCTTCTGAAAAGTACATAGAAGCAGGAATTGTAACAAGCGTCTTTGCCTTTCGAACCATTATTTGGGCTATTGAATTAATCCTTGGAAAACAGATTATCTTTATCAATGACCATGAAAATCGATTGACAGCTTTCTACTTTATCGGTGGTGGTGTCAATGTAATCCTAAATTCTCTACTCCTTTTCAACAACATCTATACTCCTGCCTACTATATCGGAACAACGATTATTGCTGAGGCAATCGTCGTTCTACTTGAAATTCGCTTTATTCTGAATCATAAACTCTTGGATTTGAAAGAAATCTTTGGAACATTAGCTCGCTACACAATTGTGTCACTAGGCTTTATTCCAATTTACTATATCTGTAAAATTCTCTTCCAAGTTCA
>CABPWC010000145.1 GCA_902461025.1 uncultured Streptococcus sp.
AAATGTTTACAAAACTAAAATATACCTTTATTGGTCGTCCCCTTAAGTCCTTAACAGAAGGCGAAGGAGGTCTACTTGGAAAAACGCAGGCACTCGCAATGCTATCAAGCGATGCTCTATCATCTATTGCGTACGGGCCTGAGCAGGTCGTCCTCGTATTGGCTAGTCTTTCTCCGCTTGCTATCTGGTGGAGTCTCCCTATTGGTATCTTTGTCCTCTTACTATTAGCTAGCCTGACGATATCTTATCGACAAATCATCCATGCCTACCCTCAAGGCGGGGGAGCTTATATGGTTACTCGAGAAAACCTATCTCCTGAGCTAGGTTTGATTGCTGGAGGAAGCCTACTTGTTGACTACATGCTAACAGTAGCCGTATCTGTGGCTGCAGGTGCGGATGCAATCACTGCTGCACTTCCTGTCCTCCATCCTTACAACCTCCACATTTCCATTTTTCTGGTCTGTTTGCTCATGCTTTTGAATCTGCGAGGCTTGAGGGAATCCGCCAGTTCTCTGATGATCCCAGTTTATCTCTTTATCTTTAGTACAGTCTTCCTCTTATTGTTTGGTATCTTCCAACTATTGACAGGTTCTCTCAGTTATCATGCAACTTCTGCAATTGGTCAAACTGTCCCAAGTCTATCAATTGTCCTAATCTTAAGAGCCTTCACCAGCGGTTCAGCTTCACTAACAGGGGTTGAAGCTATCTCAAATGCCGTTCCATTTTTCAAGACCCCCAAAGAAAAAAACGCAGCTCAAACATTGACCATCATGTCTCTGATTCTTGGATTTCTATTTGCAGGGATTACCTTCTTAAACTACTGGATGGGGATTACACCTCAACACGGAGAAACAATCCTCTCACAAATGGCTAAAGGGATTTTAGGAGATTCAGCTCTCGGTCAGATTGTTTATTATCTCTTCCAATTCTCAACTGCCCTAATCCTAGCCGTTGCTGCAAATACTGGTTTTTCTGCCTTCCCAATGTTGGCTTACAATATGGCTAAGAACAAGTACATGCCCCATCTCTTTATGGAAAAGGGAGACCGCCTTGGTTACTCAAACGGTATTTTAACCTTAGCTTTTGGTGCCATAATCCTTCTGCTTATTTTCAACGGAAATACAGAACGCTTGATCCCTCTTTATACTATCGGAGTTTTCGTCCCCTTTGCACTTTCTCAAACAGGGATGATTCGCCACTGGAAAAAAGAAAAAGGCTCTCATTTCTTAAAATCTGCCTTTGCAAATATCCTCGGAGCCATCATTTGTTATGCTATCGTTCTCATTCTACTCTTCTTCAGACTTGGAGATATCTGGCCCTTCTTCCCAATTATCCTAGTCTTAACCTTCCTCTTTTTGTCCATCCACAGTCATTACCAAAAAGTGGCGAAACAACTTCGACTTTATGAAGGAATTCAAAAGAAAACTTACGATGGCAATGTCGTCCTTGTCTTAGTAGGAAATGTTACTCGAGTCAGCGTCGGAGCGATTAACTACGCTCAAAGCATCGGAGACGAAGTTTTGGCTATGCACATTTCCACCAAGGAAACTGAGGAAAAAGACCAAGAAATCCTCCAAGAATTTGCCGACTACTTCCCAAATATTACTCTTAAAAACATTAATACCAGCTATCGCGATATTATCACACCTACAGTTCGATATGTTCGAAAGATTTCTCAAGAAGCCAAGAAAAAGAACTACACGGTTACAGTTCTTGTACCCCAATTTATCCCTAACAAACCTTGGCAAAATACCCTCCACAATCAAATGAGCCTTAAATTAAAATATGCTCTCAGATGGCACGAAGATGTCGTCGTTGCTAGCTACTCTTATCATTTGAAAGAATAAAGAAAAGCTCAAAATCAGAGAAATTATCTTCTGATCTTGAGCTTTTTCTATATGTGATTTTTTCAAGACGTCTTCTAAAATGTTTATTCTCAATCAATAACTTTAGAAAATTCTATCTTTTAGATAAAAGAAAAATCAGTAGGCTCGAGTTCCTACTGACTTCTTTGTTTCATTTGTTTGGATTATGCAGCCAAAACTTTGCGTCCTTTACGACGACGAGCTGCCAATACGCGACGACCGTTTTTAGTTGACATACGGTTACGGAATCCGTGTTTGCGCGCACGACGAAGTTTACTTGGTTGATAAGTACGTTTCACGATGAATACCTCCTCATAGATTTTGTATTCGTTTAGCCGGCTATAAAGTGATCAGTTACTAAACATACTTTACTATTCTATCTGATTCTTACTTATTTGTCAATAGCTCTGACAAATGTTTCCAGCTTTTTTGCTATGAAAGCCTTATCTACGATACTGTTTCAAGAAACGAGTCATCTTCTCTTGGATTTGGGCTAACTCATCGACACGTGGAAGATAAACAATACGGAAGTGGTCTGGGTCTTTCCAGTTAAAGCCACGTCCATGTACCAAAAGCACTTTTTCTTGTTTCAAGAAATTAAGGACAAATTGTTCATCGTCATCGATACGATACATATTGCGGTCGATTTTAGGGAAGATATAAAGACCCGCTTTTGGCTTAACAGCTGATAAACCAGGGATATCTTGAATGGCATTATAAATAAAGTTTCTTTGTTCATAGATACGACCACCTGGTAAGAGCAATTCATCCACAGACTGATGACCACCAAGAGAGGTTTGAACTACCTGCTGGGCAAGTACATTCGAACAGAGGCGCATATTTGAAAGCATATTGAGACCTTCAATGTAGCCCTTTACATGGTGTTTAGGTCCAGACAAGACCATCCAACCAACACGGAAACCAGCGATACGGTGAGATTTAGACAGACCATTCATGCTGACACAGA
>CABPWC010000146.1 GCA_902461025.1 uncultured Streptococcus sp.
ATTGAGCAGTAAAGAGAAACATCTAGCACTATCTAGCTTCTTAAGGAGAAATATCTATCATGAAAATGGAAATCGGGAAAACCTATCTTGTAAAAAAAGATATTTTTGGTTTAAAAAAAGAAGAACTTTGGACCTTAGTTGACAAGGGTTATCAGGCTTATTTTGGTGAACATAATTTTGTATTTGTCAATGATGATAAAGTGAAGGTATTCGCAGTTTTGCAAGACGGTTCAGAAGAAGATATGCGAATTTACCATCATCTTGATGACTATCTTGAAGAAGTCGCTCATGAGAATTTCTAGAGGATGTGAGTTGCAAATTGAAAATGCCTACTTTTAATTAAGCTTAGACCTAATGAATCAATTTTAAGTTAAGGGTTTATATTTGAAATAGAGTCTTCATAGAGACTTTTTCGTTATAAAAAAACTAGACTGAAACCAAGATGAAAACCGTCTGGTTCGGTCTTTTTTTCTGTTTATGTAGTATAATAAAAGGTGTAGGGATTCAATTTTTTAATAGGATTATTCTAGGAACGAAAACCATCTAGAAAGAGGAGCAATATGAAGCAATCACTTGAATTTTTAAGAGAAAGAATCACCGATAAGATGCCCTTAGAGGAAATGGTAGCAATATTTGAAGACTTGTGTCGTGAGCCTATTGATGATGAGATGATTTTATTTGAAACAGGGACATTTACAGCTATATCTGATAAGCCAATGTTTCAACTATCCTTAGTAAGGCAAGCTCCAAATGAAGATGAAGAGTTTTATCAAGTTCACCTCGATGTTTTCTATGTAGCTAATCAAGACAATCAAATGTTTCATGAATCGACCTGGGATGAAGATTTAGAGGAAAATATTTTTGACTACATCAGAAATTCAGAAGTGTTTGCCTATGCTAGAGAGCAGGAATACCAAGCGGTCAAAATTTATCTGGAAGAAACTTGACAAGGCTAGTTAAAGTACGGAAATCTAATGACAGGAGATTGATATATGAATAAAATAATGGTGATTATTAATCCAACATCTGGTGGCGAAAAAGCCTTGGATTATAAAGTCAAACTCGAGAATAAAGCCTTAGATTATTTTGAGCATGTTGAGACCAGAATCACTGAGAAAGCTCTTGATGCGACAAACTTTGCAGAAGAAGCTTCTAGGGAGAAGTATGATGCTGTCCTTGTTTTTGGTGGGGATGGGACAGTCAATGAAGCCATCTCTGGTATTGCTGAAAAAGACTACATTCCTAAACTTGCGATTATCCCAGGAGGAACTGGAAACCTCATCACGAAACTATTAGAAATCAATCAAGATATAGATGGAGCGATTGACGAGCTTGATTTTAGTTCTACGAATAAGATCGACATTGGCAAATCTAACGGAAATTATTTTGGTTATATCTTTAGTATTGGTTCACTGCCAGAAGCCATCCATAACGTTGGGATAGAAGATAAAACAAAGTTTGGTATGCTAGCCTATGCTATTAACACCATGAAGTCTGTCGTTACAGATCAAGCATTTAACATTAGAGTTGAAACAGAAAATGGAAATTACATTGGCCCAGCCAGTCATGTCTTGATTCTCCTTACCAATTATTTCGCTGACAAAAAAATCTTTGATGAAAATAAGGATGGCTATGCCAACATTTTGATTCTAAAAGATGCCTCAATCCTGACTAAATTATCAGTTATCCCTGATTTATTAAAAGGTGATGTTGTCGTGAATGAGAATATCGAGTATATCAAAGCTCGGCATATAAAAATTTCTTCAGATGCTGCATTAGAAACGGATGTTGACGGCGACAAATCTGATGACCTTCCAGTAGAAATCAAGGTACTAGGGCAGCATATCGAAGTCTATTCTCAACCGAAAGAATAAGATTTTTAAACTTTAACAAAGGATACCCTATGAAAATAAAAAAATTAGCATCTATTGGCCTTTGCTCCATGCTTCTTTTAAGCTTAATGGCATGTAGTCAAACTCAAAAGACATCTGATGGTACTACTGAAACCTCATCCAGTCAATCACTGTCCAATCAGGTTTCCTGGACAGCTACGTATAGCAATTTGAACAGTAAACCTAGCGAAGAAGAAGTTCGGAAAGCCTTGGCTGCACATTTGGATAAAGACAGTGTGGATGCATTTTTCAACCTAGTAAATGATTATAACGCGACTGTCGGTTCAGTAGGCTTAACTAGAGATTTTTCTACATTTACCAAAACAGACTATGATGTTGAAAAGA
Organism: uncultured Streptococcus sp.; assembly: GCA_902461025.1. GTDB lineage: Bacteria > Bacillota > Bacilli > Lactobacillales > Streptococcaceae > Streptococcus. The sequence goes on from CABPWC010000146.1 coordinate 2,238, forward strand.
TAAACAATCTTTGGGCATCTAAAAAGGGTGATTTTGTCGGTACTAACTGTCGCATTAACAGCTATTGTTTATTGAAAAATTCTATCGAAATCCCTAAGTTAGAGAAAGATGATTCCCTCTTGTTTGTCGATAACGATGCCATTGATAAAGGAAAAGTCTTTGGTGCTGAAGACAAGGATGCTTTTGATATTTTATTTTCAAGAGTCAAGACCGAAGCAACGACAGATGTTAAGGTACATGCTGCAAAGATGGAACAATTCCTTTCTCAATTCAAGTTTAATGAAAATGCGAGAATGCTCTCTGTAGTAGTCCATGATGACTTGGATGGTCAATCCTTATTTATAGGCCATGTTGGCATACTTGTGCCAAGTGAGGATGGCTATCTCTTTGTCGAAAAGTTAACCTTTGAGGAACCTTATCAAGCTATTAAATTTGCGACCAAGGAAGATTGTTACAAATATCTAGATACAAAATACGAAAACT
>CABPWC010000147.1 GCA_902461025.1 uncultured Streptococcus sp.
ATCCTGCAAGAATTCTTGCAGGATTTTCTTTTATATCAAACCTTCTAGAAGGCCCTTCATAAAGTTTTCAGAGTTAAACTCACCGATATCATCGATTTTTTCACCAAAACCAATTAGCTTAACAGGGATATTGAGTTCCTCACGGATAGCAAGAACAACCCCACCTCGGGCAGTTCCATCAATCTTGGTTAAGACAATCCCTGTAACAGGAGTAATTTTTGAGAATTCTTTAGCTTGTACAAGAGCATTTTGACCAGTTGATGCGTCAAGAGCTAGGAAGGTTTCATGAGGTGCTTCTGGCACTACGCGTTTGATGATACGACCAATCTTTTCCAATTCTGCCATTAAGTTTTCTTTGTTTTGCAGACGGCCAGCTGTATCAATCATGAGAATATCAATACCTTCTGCTACTGCTCGTTCCATCCCATCAAAGACAACGCTAGCTGGATCTGCTTTCTCAGGACCAGTAACGACAGGAACATCTACACGACGCCCCCATTCTGCTAACTGAGCAACCGCACCCGCACGGAAAGTATCCGCAGCAACAAGCATAACCTTTTTACCAGCTTGTTTGTATCGATTAGCCAATTTACCAATTGAAGTTGTTTTCCCGACCCCATTAACTCCAACAAAAAGCATAACTGTTAATCCATCTTGGAAGTTAATATTTTCATTATAAATGCCATCCTTTTCGTATAGCTCCACCAATTTTTCGATGATAACACGGCGAAGGGCATCAGGTTTCTTAGCATTCTCAAGCTTGGCTTCATAACGCAATTCTTCCGTAAGATTTGAAGCCACCTGCACACCAACGTCACTCATGATGAGCAGTTCTTCAAGTTCCTCAAAGAAATCTTCATCGACTGAGCGGAAGTTTGCAAAGAAAGCATTCAAACGGGCACCGAATCCAGTACGCGTTTTCTTAAGACTACGGTCATATTTTTCTTGTTCAGTCTCTTGGACTTGAGGAGTTTTTTCGATTGCTTGGTTTGCTTCCTCTTCTTCAAAAAACTCTGTTTCTGCTTCGTCTGATTGAGGCTGAACAATTTCTTCCTCGTCACTAGCATTTGAAGTTGCTTCTTCAGCATGAGTCAATTCCTCTTGAAGACTATCTGCCTCTTGGACTTGATTTAACTCTTCTTGAGAAACCTTCGCTTCGTCAACATCTGCTTTAAATAAGTCTTCATTATTTTCTTCGGCTACGACAGTCCCATCTTGCTCTTTGACTTCGATATTTTCAGATTCTAGCGTCTCAGTTTGCTGGCTATCATCCGATAAATCAATGTTTTCTAGAGCTTCTTTGACAACATCTTCAATTTTAGGTTCTTCTATTTTTCCAAATAAACGGTCAAATAATCCCATTCTTTAGTTCTCCTTCAATACATATTTTTCAATTGCCCAGGCGACAGCTTCTTCGTCATTAGTCATTGGTGTTACTACATTTGCCACAGCCTTAACTGCCGGCACAGCATTTTGCATAGCGACACCGAGACCGGCCCACTCAATCATAGAAAGGTCATTAGCCTCATCTCCACAAGCCATGACTTGACTTCGTTCAATTCCCAGGTGTTCAATTAGTTTAGATAATCCTGTCGCCTTATGAACATTCTTTGGTGACCATTCTAGCAAGAGTTCACGTGATTTAAAAATTTCATATTGATCGAATAATTCTGGTGAAATCTTTTGAATAGCCGCATCCAAAGGTTCCTGAGGAAAGGCAGTCACACATTTATTGTATGTTACCTGACTAGACAAATCTTCAAAATCAGTTGGAACAAAAGTTAGAGCCGGGTTAAACTGAGCATATAAACTTTCTTGGTCAGACTGAATCTGGTAAACTGTTCCTTCTGAAATTGCATCTAAGGGAATATTTAGTTTTTCAGTTTCTTCATAAATACGGCTCACATCATCGATGGAAAAGACTGTCTTATCAAGAATCTCACCTGTATTTTTCTGAACCAATCCACCATTGAAAGTGATAGTATACTCGTCATCATGGCCGTCTGTTCCAAGTTCTTTAAGGAAGAAATCCATAGCCTTGAGAGGACGTCCAGTTGTTAGGACTACTTTGACACCCTGTTCACGCGCAGCCTTTAAAGTTGCCTTGGTACGATCAGTCAATTTCTTGTCTGTCGTCAGCAAGGTCCCATCCAAGTCTAGGGCAATTAATTTAATATCTGCCATTATAACCCCTCCATATAAGCGATAACTGATTGGTCCTTATGGTGACCGATAACTGTTTCAGCTAGTTCCAAAATCTCTGGACGGGCATTTTCAGGTGCGACTGGGTGCCCTACAACCTGCATCATATGAAGGTCATTGAGGTTATCACCAAAAGCCATCACCTGGTCCATATCTAGATTTAACTTCTTAGCCAATTCGACAATCGCAACTCCCTTGTCCACATAATCAAGAACAATATCAATGGATTCAAAACCTGTCGTCATTGCCTTAACACCAGGAACATGTTCATTACCCCAAGCTTCGCCAGCTTCTACTGTCTCTTCTGTAAAGTTCGTCGTAAATTTAAAAATCTCATCGGTGATATCTTCAAGTCTGGCTACTTTTTGAATATTCTCATTGTAATGATGACTAAACATGAGATAGGTTTCATCAAC
>CABPWC010000148.1 GCA_902461025.1 uncultured Streptococcus sp.
GCACGACTTTCCAAAAGTTGGAAGCCTGTAGCGAGAACTTCGGTCACATAGTTGGTCTGACCATTTTTCTCGAACTTACGGGTACGAAGCTCCCCATCGACAGAAATGAGACTGCCTTTAGTCGCGTAGCTAGCTAAGGTTTCAGCAAGTTTCCCCCAAACAACAATATTGATGAAGTCAGCTTCACGTTCCCCATTTTGGTCCTTGAAACGACGATTAATAGCAATAGTCGCACGAGCCACTGACTTGTCATTGTTGGTTTTGTGCAATTCTGGTGTAGACGTTAAACGTCCAATCATAATAACTTTATTATACATTTTTCATCCTCCTACTTATCTATTCGAAGGAAAAGAAAAAAAGTTACAAGATTTGTAACTTTTTTAAAAATAATATTAATCTCTATGAATCATAAATCCAGTTGCTTGTTGATTGGCCATGATGGTCATATCTGTGATTTGTACTCGTCGTGGTTGACTGGTCACATAAACTACAGTATCTGCGATATCTTGCGCCTGTAAGGCTTCAAGTCCCTGATAGACCGTCGCCGCCCGTGCCTCATCTCCATGGAAACGAACTTTTGAAAAATCAGTTTCTACAATTCCAGGTTGAATAGTGGTCACCTTGATATCTGTAGCAATGGTATCAATCCTTAAGCCATCCGAAAAGGTTTTGACTGCAGCCTTGGTTGCTGAATAGACTGCTGCACCAGCATATGCGTAAATCCCTGCAGTAGAACCCATATTGATAATATGCCCTTGATTAGCCGCTACCATGGAAGGCAAGAGGCAACGCGTAACTGCCATTAAACCCTTGACATTGGTATCCAGCATGATCAACATATCCAACTCTTCATAGTCCTGATAGGGTGCTAAACCGAGAGCCAGTCCAGCATTATTGACCAAGATATCAACCTGACCTACTGTCTCTAAAATTTCTGAACAAACAGTCTTTACCATGCTCATATCTGTAACATCTAACGGAAAGGTCCAGACTTTTTGATTTGGAAAGGCTTCTGCGAACTCAGTTTTTAGAGTTTGGAGTCTTTCTGTTCGACGCCCTGTGAGTACAACATTCTCACCTTTTTCTAGATATGCACGCGCAATGGCTTCACCGATACCTGATGTTGCACCTGTAATGACTACATTTTTTGCCATCCTATTTTCCTCAAGCAAAGATTATAAATCACTTTTAGTGATTAAGCAGTCCAGTGCTTAGCCGGGTCAAAGGGTGTTCCAACTACCTGGTCGTCTGATAATTCAATGACACCACGTTTTTGGGGAGCATTTGGCAAGGCAAGCTCACGAGGACTACACATCATACCAAAACTCTTTTCCCCACGAAGTTCCCCCGGGAAAATGAGATTGCCTTTTGGCATCATGGCTCCAGGAAGAGCAACAATGGTTTTCAAACCAATACGTGCATTGGGAGCACCAGCAACGATTTGTACTGTTTTGTCATGCCCAACAGCAACTTGGCAGATATTTAGATGGTCACTATCTGGATGCGCAACCATTTCTACAATCTCACCAACCACAAATTTGGGTTCCTTGTCATTGATGATTTCTTCAGCAAATCCTTGAGCCTGCAATTCTTGGTTCAAACGTGCTACTTGGTCGTCAGTTAAAAAGACTTGCCCGCGCTCAGCGATCTCAAACATGCTAGAAACTTCAAAAATGTTCCAAGCGACAGTCTCACCAGTTTCTTTTAGGAAAACACGCGCTACATTACCTTTACGCTCAACATCTAGCTTGGCATCTCCACTGTTTTTCACGATGACCATAAGGACATCGCCGACATGTTCTTTATTATATGTAAAAATCATTCTTTTCTCCTATTTCAAACTTGCTAAAAAGTCATTGATTTGCCCCTTGGTTTTACGGTCACGATTAACAAAACGTCCAATCTCCTTGTCCTTGTCTAAAACAACAAGACTTGGAATCCCGTATACATCCCAAAGTTTAGCAAGTTCCATGTACTCATCTCGGTCTACCCGTATAAAAGTGAACTCTGGATTTGTCTCTTCAATCTCTGGCAAGGCAGGATAGATATAACGGCAATCGCCACACCAATCCGCAACAAAAAGGAAGACCTTCTTGCCATCCTGCTCTACTAGATTTGCTAATTCTTCTATATTTTTAGGAGAAATCATAAGACTTCCTCCTCGTAGATGAGATCTTCATCTTCATAGACAAAGGTATAGTGACGACCATCTTCAAAAATGACACCACCAACAAGACGTTCTAGGCTACTTTCGTATACTTGGACATAGAGAGTCCCAATCTCACCCATTTCTGAGAAATAGTCACGCACAATAGCAGTTAACTCTTCCTGTGTCTTCATAAGTTTGTGATCATCAGCTACTTTCTTAGCACCAAAGGCAAGTGCTCCAAGCCCTGCCACTACTAAACCTGTTTTAATAATATTTTTCGTTTTCATGCTAACATTGTAACACAAAAAGGCTCAAGGAACAATGAAAAAGAGAGTGGGACAGAAATCGGTAATTCGTTAGAATTCGATTTCGTCGTCCCA
>CABPWC010000149.1 GCA_902461025.1 uncultured Streptococcus sp.
AAGCATAAGGTTTCGAAGAATACAGTATTTGGAATTTTATTAATCATTGCAGGAATTATTGCTCAGACTTACAAGGTTGAACAAGTTAATTCCTTCTATATCGGAATACTCTGTGCCTTGATTTGTGCCCTTGCTTGGGGAAGTGAAAGTGTTCTGAGCTCATTCGCTATGGAAAGTGAACTCAGTGAACTCGAAGCACTCTTGATACGACAAGTCACATCTTTCTTGTCCTATCTTGTCATTGTTCTCTTCTCGCATCATTCATTTGCGGAAGTGGCAAATGGACAATTGTTTGGTTTATTGATAGTCTTTGCAGCATGTAATATGATCTCTTACCTTGCCTACTACATTGCTATCAATCGATTGCAGCCAGCAAAAGCTACTGGTCTAAATGTGAGTTATGTAGTATGGACTGTTTTGTTTGCAGCGATTTTCTTGGGTTCGCCCCTTAATTTGCTGACCATCATTACTTCACTTATCGTAATGGCTGGTGTTTATATTATTATTAAAGAATAAAGGAGAAAACGCGTGAAAGCGATTATCTTAGCAGCTGGCTTGGGAACACGTTTGAGACCCATGACAGAAAATACTCCCAAAGCCTTGGTTAAAGTCAATCAAAAACCATTGGTTGAATATCAAATCGAATTTTTGAAAGAACGTGGAATTGATGACATTATCATCGTTGTCGGTTATTTAAAAGAACAATTCGACTATCTTAAAGAAAAGTACGGGGTTCGTTTGGTCTTCAACGATAAGTATGCTGATTACAATAACTTTTACTCTCTTTACTTGGTAAAAGAAGAATTAGCCAACAGCTATGTTATCGATGCGGATAACTATCTTTTCAAAAATATGTTCCGTAATGATATCGAACGTTCAACTTATTTCAGTGTTTATCGTGAAGATTGTGATAATGAGTGGTTCCTAGTTTATGGAGATGATTACAAAGTTCAAGATATCATTGTAGATAGCAAAAATGGACGCATCTTGAGTGGTGTATCATTCTGGGATGCTCCAACAGCTGAGAAAATTGTTGGATTTATTGACAATGCATATGCAAGTGGCGAGTTTGTGGACCTCTATTGGGATAACATGGTCAAAGATAATATCAAAGAACTAGATGTATATGTTGAAGAGTTGGAAGAAAACTCTATCTATGAAATCGACAGTGTAAAAGATTATCAAAAATTAGAAAAGATTCTTTCTTCACAAAAATAAGCGACTTTTATGAACTGATACCTTACCTATTTTTACTTGACTTTTTATGTTTGATACAGTATACTAGTGAAAATTTAACCTTTAAGGGCAGTCCAGAGAGACTCACAAGGTGTCAGAGAAAAGAAGCTACGATGGAAACAAGTAAGCAAGTGCTTATTTGCTACTTTTGTGTAAATATCTTAACTGAAACCTTGCAAGTGCAAGGTTTTTCTTTATCTGATCCCCTTAAAATTTAAGGAGGAAAGGTTATGAATCCAAATTGTAAAAAACGAATGGGTGCTATTCGCTTGGAAGTTATGAGAGTTGTATCTCAGGAGGAAATCGCGCCAGCAATCTTTGAGCTTGTACTTGAAGGAGAAATGGTCGAAGCTATGAAAGCGGGCCAATTTCTTCATTTGCGTGTACCTGATGATGCCCATCTCTTACGTCGTCCAATTTCGATTTCATCAATAGATAAGGCGGCTAAGCAATGCAGACTTATCTATCGAGTTGAAGGAGCAGGGACAGCAATCTTTTCAAGATTAAAAACAGGTGATAGCATAGATGTTATGGGCCCTCAAGGAAATGGCTTTGATTTATCTGATTTAGACAAGCAGAATCATGTTCTTATAGTTGGTGGTGGAATCGGAGTGCCGCCCTTACTCGAAGTAGCTAAACAACTGAATGAGCGTGGTGTTGAAATAACAACTGTTTTAGGATTCGCTACTAAAGAAGCTGTTATTTTGGATGATGAATTATCCAGATTTAGTCAGGTTTTTGTAACGACTGATGATGGCTCCTATGGCATCAAGGGAAATGTCTCAGTTGTGATTAATGAATTTGACACTGAATTTGATGCCATCTACTCATGTGGGGCACCTGGTATGATGAAATATATCAATCAAACCTTCCATGACCATCCCAGAGCTTACCTATCCCTAGAATCTCGTATGGCTTGTGGCATGGGGGCTTGCTACGCTTGCGTATTGAAAGTACCAGATAGTGAAACAGTTAGTCAACGTGTGTGTGAAGATGGGCCTGTATTTAAAACAGGAACTGTTGTTTTATAAGGAGAGTATCATGACTACAAATCGATTACAAGTCTCTCTACCAGGCTTAGAGTTAAAGAATCCTATCATTCCCGCATCAGGTTGTTTTGGTTTTGGTCAAGAGTATGCTAAATACTATGATTTAGACCTATTAGGTTCTATCATGATTAAAGCTACAACCCTTGAACCACGATTTGGTAATCCTACTCCACGAGTGGCAGAAACACCTGCAGGTATGCTGAATGCCATTGGTCTACAAAATCC
>CABPWC010000150.1 GCA_902461025.1 uncultured Streptococcus sp.
TCCTTGACCTGCTCTTTGGCAATCAGAGGTGCATAGATAGCCGGAGGCATCACCTCGATAAAGTCATAGTATTTAGCGACTTCAACTGCTGCATCTACACCCTGTGATACGACTGCATCAAAGACTTCTCCTTCTGTACAAGCAGAACCTAAGATTAAGCCTTCTCGATGGGCATCTAGCACCGTACGTGGAATCCGTGGAACTCCTTCAAAATACTGGGTATTTGAGAGAGAAACCAGCTTAAAGATATTTTTCAAGCCCACTTGATTTTTTACATAGATAGTTGCATGCTTGACGCGAGCTTTTTTATACGAATCTTGGCTGATTAAATCAAGGTTTAATCGTGCCAAATCTGTCACACCATGCTTTTCTGCTACTTCCTTGATAAAGATGAAAAGCAGACGGCCAGTTGCTTCCGCATCATAGTTGGCCATATGGTGGTGTTCTAGAGCTACACCAAAACGTTTGGTCAAGGGTCCCAAACCATGTCGCTTGTACTCTGGATAGAGATTTCTAGCGAACTCTAGAGTATCGATGACAGGTTGAGTAATTTTTGGAAGACCGTGACGCTCATAGTTGGCGTTCATAAAACCAACGTCAAAGCTTGCATTATGAGCTACAAGAACGGTATCTTTACAGAATTCTTGGAATTCTTTCAGAACTTGAACCAAGGGTTTAGCATTTTTTACATGGTCATCAGTAATGCCTGTCAATTCAGTTGTAAAAGCTGACAAAGGGTGCCCAGGATTGATAAATTCATCAAACTCAGCGATGATATTGCCCTTATACATCTTGGAAGCCGCCACCTGAATTAAATCATTATAGATAGCAGATAGACCAGTCGTTTCCACGTCAAAGACTACATAGGTAGCTTCAGAAAGATCCATCTCAACTTCGTTATAGACGATAGGAACACGGTCTTCTACGATATTGGCTTCCATCCCATAAATGAGCTGAATACCAGCTTTCTTGGCTGCCTTATAACCATGAGGGAAAGACTGAACATTGCCGTGGTCTGTGATTGCTACTGCTTTATGACCCCATTTGGCTGCTGTTCCAACGATTTCCTCGACCTCAGGAAGAGCATCCATGGTCGACATGTTGGTATGGGCATGAAACTCAACGCGACGCTCACCTTCTGGCATCAAGTCCTTACGTTCATAGTGGACTACTTCCTGCACATCTTGCACATTCATGGTCAAATCTCGTGTGAAATTATTGACCTCGACATTTCCACGAACACGGAGCCATGAATTTTTCTTAATGATGTCAAACTTCTGAGCTTCTTCTTCGTTTCGGACCCATTTTTGCATAGAGAAGCTAGACGTGTAGTCCGTCATCTTGAAATTAATCAAGACACGACCCGTTCTAGTCACTTTATGCTCCACATCAAAGACAACCCCTTCAAAAACCAGTCGATTTTCTTCGGTATTGACCTCAATCATTGGAGTTACCTCTGCTTTGTCGAGTTTAGGCTTGGCAGCTGCCTTCTTGGCTTGGAAATCAAAGACAGGTTTGTCCTCAACTGGAGGTGGCGGTGCCATCTGTTCTAACTGTTCCATAGCTCGAATGGTCTCATCATTGGCAGCCTGAACAATCATTTGATTTTCAGAATGGAAAGCTTCCTGCTCTTCCTTTGTTAAATCTTCATTTTTCTCTAAATGGCATGTAAACTTAGGAAAACCAAAGAGCTCAAGTTGTTTGCTAAGATTTGGCAAATGGTTTTTTCTGAAATGCTCCGTATCTGCTGCTTCAGAGGCCTCAATAATCAATTGATTATTTTCAAATCGAACCTGAAAATCCTGATACATGGTCCGAAATCCTTGGCTAGAACAAGGCCCATCTGAAAAAGCCTCCCGATAGTAGGCCTGTAAAAGCTCTCTTGAAAAATCTTGATTTTTCGTTTTAATCTCGAAAGTCGCTTCATTTCCCGTTTTTGAAAATTCTTCTTTCAATCCCTTCTTCAGTGCTAAAAAGAGTTCAAAGGGAAGAATATTCTCAAATATAAAACGAAACTCCCAAATGTTACTTTGTTTGTGTACAATAACTTGTTCAATTTCAGCCTGGGAGAAGGCCTCATGATTTCTTATCTCAGCGGGGATTCCCAACTGATTCATTAAAATTTCAAAAGTGGTTGACATCCATTTTCCTCACAATATACTCCTTCTATTTTACCATATTTGAGGCAATTTTAGCTATTTCTACCAAACAGAAAAAGGAAGCCACTAAGTGACTTCCTTGTAGAGTGACGACGTATTAGTCTTCACCTTTGTTTTTCTTAATGATTTCTTCTTGTACTGACTTAGGTACATCTTCGTAGTGGTCGAATACCATCATGAATGTACCACGTCCTTGTGATGCAGAACGAAGAACTGTTGCATAACCGAACATTTCAGCAAGTGGAACGTAAGCACGAACGATTTGGCTGTTACCGTGTGCTTCCATACCATCTACACGTCCACGACGAGCAGTTACGTGACCCATAACATCACCAAGGTTTTCTTCTG
>CABPWC010000151.1 GCA_902461025.1 uncultured Streptococcus sp.
GCTGATCCACTCTCCTTGGCATAGACTGTCTGGTAACGTTCACGGTCATCCAATTTTTCGTGAATATAAGGAGGCAAAGGCATTTCTCCAAGACTTTCAAGCACTTCTAGGAAAATTCCTTCATACTCAAAACGGACAATCCGCCCGCCATGGGTTAATTCCTCAGTCACGACTGCGCTAAGTCGACCATCACCAAAGATAACACGGGTGCCGACCTTGAGACGTTTAGCTGGTTTAGCCAAGACTTCCCACTCATCTCCAGCTGTATTTTTCAAAAGCAAGAGTTCAACATGGCCCCCTGTTTCTTCTTTTTGACCATGAAGTCGAGCTGGCAAAACGCGGGTATCATTCATAACCAGGGCATCACCTGGCTCTAGCATTTCAATAATGGAGTGAAAATGGCGATCTTGAAATTCTCCAGTCTGGCGATTGACCATCAAAAGCTTAGAGGCATCGCGCTTTTCCAGAGGCGTCTGTGCAATCAGTTCCTCTGGCAAGTGGAAATCAAAATCATTGGTATTCATTGGTGTCATTTTTCCTTTTCTTTTCTAATAGAATTCATTAGCTGTCAAAGCGAACTTCTTCAAGAAGGTATTCGATGAAGCGTTCACCCATCTTGGACAAGCTTGTCTTTTCATGCTGGATATAAACCAGCTCAATCGGATCATCAATATCAAGTGGAATCGAGACAATATTATCTCCATTAAGATTACTATTGAGGATACCCGTCGCGATGGTATAGCCGTCCAAACCAATCAAGAGATTGAACAAGGTCGCACGGTCACTAACCACGATGGATTTCTTGTGGTGTTCCTGTGACAAGATTTCTTCTGAGAAGTAGAAGGAATTATGGGTACCTTGGTCATAACTCAAATATGGGAAGTCTTCTAGATCTGATAACTGCACCTTGTCTCTTTTAGCAAGAGGGTTGGACTTGCTGACAAAGATATGGGGTTGGGCTGTAAAGAGATGATGGGCAACCAGATGGTTATCATCCAACATCTTAGAAAGGACATCACGGTTATAGCTATTTAAAAAGAGGACTCCGACTTCACTGCGGAAGTTCTTGACGTCATCGATAATTTCCCAGGTTCTGGTTTCACGCAAAAAAAGCTCATACTTTTCCATATCGCTTTTCTTGAGCAAGGAAACAAAAGCATTGACTACGAAGGCATAGTGCTGCGAAGACACACTAAAAAGCTCGCGATGAGCGATTGGGTTCTTATAGCGTTCTTCTAGAAGTTGAGTTTGTTCGACAACTTGACGGGCATAAGATAAAAACTCCATCCCATCACGTGTGAGGGTAATTCCTTTGGGATTGCGGATAAAAATCTCAATTCCCATCTCATTTTCTAGGTCACGAACTGCATTTGATAGACTAGGTTGAGTGATAAAGAGTTGCTTGGCAGCCTCATTCATCGAACCAGTCTCAACGATTTTGATAATATAGTGTAATTGTTGAATTCTCATGCTTTTATTGTACCATACTTGACGCAATATAAAAAGAACCAGTCACTGCATCTCCCATGATCCCTTTTGAATGTTAAAAGAGGTCGAAACAGTTTCAACCTCTTTTTATCTTTTATTATTAAACAAGCATTTAAACCGAAACCTAGCTTCCTCTTTCCCAGAAGATGGCTAATAAAATCATGGCTCCTAAAACTGATGGGATAATGGCCGTATCAGCTAGGATAGGTCCCCAGGTTCCAAATAGTAACTGACCCAAGAAAGCTCCAATCCAGCCCAAGAACATTTTTCCAAAACATCCCATTCGTTCTCCACGATTGGTGATAGCTCCTGCTAATAGTCCGATCAAAAGACCGACAAACATACTTCCAATCATAGTTTCTCCTTAAATTGCCCAATCTCCATTGCGGAAGAGTGGTACGCGTGTTCCATCCTCACGGATACCATCGATATCCATTTGGTTCGAACCAATCATAAAGTCAACGTGAACATCTGAACGGTTAAGTCCTGCAGCTTCCAGCTCTTCTTCGCTCATCTCAGCTCCACCAACAACGCTCGTTGCATAGGCTGCACCGATAGCCAAATGGTTAGAAGCATTTTCATCGAAAAGAGTGTTAAAGAAGGTAATCCCTGACTGAGAAATTGGACTTGGATCTGGTACCAAGGCACATTCACCCAAGGCACGCGCACCAGCATTCTTAAAGACGAGGTCCTTCATAACCTGATCACCCTTTTCAGCTGTGATATCAACGATTTGACCATTTTCAAAGGTCACCTTGATGCCTTCGATAATATTTCCATTGTAGCTAAGAGGTTTTGTAGACGTTACATAACCATCTGCGCGACGGAAATCAGGGGCTGTAAAGACTTCTTCTGTTGGCATATTTGGCAAGAAACCTTCGCCTTGAGCATTGATCGCTCCGGCAGATTCCCAAACGTGGTTCTTCGGCAAGCCAAGTGTCAAGTCTGTTCCAGGAGCAGTGTAGTGAAGAGCTGAGAATTGCTCTTTGTTGAGCATTTCCGCCTTGCTCTT
>CABPWC010000152.1 GCA_902461025.1 uncultured Streptococcus sp.
CGGCTACTTCAATAAAGAAAAAGCACAAGCTCAGTTTGCAGAGGCTAAAAAAGAATTAGAAGACCAAGGTGTAACTTTCCCAATTCATTTGGACTTGCCAGTGGATCAAGTTAATAAGACCTTGCTTGCAGGAACAAACTCAATCAAGCAATCAATCGAATCAACACTTGGTTCTGAAAATGTTGTGGTTGATGTTATCCAATTGTCTACGGATGATTATACAAATGCAACGGTTCAAGCACCAACTCCAGCAGATCATGATTATGATTTGAACTTGGATGGATGGTCAGCTGACTACCAAGATCCTTCAACTTACCTCAATCCTTTCAACGCTGAGGACGGATTCTACCTCAAGATTTTGGGACTTGATCCAAGCAAAGATGCAGGTAAGATTACTAGTCTAGGTTTGGACCAATATACTCAAAAATTAAAAACAGCAGATGCAGAAAATACAGATGTTGCTAAACGCTATGAAAACTATGCAGATGCACAAGCTTGGTTGATTGATAGTTCTCTTCTAATCCCAGTTGTGTCAAATGGTGGTGGGGCTTCGGTGACACGCGTGACACCATTTACACGTGCTTACTCATTAGTTGGTATTAAAGGAACTGGAAGCAACTACAAGTATATGAGATTGCAAACAGAAGTGGTGACAACTGCTCAATTTGACGAAGCCAAAGCCAAATGGGAACAAGAACGTAAAAATTCAGTCGAAAAGAGTCAAAAAGAATTCGAAAGTCACGTTAAATAATAAAAAATAGAGCTTTTCAAAAGCTCTATTTTTTATTTTGATTGTGTTTTGAAAACATAAAAAGCATCAAAAACTATAGTAAATATAAAAAATGCAAATGCTTTCAAAAAAGTAAGCGCTCCCTTGACTAGTATTGATAGCCTTAAGAGGCAATTTATGATATAATTAAATTAAAATGTTTTGAAGAGGTGTTCCATGAAAAATAGGCGTATTAAAAAAGGAAAATCTAGTAAGTTTCAGCAGAGTTTAAATGTAGGTTTGCTGCTAATCTATGCTGTTCTTGCTTCTTTTTTATTGTTTCTGATTTTTAGATATCAGATTTTAGCAGTTAGCTATTTTAATGTTATCTTGGCAGCTGTTTTAGTTCTTATCGCTTTATTGTCTCTGTTGCTGATAGTCAAGCGAAAAGCCAAAATTTTTACCTTGATAGTGCTATTGCTATCGGTCTTATTTAGCTCTCTAGCTTTGGTAGCTGTAAATCGCTTTATCGGTATTGCCAATCAATTTAATGCAACGTCAAATTATTCAAGCTACACTATGAGTGTGGCGGTGCTAGCAGACAGTGAAATCAATAATGTTTCTCAGCTTTCCAGTGTAACTGCTCCAACAGGAACAGATGCAGAGAATATCCAAAAATTGATAGATGATATTAAAACAACTCAAAGCAAGGAATTGGCAGTCGAGAAAGCTTCTTCTTACCTAGCGGCCTATAAGAGTTTGTTAGACGGAGAAACCAAAGCGATTGTCTTAAACAGCGTCTTTGAAAATCTGATTGAGCAGGAATACCCTGACTACGCTAAGAAGATCAAGAAAATCTATACAAAGGACTTGACTAAAAAAGTGGAAGCACCTAAGGCAACTACAGGAAATTCTTTCAATGTCTACATCAGCGGTATTGACACCTATGGTCCTATCAGTTCTGTTTCGCGTTCAGATGTCAATATCATCATGACTGTGAACCAAGATACTAAGAAGATTCTCTTGACGACAACTCCTCGAGATGCCTATGTCCCTATTGCAGATGGCGGAAACAACCAAAACGATAAGTTAACGCACGCAGGTATCTATGGTGTAGATGCTTCTATCCATACCTTAGAAAATCTTTATGGTATCGACTTGAACTACTACGCCCGTCTCAATTTCACTTCTTTCTTGAAGTTGATTGACCTTCTCGGAGGTGTGGATGTCTATAACGACCAAGAGTTTACTGCGCATACAAATGGCAAATATTACCCGGTTGGAAATATTCACCTTGACTCAGAAATGGCTTTAGGTTTTGTCCGTGAACGTTACTCCTTGACAAATGGGGATGGGGATCGCGGTCGTAACCAACAAAAAGTCATTGCGGCTATTATTCAGAAATTGACTTCAGCTGAAGCCTTGAAAAATTACGATAGCATCATTCAAGGTTTGCAGGATTCTGTCCAGACCAATATGCCACCAGAAACAATGGTAAGTCTTGTTAATACTCAGTTGGCAAGCGGAGGGAAATATACAGTAACCAATCAAGATTTGAAAGGGACTGGTCGTATGGATCTTCCGTCTTACGCTATGCCAGATAGCAAGCTTTACATGCTAGAAATCGATCCAACAAGCTTGGAAGCTGTTAAAACGGCCATTAAAGATACCATGGAAGGAAAATAAGATGATTGATATTCATTCACATATTGTT
>CABPWC010000153.1 GCA_902461025.1 uncultured Streptococcus sp.
CATGCTGTTCAAGGAAGAATTCACGTTGACTATGAAGAAATCACTGATGCTAATGCCCTTAAAGAGATTCATTGGTTCTTGCTAATCTATTTAATCGTAAATCTACTCGTATTGGCTGTCTTCTACTATCATGGTAATAGCTTTCCTCAAGCCATTTATGAATGTTTGAAAAAACAAATTTTTATCGTAATTGTTAGTATGGTTTTAAAAAGTATTGGCAAATTTGTTGTACTGGCTATAAGAAAAAACTTTCAAAACAGTCATGTCTATGCATCAACCAACGCTTTTATCGGGACAGCTTTTTTAACGAGTTATGTATTTATGTTTTGCATCATGATGAGTGGCCTTCCAGCTCAACCTGTTCCAGTAACCATTCAAGATACCACTATCATCATCGGGGAGACCAAGGCTTCCGAGCTTTTGGACCAAGGCTTTAGCTTCGAAGATAAAAATCCAGAGAGTTCCATCACCAATCCCAAAAACGACCACTTCTACTACGGTCAGCTTCTCGAAGTCAAGCGGGATAATCAGTCCTACGGCTTTATGAGTCTTACTCCTACGGGAAGAGATACTGATCAACTCAAAAACTGCGTCATCACCTATTACAGAACACCTAAGGATAACAATCAACTAGAAGAAATTTCCATCAATCATGTCAAGCTAGCAAATCTCAAGCTCCAAGACTTTCAAACACGAAAATTAATCAATATCTTTGAAGTCAATCCTGCTGATTATAATGTCTCTGATAAGGATAACAACTTTATCCTAACCATTCAAACAGCAGATTACGACCTCTGGAAAAGATACCGTATTGAATCCAAGTTCAATTCAGATGGTTCGATTGATAGCTATGGAGTCAGAGCCCAACACAGCATGTGGGAATGACTCACCCTTTATTTTCCTCTTATCAGATAGACATTAGACTGAAAAAATATCATCTACAAGTTTATAGGTTTCGATGAACCGAAGGCCAGAAGAGCCTTTATCTCTAGTGATTTCTTCATAAATGTCTTCTAAATTTTGGGCAGGTGCCAACATCCAAAGACTAAAAGGTCTAAGTTTCACCTGTCCAATTTTTTCAATATTTTCTAATAATTGCCCTAAATCTTTGTGATTGAACCAGCAATCTGTAACGAGAGCAAACTTTGTATTGTCCATCTTACAGGAGATTTGACTGGTCAAAAAATCATCTATGGAGGGCTTTTTTGTTTGTAAGAGGCGTGTGCAAGCCAAATGATACTCAAGCTTTCTAGGACTCTGCTCAACCATAGATACAAAGACAAGACCATACTCATCTCGGAACTTAACAGCAAGGAGATCTCCTTCTTCAAAATAAGGTTTGCGTTTAGTTTTGGCTTTAGGGACCTTTAGAGGACTAGCATTTTCAGTTTGCAATTGAACTGCAAGTTTATCCAAAACCTTTTGCCTTTGCTTCAAAGCCTTTGAATCTATTTCCAACCAAAATGGATCAGGACCTTTTTTGATAAGCTCTAAGGTTTTATCTCTGATGTCGCCTGTCAGATGACCAATCTTCCACAGTGAATAGGCAAGAACAGTCCAATAAATTTCTGTAAAAAGATCTGTTTGACAGTAATCTTTCTCCGTATCAAGGATTTCCTTGATAATATTCGTTACATGTTCACCGTCTCTATAGCGACCAACTACTTCATTGTAAATGTCATAAGCTTGATCACTGTCAATGATTTTAACGCCATCAATAGCCATTCTCAACTCCTATTTAATCTTATGCTTGTTCATTTTCTCTTGGAAAATAGTTGTCAGAATTTGGCGTAATTCTTGAGCTTCTTTTTCTGGAAGTTGCCCTTCTTGTTCAGCAACAGCGTACAATTCCGGATACTCAAGAGAGATTCTCTTAATAGTCCGCGTAATAGCATGTTTTCTAACAAAAAATGGAATCCGTTTAATCATATCTTGAGGGATTAGAGCGATAATCTTATCGGCTGTTTCCTTATCGCTCAGTTTAGAGAAAGTTAACCCCTTTTTTATCATTTCTTGTTCTTGTTTCGTAAAATCTTGTAATTCCATATGTCTACTCCTCATCTTCAGTAACTTCCCAAACTTCGGCTTGGTAAGGTTCTCCATCACTATCGTATTTATTGATATACCCAATAAATCGTTCATTTCTCCTTGGTCTCTGCTGGTTTCCTTTGATAACCCAAACAGCCCATACTCCAATTAGGAATAAAATTATCAAACCTAATATTGTATCCATATTGTTCACTTCCTTTAAGATTGGACCCACTTATCATTATCCATAATAAAGGGTTTCGCTAGACCTTCACCTGTATAGTTTTCGTATTTTGTATCTAGATATTTGTAACAATCTTCCTTGGTCGCAAATTT
>CABPWC010000154.1 GCA_902461025.1 uncultured Streptococcus sp.
ACAAAGATAAATGAGAAATCTGTAAATAGCAACTGCTGAGAACCAATTCCGATAAATTCTAGGAATTGGTTAATAGAGCCATTTTGACCAAAAATTCCGATAAAGGCATAGGCCTTAAGGAGAAGGTTGATCCAGGTTGGTAAAATGATTAGCATGAGCCATAGTTGACGGTGTTTGAGACGAGTCAAAAAGAGGGCTGTTGGATAACTGATAAGAAGCGTCACTAGAGTTACAATCCCTGCATAGAGAACAGAGTTGAAGCTCATTTTGAGATAGGTTAAGTTTTGTGACGCAAAATAGGATTTATAGTTTTCTAAACTGAACTGGCCTTCGATGTTGAAAAAGGATTGACCAAAAATCAAGACCAAGGGTGCTAATACAAAGAGGGCAATCCAAAGCATGTAGGGCACTACAAAGAGTTTAGAGGTTGTTTTCTTCATCTCTTTCCTCCTCAATAGCGTTGATCAAACCTGCTTCATGCTCTTCAATTTCTACGTACTCTTCGATACGAGCATCGAACTCTTCTTCGGTTTCGTTGAGACGCATGATGTGGATGTCTTCTGGTTCAAAGTCCAGACCGATTTCCTCACCAACGATGGCCTTACGAGTCGAATGAATCATCCATTCATTGCCAAGTTCATCATAGGCGATAATCTCATAGTGAACCCCACGGAAGAGCTGCGTATCGACCTTAACTTGGAGCTTTCCTTCTTCAGGAAGAGTAATGCGCAAGTCCTCTGGACGAATGACGACTTCGACCGGTTCATTTGGCTTCATCCCACCATCGACCGCTTCAAATCGTTTGCCATTGAACTCAACCAAGTAGTCCTCAATCATAGTTCCTGGCAGGATGTTTGATTCACCGATAAAGGTGGCTACAAAGTGGTTGATAGGCTCGTCGTAGATATCAACTGGTGTCCCAGACTGAACGATTTCACCGTCATTCATAACAAAAATCCAGTCACTCATGGCTAGGGCTTCTTCCTGATCATGGGTAACAAAAACAAAGGTGATGCCCAAGCGTTGTTGGAGTTCACGGAGTTCGTATTGCATGTCTGTCCGCAACTTTAAGTCCAGTGCTGACAAGGGCTCATCCAAGAGTACCACTCGAGGTTGATTGATAATCGCACGGGCAATAGCCACACGCTGGCGTTGCCCTCCAGATAGCCTGCGGATCGAACGTTTTTCATATCCTTCAAGCTGTACCATCTTGAGAACTTCTAAGACACGTTTTTCGATTTCTTTTTTATCGACCTTACGCAATCGCAATGGAAAGGCCACATTTTCAAAGACATTCATATGTGGGAACAAGGCATAAGATTGGAAAACTGTGTGAACATCGCGCTTATTGGTAGGGATGTCATTGATTCGCACGCCATCCAGCAAAATATCACCCGTCGTTGCATCCAACAAACCTGCGATGATATTGAGAATGGTTGATTTCCCTGAACCGGACGCTCCTAGCAGTGTATAAAATTTTCCTTCTTCCAACTCAAAGTTAATATCCTTGAGAACCGTAGTGTCACTATCTTCAAAAACTTTAGAAACGTTTCTGAATTCGATAATTGGTTTTTTCAATTCCTCTAAATTCCTTCTTCTTCGTAAAATAACAAATTGGGACCTTGTTAGCATGCTAAAATCAAGTGTCGGAAATAAAACGTCCTAAACCTTTTATCTAGCAATAAAATCCCAATCTTTGAATAATATGTAAAAATAATGTTATTCGTGTTCACCCAAGATACGAACTTCTCGCTCAAGGGTAACACCAGAATGTTCTCTAACTTTTTCTATGACAGACTCAATTAAGTCTTCATAATCTCTAGCAGTTCCATCAGCTACATTAATCATAAAGCCTGCATGTTTTTCTGAGACTTCTACACCACCAATACGGTAGCCCTTCAAACCAGCTTCTGAAATCAATTGTCCTGCAAAATGCCCAACTGGACGTTTAAAGACAGAACCACATGATGGATATTCCAAAGGTTGTTTGAGTTCTCGAAGGTGAGTCAAACGTTCCATTTCTTGATTAATAGTCTCATAATTCCCTGGAGATAGTGCAAATTTAGCTGATAAGACTACTGCTCCAGAATCTTGAATAGCTGAATGACGATAACCAAAGGCTAAGTCCTTGGCTGATAAAGTCTCGATTTCTCCATCCTTGGTTAATACTTTGCAAGACTGCAAAATATGAGCAATCTCACCTCCATAAGCACCAGCGTTCATAAAAACAGCGCCACCGACACTTCCTGGAATTCCACAGGCAAACTCAAATCCTGTCAAACTATGGCGTAGAGCAAT
>CABPWC010000155.1 GCA_902461025.1 uncultured Streptococcus sp.
CAGCAGCACCCGTATAGACCATCAATTTCCCAACAGAAATATCGACACCATTTGTTCCCCAGTCTCCTATTCCAAGGATTCCTTCTGCATCTGTTACAACAATGAGTCGAATCTCACGGTCCCCTGCTGCATTTTTCAAAGTGGCTTCAATGTTTTCAGGATGATTAATATCAAGATATCCCGCATACTGTGGATCTACAAAGAGATCACTATAGCCTTCAATGGTATCTGCAATGGTTGGGTCATATACAATTGGATTGAATTCTTCCAAATGTTGAGAAAAGAGGTAATAGAAAAGAGTCCGGTTGGTATTAAAGATTTCCATTAAGAACAAACGTTTTTCTAGATCATTGACCTTTGTTTGCATTTGTGCATAGGTTTGCGCCGCTTGTTCCTCAATGGTTTGAACGTAAGGTGGCAATAAACCAATAAGGCCTAGTTCCTTTCGCTCCTCTAAGGTAAAGGCAGTTCCCTTATTAAGGAAAGGATTGTTTAAAATATCATGTGCAGTCATAGTGCAACCTCCTTTTTACTTATATTATACCATTAAAATAAACCGTTTACAAAACTTTGTTGTATATAGAATACAATCGTGTACGCATATGTTATAATGGGTCTACGAGAACAATTTTCTGAAAAGCTTTTTTATACTTAAAACACTAATATCGATAATCACTCTTTACTAAAATTTTTGACTAAAAGAAACTAATCATACAAATTGGCAATCCTAATTAAAATAAATATCCTATAAGTTTGTTATGTAATACTTTGTATTTTTTAAGGTGTTTTTTTGTCATACAAAACTTGTATTCTATTTATATGACAACTAAAAACTATTTACAACAATATATTTCTCAAAAAGTGAAATATTTTCGAACACAGAATAAAATGAGCCAGGAAGAACTTTCGGAACAAGCGGGACTCGGGCTTAAGTATATCAATCAACTCGAAAACCAAAATGTGAATCTGACCATTCACAGTCTCGAAAAAGTGATTGACGCCCTAGAGATGACCCCAGAGGAATTTTTCAATTTTGATAGCCTTGAATCAACCTCTGATAAGACTGACAATCTTTCACTCAAAAGAATCAACATGAAGGTTAAACAGCTCCCCATTGATAAACGAGAAAAGATGTTGGTCATTTTTGAAAGTATCTTAGATAACCTTTGAAATCCCTGACTCACTTACATTTTAACCGGCGAATACTCGTATAGTCAAATTGTGGGATACGGATAAAAATTATTTATCTGGTGATTTCCACTTATTTTCCTTCTCCAACTATTGAAAGTGAGCCCATATGAATTTAAAAGATCTACAATATTTTTATGACCTCTGCCAGCTTCAATCCTATACGGAAGTAGCAAAACAACACAAAGTCAGCCAACCATCTATTTCTTATGCCATCAAGCGCTTAGAGGAATCTTTTAATTGCAAATTGATTCACCACGATCCCTCACATCGTTCCTTCAAACTAACTCCCCAAGGGCAAATCCTTCTGAAACACACAGAACAGATCTTACCTGAGATCAGTTCTGCTCACAAAGAAATTAATCGCTCCTTGGCACATTACTCTACTGTCGGATTCCCTCCTATTATCATTCAGTATCTCTTTGCTGCCTTAAACGAAAAAGATAAATTCGATTTTTTAAAAAAAGTACGCCCTATCCGTGGTGGCTCCGTAGAGTTATTAAATCTTCTCCTCAAGGGAGACCTTGATGCAAGCCTACTCGGCTTGATTGAACCACTCAATCATCCTTCAATAGAGACACTTGAACTCTTTCATAAAGAACTGTATGTCGTTTTATCTAAGAACCATACTCTTGCTACTGCTCCTTCCCTCGCTTTTGAAGAATTAGTAGAGCAATCCTTTATACTTTTAGACGAACACTTTGTTCACCTGAAAGCTTTTGAACTACTTAATCAAAAGCATCAAAACAAGGCAGAAATATTCTTTAAGAGTGACGACATTGTCATCATTAAAGAACTTTTAAAGAAAGGAATTGGTCTTAGTTTACTGGCTGATATCGCACTTTCTGATGAAGATGATGATTTAATAAAAATCCCTCTAATACCGGAGGACCAGATAACATTTACAGTTTATTA
>CABPWC010000156.1 GCA_902461025.1 uncultured Streptococcus sp.
CCTATACGTTCAATAACTGCTTGTGGTTGGACGACACGTTCCTTCTTATCATAAGAACGGACACGATTCTTATCTTTGGTAACTTTTTCAATCCATTTTTCCGTATTATTACGAACAATTGGCTCAGCTAGTAACTGCTGCAAGGCCTTTTTCGCATCACCAACAACTGGGATATCAACAGCGATAATCTTACCAATCTCTGCAGGATCGATATCTATATGCGCTACTTTAGCATTCTTAGCAAATGTCTTTGGATTTCCAGTCAAACGGTCATCAAAGCGACAACCAATAGAAATCATGAAATCTGCTTCAGTCATAGCAATGTTGGCTGCAAAGGAACCATGCATTCCACCCATTCCCAAAAATAGAGGGTGGCTAGTTGCGATTGTTCCTTGTCCCAAAAGACTTGTAACAACTGGAATTTGATAACGCTCTGCAAATTCATTTAACTCTGCAGCAGCTTCAGCGTAACTAATACCACCACCAGCTAGTAAGACTGGTTTCTTAGCCTTAGAAAGTTGTTTCAAGATTTTCTTGATTTGCATCTCATTAGGCTCTAGAGTTGGTTGATAACTTGGTAAATCTATCTCCGATGAATAGACAAAGTCCGTTTCAAGAGCTGAAACATCTTTTGGCAAGTCAATAACAACTGGTCCTGGGCGACCCGTAGTCGCAATATGTACAGCCTCTGTAATCACACGTGGGATATCCGCCGTCTCACGAACCTGGTAGTTGTACTTTGTAATCGGCATGGTAATACCGACAATATCTGCTTCTTGGAAAGCGTCCTTACCGATTCCCGCTCTTGCGACTTGTCCTGTGAAGACCAAAAGGGGAACACTGTCACTCATGGCATCTGCAATACCTGTAATGGCATTCGTAGCTCCTGGTCCACTTGTGACGACTGCGACACCAAGTTTTCCTGTTGACTTAGCATAACCTTCAGCTTCATGAAGACAACCTTGTTCATGACGACCTAGAATATGGCGGATACCTTTAAAATTATAAATAGCATCATATAAAGGCAATACAGCTCCGCCTGGATAACCGAAGATCGTGTCGATTCCTAAATCACGGAGTGTTTCCAAAACAAGTTCTGATCCCGACTTTGGTGAATCTAAAATGATTTTCTCCATCGTTCCCCTTTCTCTTCTCTTAAAATGACTTGTTTCTATAATACCATTTTTTCAAAAATTTTCAAGACAAAAGAAACAATTTTCTGAATTTTCTATCTAGATGTTTTTTCACACACTTCTACTTTTTTATCTATAAACTCGATTTCTTTATTTTGAGAACAATAAAAAGGTTGAAGACAAGTCTGTCTCAACCTTTTTTGTTTTAAATTTTGTACTAATTAAAGTGAGTTAACGTCAACCTTGATACCCACACCTTGAGTAGTTGTGATTGTCAAGCTTGTTACGTAAGTTCCTTTAGCAGTAGCTGGTTTAGCTTTTTGGATTGTTTCGTTGAATGCTTTGAAGTTTTCAACCAACTTGTCAGCTTCAAATGAAACTTTACCGATGATAGCTTGTACGATACCTGCACGGTCAGCACGGTAAGTGATTTTACCACCTTTAGACTCTTCAACTGCTTTAGCAACATCCATTGTTACAGTACCAGTTTTAGGGTTTGGCATCAAGTTACGTGGTCCAAGGACACGTCCAAGACGTCCAACAAGAGCCATCATATCAGGTGTAGCGATAACTACGTCGAAGTCCAACCAACCGTCGTTGATTTTAGCAACAAGGTCGTCTTCACCAACGAAGTCTGCACCAGCAGCTTTAGCTTCTTCAGCTTTTGCACCACGTGCAAATACAAGAACGCGAGCTGTTTTACCAGTACCGTTTGGCAATACCATTGCTCCACGGATTTGTTGATCAGCTTTTTTCACGTCGATGTTCAAGTTGTATGCAACTTCTACAGTTGCGTCAAATTTTGCAAAGTTAGTTTCTTTTGCAAGAGCTA
>CABPWC010000157.1 GCA_902461025.1 uncultured Streptococcus sp.
ACTTGAGCTGCTTCTTTTTCTACTTGCGCTTCGTGTTGGTTACGCATGTTATCGACTTTAACCTTGACCAAGCTACCGTATTTAAGTCCTTCTTGCAAGACAAGTCCTGGATCTTCTGTATGGACGTGAACTTTAACGATTTCATCGTCATTGACAACAAGTAGAGAATCTCCAAGGTCGTTCAAGTAGTTACGGAATTCTTCGTAGTCAAAGTCTTTAGCATAAGTTGGGCCTTGTTTGAGGGCAACCATGATTTCAGTACAGTAACCAAAAGTAATGTCTTCTGTTGCCACATGCCCAGCTACAGATTTGTGGTGTTCTGCATTGATCATCTCACTCATGTTGGCTGGAGTCGCAACAAAGTCCTCAGAAGCACTGTATTCACCAGTAAGAGCTGAAAGGAAACCTTCATAGATGAAGACCAAACCTTGACCACCTGAGTCCACAACACCAACTTCCTTCAAAACTGGAAGCATTTCTGGAGTTTTAGCAAGAGCTGCTTTAGCTCCCTCTAAGGCCGCACGCATAACCTCAACTGCGTCATCTGTTTGCTCTGCTTTTTTCTTAGCACCGATGGCAGCTCCACGTGATACAGTCAAGATAGTTCCTTCAACTGGCTTCATAACAGCCTTGTAGGCAACCTCAACACCTGATTGGAAGGCAAGAGCTAGGTCTTTCCCTGTTAACTCTTCTTTTGTCTTGATGGCTTGTGAGAATCCGCGGAAAAGCTGAGAAGTGATAACTCCTGAGTTTCCACGCGCACCCATCAAAAGACCTTTAGCCAAGATACTTGCAGCCTCACCAACAGTTGAAGCTGGTTTGTCTGCGACTTCCTTAGCACCATTTTCGATAGTCATCCCCATGTTTGTTCCTGTATCTCCATCTGGAACTGGGAAGACGTTCAATGAATTGACATATTCGGCTTGCTTGTTCAAACGAGTTGAAGCAGCCTGTACCATTTCTTGAAATAAGCTTGTAGTAATATTTGACACGATTATTCTCCTACAACTTTGATATTTTGAATGTAGACATTCACAGTTTGAGCAGTGATTCCAAGTTGGTTCTCTAAACTAAAGCGAACACGCTCTTGGATATTTTTTGAAACTTCACTGATTTTTGTACCGTAGCTCAATACAGTATATACATCAACTGCAATACTACCGTCTTCAGCTGCTTTAACGACTACACCTTTTGAATAATTTTCTTTACCTAGAAGGGCTTGGAAATTATCTTTGAGGGCATTTTTACTAGCCATACCGACTACACCAAAAATTTCAGTTGCTGCACCACCTACGACAGTAGCGATCACATCATCTGTCAGTTCGACTTGACCATCTTTTGTATTAATTTTTACAGTCATTTTTTTTACCTCAAATAGTTGATACTCTATTTTATCATATTTCAGCCCAACTGTAAAAGCAGAATGATGTATCATCGGATATTTGCTTGATTTTTCAAATGATTTCAGCTGTCGAGCAAAAGAAAAAGACCCTGTAGGTCTTTTCATGTTTATTAAACGCGTTCTACTTTTCCTGATTTCAAAGCACGAGCTGAAGCCCAAACTTTTTTAGGTTTACCATCGATAAGAACAGTAACTTTTTGAAGGTTTGGTTTTACGGCACGTTTAGTTTGGTTCATCGCGTGTGAACGGTTGTTTCCTGATACAGTCTTACGACCTGTAAAGTAACATACTTTAGCCATTGTGTTTTCCTCCTATTAGATCTAATATAGCGGATGTGCTAGCACCACATACCGTACTATGTTATCACACTTTCTTATTTTTGGCAAGGGAATTGGAAGACTTTTTTTATTTGACGTAGACGACACCAAGTTTCCCGAAAGCTACGTCT
>CABPWC010000158.1 GCA_902461025.1 uncultured Streptococcus sp.
ATATTTTAAATCTGATTATTGACATCTTTACCAAAACGCACGAACCTGTCGGATCTAAAGCCTTGCAAGAGTCTATCAACTCTAGTAGTGCTACCATTCGAAATGACATGGCAGCTCTAGAAAAGCAAGGTTTACTTGAAAAGGCTCATACTTCCAGTGGTCGGATGCCGAGTGTGGCTGGGTTTCAATACTATGTCAAACACTCCCTATCCTTTGACCGTTTAGCCGAGAATCAAGTTTATGAGATTGTAAAAGCCTTTGATCAAGAATTCTTCAAGCTTGAGGATATTCTTCAAGAGGCAACGAAAATTTTGTCAGACTTGAGTGGTTGTACGGTTGTAGCGCTGGATGTAGAACCAAGTAGGCAGAAGCTAACAGCTTTTGATATTGTTGTCCTCGGGCAACATACAGCTCTTGCTGTTTTTACGCTTGATGAGTCTAGAACAGTTACCAGTCAGTTTTTGATTCCGAGAAATTTCTTGCAGGAGGATTTAAATCGCCTCAAGACCATGATTCAAGAACGTTTCCTGGATCAGACTGTTTTGGATATTCACTACAAGATTCGGACAGAGATTCCACAAATTATCCAACGTTACTTCACAACAACGGATAACGTTATGGATCTCGTCGAGCATATCTTCAAAGAAATGTTCAATGAAAATATCGTGGTTTCTGGCAAAGTCAATCTTTTGAATTTCGCTAATCTAGCAGCTTATCAGTTTTTTGATCAGCCACAAAAGGTTGCTTTGGAAATTCGAGAGAATCTGATTGGTGACCAGATGCAAAGTGTCCGAGTTGCGGATAGCCAAGAATCCTGTTTAGCTGACTTAGCAGTGATTAGCAGTAAGTTCCTGATTCCCTATCGTGGGTTTGGAATTCTGGCGATTATTGGTCCAGTCAATTTGGATTATCAACAATTGGTTAATCAACTTAATGTTGTCAATCGAGTTTTGACTATGAAGTTGACGGATTTTTACCGCTATCTCAGCAGCAATCACTATGAAGTGAATTAAGATTGAAATCATTAAAGGAGGCGAAAATGGCCCAAGATATAAAAAATGAAGAAGTAAAAGAAGAGGAAGTTGTTGAACCAGTAGAAGAAACAACTCCCGAGAAGTCGGAATTGGACTTGGCTAATGAACGTGCCGAGGAGTTTGAAAACAAATATCTTCGTGCCCACGCAGAAATGCAAAACATTCAGCGTCGTGCCAATGAAGAACGCCAACTTTTGCAACGTTATCGCAGCCAAGATTTGGCAAAAGCAATTTTGCCGTCACTTGACAACCTAGAACGTGCTCTTGCTGTCGAAGGATTGACGGATGATGTGAAGAAGGGCTTGGAAATGGTCCAAGAAAGTTTGGTGCATGCTCTGAAAGAAGAAGGGATCGAAGAGATCCCAGCAGACGGAGAATTTGACCATAACTACCACATGGCCATTCAAACAGTGCCATCGGATGACGAGCATCCAGCAGACACCATCGCACAAGTCTTCCAAAAAGGCTACAAACTCCATGACCGCATCCTAAGACCGGCTATGGTAGTCGTGTATAACTAGGCTAGAGAACTTAAAAACCTTGTCCAAAACGACACTAAACTATGAAAGAAAGATAAAAAATGGTTCGGCTTTACTAATAGTGAGCGAAGAGTATCAAAAAGAAAAAAAGAAGAAAAAACAACAAGGAGAAAAACACATGTCTAAAATTATCGGTATTGACTTAGGTACAACAAACTC
>CABPWC010000159.1 GCA_902461025.1 uncultured Streptococcus sp.
TGGGTATTAACCCTAACAACCTTCCTAAAAATATGCCTGGTGGCATGGATATGTCAGCCCTTGAAGGTATGATGGGACAAGGTGGTATGCCGGATATGTCTGCTCTTGGAGGAGCCGGAATGCCTGATATGAGCCAGATGCTCGGTGGAGGTCTCAAAGGTAAAATCGGTGAATTTGCTATGAAGCAATCCATGAAACGTATGGCCAACAAAATGAAAAAAGCTAAGAAAAAACGCAAATAAAAAGGACTCAATTGAGTCCTTTTTATTGTTCATTTCTAAGTTTCTCTAAAGTCTCTTTAAAGATAGCGGGAATATCAGCAGTAAATTCCATAGTTTCATCAGTTCTTGGATGGGTAAAACCTAGCGTCTTGGCATGGAGAAATTGCCCATGTCCCTTTAGGGTTTTACGAGGACCGTATACCTCATCACCAGCGACAGGATGACCGATATAAGCCATGTGCACACGGATTTGATGAGTTCGTCCTGTTTCCAGTTGCAATTCTAATAAAGAATAGTCACCAAAGCGTTCCAAGACTTGGAAGCGTGTCACGGCTGGTTTCCCTTTGGCAGTCACAGCTTGTTTCTTGCGGTCTTTTTCGCTACGACCAATCGGCGCCTCAATAACACCTCGGTCATTTGGAAGATTTCCATGAACGATGGCCCAATACTTACGAAGAGATTTCTTGTCCTTCAATTCTTGAGCAAGTGCGATGTGCGCTTCATCATTTTTGGCAATCATCAAAAGCCCAGATGTGTCCTTATCGATACGATGGACAATCCCTGGACGTATCACACCATTGATTCCTGATAAGTCTTTGATATGATACATGAGAGCATTCACCAAGGTACCACTGGTATGACCAGCACTTGGATGAACAACCATGCCTTGAGGTTTGTTGACTACTGCTACATCCTCATCTTGATAAATGATTTCTAAAGGAATATCTTCAGCTACATACTCTAAAACCTCTGGTTCGGGAACTTGATAGGTGATGACATCCCCCTCTTGGACCGTATACTTGGCTTTCTTAACCTGGCCGTTGACCAGGACTTGACCAGACTTGATTTGTTCATTGGCGAGACTACGAGACAATTCTGTCAAATCTGACAAAGCCTTATCTAAACGTACCCCGCCTCTTTCAATTTTAATTTCCATTCATTTCCTCTTTTAGCATTGCAAGCAATAACACAACGACCCCTACTGTCAGATAACTATCAGCCACATTGAATATGGCAAAATTGACAAAGTCTAAGTGGAACATATCCACGACAAATCCTTGACTAACGCGATCGATAAAGTTTCCCAGACCACCTGCAATAATCAGAATCAATCCAAAGACTGTCCAGACGGAATCTTCTATATGCTTGTGCAAATACCAGATAGCCCCTGCCATAACTACTAGAGTAATCACTGCAAAAAACCACTGTTGATCTTGAAGCATAGAAAAAGCTGCACCCCTATTTTGCAGATAGGTTAAACTAACTAGATTTGGGATCCATGTTTTAACTTCACCTAGAGCAATATTCTGAACGACATAAGCTTTTACCAATTGGTCTAATACAATCAAGGCTGCTATAATCCCTGCTACTATTCCTCTTTTTTTCATGACTTCCTCTTCTGATCAAAATACTCTTGCATAACCTCTACAAATAAAGTCCCTGCTTGACTCAAGTCTACTTCCTCACGTTTCACATAAACCATGCGATTATTGAGATTATCA
>CABPWC010000160.1 GCA_902461025.1 uncultured Streptococcus sp.
CCAGGTGAAACTCATGACATGATGGTGGAAAATGTTCGTCGCTGTGTGACTGATAATGATATTCAAGGGATTAAACTTCACCTACTTCACCTTATGACAAATACTCGGATGCAACGTGATTATCACGAGGGTAGACTGCAGCTTATGAGTCAAGATGACTATGTGAAAGTTATCTGTGACCAACTTGAAATTATTCCCAAACATATAGTCATCCATAGGATTACGGGTGATGCGCCTAGAGATATGCTGATTGGTCCTATGTGGAGTCTCAATAAATGGGAAGTTCTAAATAGCATAGAAGCTGAAATGAGACGTCGGGGTAGTATCCAAGGATGCAAGGCTGTAAAACAGGAGTTTATGAATGAAAAAACCACTTGAAATGGCGCATGATTTTCTTGCCCAAGTCATCACAAAAGATGATGTTGTTGTAGATGCAACAATGGGAAATGGACATGATACACTTTTCCTTGCCAAATTAGCTAAACAAGTCTACGCTTTTGATATACAAGAACAAGCTCTTCAAAAAACAAGTCAACGTCTACAAGAAGCCGGTTTGACCAATATCGAGTTACTTCTACAAGGTCATGAAACCGTAGATCAGTTTGTAACTGAGGTGAAAGTAGCCATCTTTAATCTAGGTTATCTTCCTACTGCCGATAAGTCTATCATTACTAAACCTCACACAACCATTGAGGCACTTGAAAAACTCTGTCAGATGCTCGTTAAAGGCGGACGAATAGCCATCATGATTTATTACGGGCATGAAGGCGGAGATATAGAACGGGATGCAGTTATGGATTATGTTAGTCAGTTACCGCAACAAGAATATACTGCTACTATCTATCGCACCCTCAACCAAATTAACAATCCACCATTTTTAGTTATGATTGAAAAATTAGAAAGGTATCGACATGGATAAACAATACCTAAAAGATAAAATCGAAGCTCTTCGTCACAACTTTGTCGAATCAACCCAACATGAACGTGCAGTTGGTATTTTGGATGAAGCACATATGAGTAAAAAAATGCTGAAAATCAAGAAGAAAATGATTTCACTTGAAATGGAGCGTTGTCAGAAGAAAATCGAGCATAAGGACTGCTCAAAGATTGATCAAAAAATCCAAGAACAAAAGGAACTTTTTGAAAATTGTCGTAAACAAAAATAGGGAGGTGGAAGATGAACTTACTTTTTTATCTCTTGGTATTTTTACTAGTTCTTATTGTTTCTAGTACGACCAATAAGCTTCTGCCCTTTTTACCCATGCCTCTGATTCAAATTTTGTTAGGGATTGGAATTGGACTTTGTTTACCCAACAACCAATATCATTTAGATACTGAATTATTCCTAGCTTTAGTCATTGGGCCGCTACTATTCCGAGAGGCTCAAGAAGCAGACATTACTTCTATCCTAAAACACTGGCGGATTGTCCTCTACTTGATTTTTCCAGTTATCTTTATCTCAGCTCTAAGCATGGGGGGAGTCGCTCATGTCCTTTGGGCTAGCCTTCCATTAGCCGCCTGCGTAGCAGTTGGTGCCGCCTTAGGCCCTACTGACCTAGTCGCCTTCGCATCCCTTTCTCAACGCTTTTCCTTCCCAAAGCGGGTCTCTAATATCCTAAAAGGGGAAGGTCTTCTGAATGATGCTTCTGGACTAGTAGCCTTTCGTATGGCTCTCATCGCTTGGAC